>CAZVOU010000089.1:0-12031 GCA_964628605.1 uncultured Syntrophaceae bacterium
TCCCTCAAGTTTCAGAACTTGTTCAGGAAGTTCTGTCTTCGGCAGAAATACAGCAGAAAGCCCATCATGGACCGCCGCCTCAAGGTCCTTGTAAATGTGTTCTTCGTCATTGTTGACTCTAACAAGGACATCCGATCCCCCGTGTCCTGCAAGCCTGATAGAGTCTCTCACTAAAGCCCGGGCCTTCTCCTTTTCTGCAGGCGGAACAGCGTCTTCAAGGTCCAGAGTTATGGCGTCGGCGCCTCGTGTGTGCGCCTTTTCAACGAATTTCGGCACATTCACCGGCAATATCAACATTGATCTTTGGATTTTGTGACTCATTTCCTGCTCCAGTCGAAAGAACCTCTCAAATGGTTGTGCAAAAAATTATCTCCGAGAGATCAGTATCGGGCCAAAAGGAACATCCTGATAGATTTTGGCGCTCCCCATTTTTACAACTTCCAACAGCGCTAGAAAAGTTATTATTATCTGGACGCGGGTCATGTCTTGATCAAAAAGGGACAGGAATGTGACCCACTGTTTGCGTGATATCATATCAATTATAAAAACAATCTTGTCCTTTATGGCTACTATTTCGGGCTCCACGACCATGAGGTCAGGCCTGGCGGTCCTCTCGACAACATCCTTGAGGGCCTCAAGAAGGTCGTTTAGGCTCACTTCCAGGTCGAGCCTGTTCTCTACATCCTGAACATTTTCCGGATAGCAGCCTCTACTAAAGACTTCTCTGCCCAGGAGCGCAGAGGAATCGAGCAGGACGGAAACATCTTTGTAACGCTTGTACTGGAGCAGATGTTCGATCAATTCCTGTCTGGGATCCTCAACGTCATCTCCAGTTTCTTCAGATACAGTCGCAGGCAATAGACAGGCTGATTTGATGTGAGTCAAATATGAGGCCATCAGCAAATATTCTCCGGCCAGCTCCAGATTGACAGAGTGGTCGGACTCGAGCGTTTCTAGGTATTGATCTGTGATGAGTGCGATTGGGATGTCATATATACTGACCTCGTTTCGGTTAACCAGAAATAGTAGAAGGTCGAGGGGCCCTTCAAAATTATCCAGTCTAACCTCATATGGCATCAGTCATCTCAAAATTGCCCCAGAAGAATGTTCTGAATGAACATGATTGGAGGGATGATGATGTAAGAAATCACACCTGATAACAGAAGGATCAGCAATATTATGAACCCATAGGGTTCCAATCTCTCTAGTTGGTAGGCATAACTTCGCGGTAAAATTCCGGCCAAAACGCTGAAGCCGTCAAGAGGAGGAACCGGCAGGAGGTTGAAAACTGCCAGCACTATATTTATCTGGATCCCAAAATAGATTATCAGAAGCAGTGGCTTCATAAGATAATCGAAAGAACTGCGCATTAATGAGTGGCCTGCAAATTGATCAAGAACCTGGAGAACAATGGCTAACAACACGGCAGTCAGCAGATTGGCCGCCGGTCCGCCCAGACTTATCCACAACATGTCCGATCTTGGATTCGATAGATAACGCGGGTTTACCGGAACGGGTTTGGCCCACCCTATCATCTGTGTCAACACGAGAGCCAGAGTGCCGATAGGGTCCAGATGACTTAGCGGATTAAATGTTAATCGACCGGACATCTTGGCCGTTGGGTCACCAAAACGATAAGCTACGTAACCATGTGTAAATTCGTGAACTGTTATCGCCAGCAGGAATCCCGGCGCCAACAGAACCAGCTTTTGCAACATCTGATAAATATTAATGCTATCCATTGGATCTCTACTAACTATTAAAGGTAGAACAGAAAAAGGCGAGAGGAGAAACAAAGCCGATTGGATCCTGACCTAAATTCAGGATCCAATCGAAAGACATGGATTGTTAAAGCGGTGAGACAAACTGATTATGAACGAGAGAGAATTACTTTGAATCTTTCTTTCCCTCGGTTTTTTGTTTGCTCTTTGCTTTCCCACCTTTTTTTGTTGGCTCCGGCGCCGGTTCTTCAACCTTCTTTTTGCTCTTGGGTTTCGCTCCGGGTTTGATCAATTCGGCCCTTTCCGCTTCCGCCTGAGCTATTTTTTCTGCTTTCTTCGCCGCCATCTTTGCGTTCTGGTCAGTTAGAAAATTGATTCGTGCAATTGCGCCGTTAATTTGTTTAATTTTTGCCTTCAGGCTCTTTAGCTGAGGATCCTTGGAAAGATCTTTCTCAGACGAACCCTGCTCGGCAAGGATGTTTGTGCGATTCTGAATGTCTGCAGACAGTCTTGATTTCTGTTCTTCTCTGGTTTCGAGAGTTTTAGAAGGCATTTATGACCTCATAGGCGAAAAAATCACCGAATTTTTTGGCTGGGGTGGGAGGATTCGAACCTCCGAATGCGGGATCCAAAAACCCGTGTCTTGCCACTTGACGACACCCCAACGTAAAGGCTAATGCGGCCCTTATATTTTTTTAGTCGATCAGACCCCCTCTTGAACTGGGGCGAGTAAGCATTAACCTGTATTTTTGATCAAAAGAGCCCATGACAGCCTTCAACTCGTCCGATTTTCCCAAGGCAAAAACTGTTGGTCCACTCCCTGTCATCAATACATCAGTCATCCCGTTATGAACAAAAGTTTCCCTGATTGACCCAATTTCAGGATACATTGTTTCGGCGACTTGCTGCAGATCATTATGTAGCAGTTCCGATAGCGCAACACCCCGATTAAGTAATCCCCGTAAAGTACCTTTTTTTTTGCTTACTGTCAAGGTTCTGGAATAAGCTGAAAAAATTTCGGCTGTACTGACAGAAAAACCGGGATTGACCAACAAGATATTGTAATCCCATTTTGAATTGAATGGCGTGAGCCTCTCACCAATACCCTCACCTATTGCTGTTCCCCCTTTCAGAAAGAAAGGAACGTCGGCCCCCAGTGACAGAGCGCCCTGCCTCATTACTTCATCCGACAATTCGCTCAAATTGAAAAGCTCCCTCAAACCCAGAATGGTAGCCGCTGCGTCTGAGCTTCCCCCACCCAGACCTGCTGCAACTGGAATTTGTTTGTCCAGTTCAAGTTCTACTTCGAGCTTCACCTCACAGCGGTTTTCGACCCATCTCAATGCCTTGTAAATAAGGTTATCATCCCCCTGTAGTTCGGGAGAGTTTCTCACAAACAGCTTCGATTTGCCTTTTTTCTTGCGAATAACAAGTTCATCATACAATTCGATGGCTTGAAAAACAGTTTCAAGTTCGTGATAATTGTCTGCGCGCCTGTTCAGCACACCAAGATATAGGTTTACCTTGGCGGGAGTTCTCAGTCGTATGGTTGACATGGCCCCTTTTATTTTTCAATCATTGAATTTTTGCCATTAATGGGAGTAGAGATGGTTTTTATGCCATTTCCAAATAAAACCCGATAATAAGCGAGTACTGACCGTGAATCAAGAATCTTCAAAAGTGTCAGATTTGTCGATAGGTAACCTCAGGATCGCCCTTTCATCACCCGGACCTCGACCTGAAACTACAGACAGGATTTCATTGTGGTGGGGCGTCACCACTTCGGCTCTCGCTTTGGCTCGATTCATTGAATCAGACTTCAACGTGAACGGCATGAATTTACTTGAGCTTGGCTCCGGTGTGGGATTGACGGGTATGGTGGCCGCCATCAAGGGGGCGAAGGTAACTTTCACCGACTATGTTCCTGAAGCTCTTCAAACAGCTAAATTAAACGCCATTGCCAATGGAGTGCCTGAAAAAAACGTTGAATTCAAGATCCTCGATTGGGAGACGTCTGATCCACCTGGGCAGTTCGATGTAATTATCGGCTCGGAGATCGTTTATGAATATTTCTTTCATGGATGTCTCACAGAACTGATGTTGTCGGCTCTGCAAGATCACGGTGTGATCTTGATTGCCGACAGGCCGAGAATGGTGGTCGATCGATTCATCGGGAGGCTCATAAGAAAAGGATGTATCTGCCGGAAACACTCATGCCGGGTAGACGACTACGGCTTTCCTGAGCAGGATGTCACCATTTTTGTCATTCGTAAGCCATAAAATTATTACACACAGTTCCAGGCTACACTTCGGTAACACTGTGACCGACATGTCTACCAAACAGTAGCCTTTTTTTGCTTTGCTGATATTTTCTCAGATTCATTAACATCATAACTATTCATTAACACTATTGTTTCTCCTGACAACCATTTCTTAACCAACCGTGGCACAGACCTTGCTGCAGTCTCCAAAATTGTAAACCGGCCCAATAATGAGGCCGGATTCTGTCCATTTAGGACCGTTTGCTTACACACGGTTGCGAGAAAACAAATCAGAAAAGGAATTCAGGAGGAGTTAAAGATGAATGCCGCCGACACGGCCTTTGTTTTGGTTTGCTCGGCCCTTGTGCTACTTATGACACCCGGTCTGGCCCTGTTCTACGGAGGTCTGACCAGATCCAAGAATGTCCTTTCAACGATGATGCATAGTTTTTTCATGATGGGGCTGGCGTCGGTAATCTGGCTTGTTTACGGATATTCCCTATCCTTTGGAAATGATATCTGGGGTCTGATTGGAGGTTTTGAACACCTCATGGGCAGAGGCGCAGGCCCGGATATAAAAGAGGGGCTGACCATTCCGCATTCGGCTTTTCTAATATTCCAGGGGATGTTCGTCATAATAACTCCGGCATTAATTTCAGGCGCCTTTGCAGAGAGAATGAAATTCAGTTCGTTCATTGTTTTCACAGTGCTGTGGATCACCTTTGTCTACATTCCCATCTGCCATTGGGTTTGGGGCGGTGGTTGGTTGAGCAAACTTGGTTGCCTGGATTTTGCAGGAGGACTGGTAGTCCACTTAAACTGCGGGGTAGCATCCCTGGTGGCAGCTGTGATGGTGGGTAAACGAAAAGGCTACGGTCACAGGGCGTTTATTCCTCATAACCTGACTTTGACACTATTGGGCATAGGACTGTTGTGGTTCGGCTGGTTCGGTTTCAATGCCGGCAGTCGACTCGCCGCTGATGGGATAGCGTGTAACGCCTTTCTTACTACTCACATGGCAGCGGCTGTTGGAGCCATCACCTGGGTTTTGGCAGAATGGCTCCTCAAAAGTAAACCGACCACTCTGGGATTTGCATCCGGGGCGGTAGCAGGGCTGGGTTCAATCACCCCGGCTTGTGGATATGTGAGCGTGGAATCATCTCTTATCATCGGGGCAGTGGCGGGTGTGATCTGTTATTTTGCAGTTCTGTACAAGGATAAACTCGGATACGATGATTCCCTTGATGTTGTGGGAATTCACGGTGTTGGAGGTATTTGGGGAACCCTGGCTACCGGTCTTTTCGCATCCAGGCTAGTCAATCCAGAAGGCGCCGACGGGCTCTTTTCTGGAAACGCGTCATTTCTTGGGATTCAGGCAATAGGTGTGATTTCCATTCTGTTATATTCCGGACTCCTCACCGCATTGATTTTTTTCCTGGTAAAGACCCTAATGGGATTAAGGGTCACTCATGAAGAGGAAGAAGCCGGGGTGGACACTTCTGCCCACGGAGAAGCAGGTTACAATTTCTAAACCCGATTACCCGGGGTATTTCTCTAATGGTTCTGATTTTATATACAGAGCTAACGACAACACAATCTTTTTGCCCGTTTCATCCTGCAGGATCATTGACAATGGCTATTCCTGCAGGATATTTTTTATAAGAAGATCAATATCAGAAGAATGGGGACATTTATGTCAGAATTTGATCAGCTATTGGGAAAAACTGATGGTGTCATTAATGTAATGGGAAACTACGGTTTTGTCCGGGGAATGATAGAGAGCGGCGTTCAGGTCGCGTCATGCTATCCTGGAAGCCCAACGGCTGAAATGGCCAACGCTTTAATGGCCATCTCTGACCAGGCCGGCATATATTTCGAGATATCCACAAACGAAAAAGTTGCTCTGGAAGTGGCGGCAACATCCGCTATAGTCGGCAGACCATCTGTTTGCTGGATGAAATCCGTTGGTCTTAATGTAGCCTCTGATACAGCCGTCCAGTTGGCATACCTTACCATGCCCGGAGGACTGGTAGTCATCCTTGGGGATGACCCAGGCCATCTGAGTTCGCAGAATGAACAGGACAACAGATATTATTCCCGTATCGGCTACTTACCTTTTCTGGAACCGGCGACTCCTCAGGAAGCAAAAGACTACTTTAAGGTCGCGATGAAGTTGTCCCGGAAATATAGCGCCCCTGTTTTTATCAGGACAACCACAAGGACATGCCATCAAACCGGTCCGGTCAGTCTGGCTCCAATAGAAGAGCCGCAGGCTCAACCTCAATGGGATAACCAGATAATGCAGCGTGAAGGTGGTTACATCCCATTGCCTGGAACTTTCCCTCCAATGAAGCGAAAGGCTCTGGAAAACCTCAATAAACTGAAAATCGAGCTTGACAACGACGAAATCAACCAAACAGTAAAGATTGGAGCCGAAACTCCCATAATAAAAATCATAACCTTCGGCCACACCTTTCAAGCAGTAGTCAGCGCACTGGAACATTTGCGTGTGAGCGCCGAAATACTCAAACTCGGGGTGACTCATCCTTTACCGGAGAAAGTAATTCTCAAATTCATCGGAACTTCAGAGAAAGTCCTTGTCTTCGAAGAACTTGATCCTGTCATCGAAAAGGAAGTCAAACTGCTGTGTTTTGATCACGGCCTGAAAACCAAAGTTATAGGAAAAACCGGGCTACCTGATGAACTGGATTTGATGATAGGCGAATATGACCCAACAAGAATGGTGGGAATAATATCCTCTCAACTTGGTATTGAGTCTAAACAGAGCTTTCACGAATCATCAATCCCCGTTCCGGTGAGATCACCTCAGTTGTGTCCCGGATGCGGACACAGGACAGCATTCTTTGCGGCCAAAAAGGCTATGGGCAAAGACAAGGAAGCATTTTCCATGGCTGACATAGGGTGCTATTCACTTGGCTTTCTGCCACCTTACCGCCTGGGTAATCTTCTTTACTGCATGGGCTCAGGGGCTCCTGCGGCCAGCGCCTTATCAAAGGCGTTTCCTGAGGAACCCGTTTTGAGCTTCGTGGGTGACTCTACGTTTTTCCACGCAGCTATGCCCGGAATCCTTAACGCTGTTTACAACAAACATCGTCAGGTCATAATGGTCATGGATAACGGGATTACAGCCATGACCGGGCATCAGCCCAACCCGAACAGTGGTTTTGGGGCTCGTGGAGAATCGCCCAGGATTCTTATCGAAGAGGTAGTCAGAGCGTTTGGGGTCAAGTTCGTTGAACGGGTTCCATCGTATGAAGTCGCTAAAGTGGAGGACGCCCTCAAAAGAGCTTTTGAATTTGCCCATTCTCCCGAGGGTGGCGTTGCGGTCGTGATTCAGGATGAGCCTTGCGCCCTACGACGCTCACGCCAGGAAAAGAGAGCTGGAACTCTTCCTAATCCTCTGCGCATAGATCACGAAGTATGTAAAAACATCCAAAATTGCCTGAAAAAGTTTGCCTGCCCGGCCATTGAGGCGACCGATGATGGAAAAGTTCAAATAAACACCAATCTTTGTATAGGTTGCGCCAGTTGCGTACAAACCTGTCCGCTTCCCAACAAACCTATGAAAAGAATTGATGATTTCAGGAGAATTTAAATGTCTGAAAAGGCTCTGAACATATACGTCTGCGGCGTTGGCGGTTTTGGCATAGGCTCTGTGACCGGCATATTATCGAGGGCGGCCTTCATTGAAGGCATGGATTCAATGGGTTCAGAAACTCACGGACTGGCTCAAAGAGGCGGTGTGGTCGTTTCCACCTTACGCATCGGTAGAAATTTGTCGGGAAGTCCGTTGATCATCAAGGGAAACGCCGACATAGTTTTCGCGCTTGAGCCTTTGGAAGCCCTCAGGGCAATCCCTTTTGTCAAAGCTGATGGAACGGTGATCTACAATACTCAGCGGTTTCAACCATTGTCGGTGAGGTTGGGAGTTGCACGTTATCCCGATAGACATGAAATCGAATCAGAACTTCTCAAGGTTACCCCAAACGTCTTGCCGGTTGACGCAAGCGCTAAGGCTAAAGAACTTGGCTTGTCAGAGAGCGCCAATGTCATAATGCTGGGAATCTTAACCAGAAAGGGCTGTCTGCCATTTGGAATGGATACCATGCGAGAGGCCGTCCGTCAGGTTACACCCAAAAAATATGTAGGGATTAACCTCAAGGCTCTTGAGCTTGCCTAGTAAATCCTTTGTTTTTTGTGGATGCGCTTTCAGCGCCTCTTAACCTTAACAAGAGTGTTATTGGCAATCAGCGTCCCAGACTTATTTGCGCGCCCTGCTTTCATTTTCAAGATACCATTTATAAACGCTGCGCAAACCATTAAGCATATCGATGGAAGGTCTCCATCCCAGTTTTTCTATCTTTGAGGTGTCCAGTAATTTACGGGGGGTCCCATCAGGCATGTCGGCGTTAAACTTTATTTCTCCATTATAACCAACTACTTCCTTAATCATCTGCGCCAACTCGGAGATGGTCTGGTCCTTGCCTGAACCGATGTTAATCAGGTCAGGAGAATCGTAATGCTTCATCAGGAACAAGCATGCGTCAGCCAGGTCATCGACATGCAAAAACTCCCTGTAAGGTCTGCCACTTCCCCAGACTTCCACATATGGCGCTCCGGAAATCCTGGCTTCGTGAGTTTTTCGGAGGAGAGCCGGGATCACATGGGAATCTCTCAAATCAAAATTGTCGTTTGGACCGTACAAATTAGAAGGCATCACAGAAATAAAATTACACCCATATTGGGAGTGAAACGACTGAGCCATTACGATCCCTGCGATTTTGGCAACCGCATAAGGTTTGTTGGTCTGCTCAAGGTAATCCGATAGAAGATATTCTTCCTTTATTGGTTGAGGACAATTCCTTGGATAAATACATGAACTTCCAAGGAAAAGAAGTTTTTTTACGTTATTCTCGAAGGCGGCCCTCATCAGATTGCTCTCAATCATCAGGTTTGCGTAGATGAAGTCCGCCGGATAAGTTGAGTTTGCACGAATTCCCCCTACCCTCGCCGCCGCTACAAAAATCCAGTCAGGCTTTAGTTCCGCTACAAGAGTGTTGACGGAGGCTTGATCAGTCAAATCTACCCTTTGAGCGGGTTTTACTACGCTGAAATTTTCGGAAGACAATTTCCTGTTGATGGCCGAGCCCACCATTCCGGTGTGTCCTGCCACGTAAATTCTAGGGCCGGGGCTTGAATTGTTTGAGTCATTGGACATTTGTGATGTGTCACCATCCCGTATCAAGACTGTATCCGCCGTGAACATGGTTTATGTGTGGATTCGTACCGATAAAAATGTGATGATATCCTGAGAGGTGGGAATAATCAAAAGAATTTGATGCGAACCACCGTTCCGGGTATCTACTACCAATGAACAGGCATGGGGAATACGCCTGATGACTACAGTGACAGTTATCATTGTCAACTACAATGGGGCGTCTTATATCAGTCGATGTTTGACGAGTCTGGTCCAACAGACTTACTCAGCTTTCAAGGCCATAATTGTGGACAACGCTTCTACGGATGAATCAAAGAATGTTCTTCAAGACCTGGATAGCAGATTTGAAGTCATCTTTCTGGACAGAAATGTAGGATTCGCCGCTGCCAACAATTTGGCTCTAAAACTCGCACAGACCCAATGGGTCGCAACGCTGAACCCGGACGCGTTTCCACGACCAGATTGGCTCGAGAAACTGATGCGTGGAACAGAGATGTATCCTCAAGTCACTTTTTTTGGATCGGTTCAGATCCAGGACAGAGTTCCGGACCGCCTGGATGGCATAGGCGATGTTTATTCCGGGATGGGACTTTTCTGGAGAGGGGCTTTCGATTACCCTCTGGGCGCAGTGACCTCGGATGGAGAGATTTTTTCACCTTGCGCTGCCGCAGCTCTCTACAGGTCGGATACCGTCAAACAGGCCGGAGGATTTGATGAAAGTTTTTTCTGTTATTGTGAGGATGTCGATCTTGGGTTCAGGCTCAGACTGATGGGACATAAATGTGTTCTGGTGAAGGATGCCGTAGTCGGCCATCTCGGATCAGAGAGCGTAGGCAGGTATGGAGAGTTTGCAATTTATCACGGCTTCAGAAACAGAATTTGGACCTTTGTAAAGAATTATCCAGGTCCTTTATTCTTCGTCATGGCGCCCTTGACTCTGATTACCTTCTTGGCGCTGGCATTTGACAAGATTAGAATCGGCAGGTCGGCCCCGGCGTTGGCAGGTCTCAAAGACGCTCTGGTGGATTTGAGAAGGGTCTGGGAACAGAGAAGAAAAATCCAGGCTTCGAGAACACAGAAGTCACACCAGATATACCGGTCGATGTGCTGGTCTCCGTTAAAATTACTCAGGAGAGGCGCGGACGTCCGTAAAGCTCCCCAGTAACGCTGAGGCAATACCCTTGTCCCCGGTAGCCCGATCTCTTTTTTAAGAACTGAGGACTCCTCGCAACACTTCAGGAAAAATGTTTCAAAAACTAAAAAGCCTCCCAACGTCGGGAGGCTTTTTTTCAGTCCATTATTTCCATCAATTTTCCGCAGCATGGTGGAATCTTGTCGCCTTTTTTCAGCATGACATATTTGTTGCAGGTCTGGCAAAAAGCCCTGCAGTCCGCTTCCACCCTAATTTCCGGGAATTCCGGAGCGTTATCGCTCTTGGGACCTTCAAGCGCAAATCTGGCCATTTTATTCTTCTGTGGGGTATATTCTCCAACTGGAACCATTTTCTTGTTGAATCTGGCGCAATCAACCATTACGCGCCACAAAGTTTCAAGCTTGGCTGTTTCGTCTGCGTTTTCAGGTGTGAATTCCACCAGATTTTTTTCAATATTAATCTGCATTGCCCCTTTACCTCTTTCTCATGATTTTGCCAGGAATGACGGCATGTAATTGCTAACTTTACCACGATTAACCGTTACGGGCTAATCATTTTAAAACGTTGCTACAATTTTGTATTTCTCCAGTCAGGTAAAATTACTAGCTAGGATGCGCTTCCATTTTACTCGAAGAGAAAATGATCTCCACTGACGGTAGTCCGAATGACCTGCCCCGGGGAAAATCTTCCACCAAGAATCTGTGACGCCAGAGGATTCTCGATCAGTCGCTGTATGGCTCTTTTCAGCGGTCTGGCGCCGTAGGCAGGGTCGAAACCCTCATCAGCCAGCATGTTTCGAGCATCGTTATCAAGACTGATTGAGAGCTTTGATTCGGCAAGTCTCTTGTTGAGCCTTTGAATCTGGATGTCCACGATCTTCTTGATGTCATCTTTCTTCAACGCGTGAAAAATTATTATATCGTCCAGTCTGTTGAGAAATTCCGGTTTGAAATGAAATCTCATTGCCTCCATAACACTTGACTTCATTGCTTCTTCGTCTCTACCTGCAAATTCGCTGATTTCACTGGAACCGATATTGGATGTCATGATGATGATGCAATTCTTGAAATCTACCGTTCGTCCTTTTCCGTCGGTGAGTCTTCCATCGTCCAGAATTTGCAGCATAGTGTTGAACACTTCCGGATGAGCCTTTTCAATCTCATCGAAGAGCACCACTGAATAAGGTCTCCTCCTGACAGCCTCCGTCAGATAGCCGCCCTCCTCGTAACCGACATAACCGGGAGGCGCTCCGATCAGGCGGGACACCGAATGTTTTTCCATGTATTCGGACATGTCTACGCGCACTGTGGCTTGCTCATCATCAAAGAGAAACTCGGCGAGAGCACGCGCCAGTTCGGTTTTTCCTACCCCCGTGGGGCCCAAAAATATGAAAGACCCAATAGGACGGTTCGGGTCCTGCAGACCAGAGCGCGCTCGACGAACTGCGTTAGATACCGCAACTATGGCTTCATTCTGGCCTATCACTCTCAGGCTGATCCTGTCTTCCATCTTGAGCAGCTTGTTTACTTCACTTTCAAGCATTCTCGAGACAGGAATGCCGGTCCATTTAGCCACAACCTCAGCGACATCCTCGGGACCGACTTCTTCCTTGAGAAGGCCTCCATCCTGCTGTATGACAGATAACTCCTGGTTTTTG
>CAZVOU010000090.1:0-3029 GCA_964628605.1 uncultured Syntrophaceae bacterium
CATTTATAGAATCAGCCACGTCGCCCATCTCGCCCTTGAGTCCCGTAATTCTCTTGCGAAGATCGAATCTCAGTTCTCTCAGTCCACTAACTATCCTCCTGACATCACGACCCAATCCATGCGTCAGTGTCAATATGAGAACAAGGCTTAACGCTGCGCCTGCAAGCATCGACCATGTGACCTTCTTGTCCATGGCCGTGAGTTGAGTCTGGATGTCGTCAGTCAGTTCATTGGCCCATATATAGCCGATGACCTTACCGTTGCGCTCGACCGGTCGCATGGCGTTCATTATGTTGCCACGCACTAGGGCCCCAGACTCAACACGGAACTCATTGGCCGCCATGACCTCTCTGCCGGGATGATCCCTATCTATGGAACGGCCTGTAGTGTGGCCCAGCTTGTCTGATGGGCCATACGTCAGGATGGCGTCAAGCTCACGGCTATAAAAGCCCACTCCCAACCCCGGGGACGCCGCCGCTATCTCATCAGTGGCCGCCGTCAGTTCCCGGTTCAGTATCCTGATCTTCTCACCCCTCGGCTTGTCAACTCCTCCACTCCGGATCAGTATCCCCTCATAACCATCGCTGCCAAGACGGGTGTCCAGTAAAGCCGCCAAAGCCGCTAGTTTGCTCTGCTTCTCCTCCAGTAACGCCTGCTCTGCGCTGCGCTTCATGAGGTACCCGCCCACAAGTATCGGGACATTCACAATTATCAGCGACACCAGTATCATGCGCCCTCGGACGCTCCTGAACCAGAAATCCCACATGCTGGCTACTCCGGACTGAGTTAGGTTGGAAAAGAATCGACACAATGGATCGACTTTACTTTAGCATGGAGGCGCCCATTTGGCAGGGAGAAAGTTGCAGCAAAACAGTTCTTGAGGAGAATTTTGGGACGAAGCCATAAAGCCGGTTACAGGGCGCGTCCAATTATCATGGCTATCATCGCCTTTAACCGGAATCACATCGTCTGAACCTCCAGTTGATGTTCGAGAACAAGGTTTTATCCAAAAACATATCCATGACCGAGTGTACTTCATGCATCCAAAGCCTTACCTGACAACACTTCCGCGTTTGTTACCCGTCTTAGAACACACGTGTGCCAGTAACGGACAGTCCAGAAATAAAAAATTCTATGAAAACACATTTTTTGTGGATATAAAGTGAATGTGCAATCAGATGACCACCCATGAACCCGGGTAGAACAATTTGGCCGTGCTATTCTTTGCCTGATTTCAGGTTCCCCGGTCTTCATATATTTTAACAAGCCTTTAAAATCAGACTATTAATCCTTAATAAGGCATTGCATGGACATTCTCCGAATCTGTGGTTTTTTATCATTCCACTATTCTCAAAGGTTTTCGGGAGGAGCAAAGAGTGATGTTTCAAGCAGGGTGTGCATTTCGTGTTTGTATGAGAATTCTGATACTCATGTTTCTGACGTTGGGTTCATTAACTCCTCACGCTTTTGCTGATGGATTGAACACCAACAATACTTTGATGGTAAAGGGCCTGGATTTTGGAGGCGAAGCGCCGCTCCAAAAACCTTTATGGGTACGAGTTGAAAATTTGGAGTCATGGTTGAAAAAAAAGGACGCTGACTTGTCCAAATTTGAACTTTGCATCAATGGGATGCCATTACGTGAATCTTACGTGTCAGGCACCAGGAGCGGGAATTATCTGGGATTTGTCCTGCCACCTACCAGCACAGCGCAGAAGGCATGGAAGAGTCTTGTCTCTCCGCCTCTTGAGAAAGACGGCCAACTGCTCTCAGTCAATGTCCGTTTGGATGGAAAACGGTTGGAAGGAGACGCAACAGCAAGATTAATAATTTTCCCCAAATACCACCTGTGGATATTTTTAGGTGTAGTTGCCTCGATCATCGCAGTATGTGTATGGCTGGCCAAGAGCACAGACATAATACGTGAGTCTGGGAGACAACCGTCAGGAACGGACAGCTTTGGCCTAGCAAACAGGAAGCCTTATAGTCTTGGCCGAACGCAGATGGCGGCGTGGTTCATTGTAGTCTTTTTGTGTTTTATTTTCATCTGGTTGATCACCGGAGACATAAAAACTTTGACATCCACAGCTCTTATGTTGATCGGTATTAGCACCGGAACCGCTCTGGGCTCGGCAGCGATTGACTCCAGCAAACGATTCATGATCGAGAATTCGATTCGGGCTGCGGAGGACAAGAAGAAAAAGACTGAGATAGAGCTTGTAAGGTTGCAGTCCCTAGAAAACTCGACATCCCAAACATCAGTCTTGGCCCCAGCTGTCATTCCCGAATGGAATGAACCCGCTGAGTCAAGCATTCGAAACAAGGCCGAAATTGATTCTAAAAAGCAGGAAGTCCTCATGCTTTCAGACCGGGTTCTGGAGCTTAATGCCCAAGCCGAGCCATTACCGTCTCTAGGTTTCCTCAATGACATTTTGAAAGATAATCAGGGTGTGAGTTTCCACCGTTTTCAAATGCTGGCGTGGACAGGGGTCCTGATAGTCATATTTATTTCATCCGTGATTGAAACCTTGACCATGCTGGACTTCGATTCAACATTGCTGGCCTTGATGGGACTCAGTGGTGGAACCTTTCTGGGCTTTAAATTGCCTGGTCAACAAGGATGACATTCAAACGTGTTTTCCGAGTTCTATAAGTTAAACCAAGTTCTTGCTGTACCCTTGTAAGCCGTTTGTATTACGTGTCAACCAAGGAGTTCTACACCTTATGTGTGAACCGTTTGACCAAATAAAAATTGGCGTTTTTAGGCCCAAGTCCGCTGAGTGTTTGAGCCGGGCGCCCAAGGAATGATTTATCAAGGTCTTTGAAATTTCTTCACTATCACACGCTCAATGACAAAAAAGTTACCTATCTCAGGCCTATGCTGGTATATGTTTAAAAGCGCTTCCACCAAAAGAATGTTTCACTATTCTGAGGTCCATCACTCCAGGTTGGGCTACCAAATGTCAGAAGAATGCCCGAGATTCTTAAGGGGTTAAACAGCCATGAGATTTATCAGGAATAGCATCACC
>CAZVOU010000091.1:0-1685 GCA_964628605.1 uncultured Syntrophaceae bacterium
CCTGATTCCCCGCCAGAAAAGACGCATACATGAGGGCAGTAGCTCCAGTGACGGTTTGCGCGTTTAGATCAGCGCCTTTGTCTATGAGCATTTTTACAACTTCGGAGTTTCCATCACGAGCCGCTATGATCAGCGGAGTGATGCCATCCTTGCCGGCCTCATTTATTTTTGCGCCTTTTTCAACAAGAAGTCTGACTGTGTCGGGGTTTCCTGAATATACCGCAATCATGAGAGGTGAGACTGACGTTGTCTTCTGGGCCGCCGAAGCAACTCCTTTTGCCACCAGCTTCTCATCTTCTCCGGCTTTTTTAGAGTCTATGGCGACCTCTTTGGACGCCAACTTTGTATTGACTTCCGCCCCATTCTCAATCAACCAGCTCACCATCTCGGCATCGTCATTTGCTGACGCTATCATCAATGGGGTGTTGCCCTCCTGGTCTGAATCATTGATCTTTGCCTTGGAGGAAAACAGAAATTTTGCCATGTCCAGGTCTCCAAGGCTCGTCGCAAGCAGCAAAGCGTTTATACCCGTTTTGGGATCCCTGTAGTTTACATCTGCTCCTTTTTCCACCAGCTTCCTGGCAAGTTCAAGGTCTTCCTGCTCAACTGCCATGAGCAATGCCGTCTGGCCATCTGGAGTCGCTGCGTTCACATCGGCCTTCTTGCTGAGCAGCAGGTCCACCAAGTCCGGGTTGCCGTTAAAAACCGCGACCATAAGTGGCGTGAGTCCGTCCTTTGCGCTTTTTAAATTTACATCGGCGCCGGCAGAAATCAGAAGGCTTACCGTCTCGAGATCATTTTTCAGAGTAGCGGTAATCAGAAGTGTGTCTCCTTGCTGGTTCCTGGTGTTCAGTTCGGCTTTTTGGTCTATAAGGCCTTTGATTCTCTTGATAATTGCCTCTGCGCCTTCCTCACTTTCCGCATACAGGGATTTGAACTCCTGGATTAATTTGTCTTCTAACTGTCCTGAGTGGCTGCTGTTAGTTGTGGCCGTCACAAATAATGTCATGACCGCAAGAGTCATTACAATTCGTAATCCGATATTCATTTTAGTGTCCTCCAATAATGATGGGATGACTAAGCCTGAATGTTTTGGCGCCAACAAAAAATGTCACACTTGTTATCTATTACTCTACACGCCTGAAACCTCGAGGAAGTCCCTGAGTATTTTTCTCCTTTTCAGGGTTTGCCTGAATGTCTTCACTTTTCTTCCTGTCTCCAGGTTGTTTTTTTATGCCGGCAACCTCCTCCAGGCTTGGGGAAACACTCTTTTCTGACTGTTTTTTCTGCGGTTTGTCTTCGGGCTTTGGAGTGGTCATGGTGCACGTGGTTCGATTCTTCTCTGCTTCCGTTTCTCCAGAGTCGCTTTTGAGGACAACACGTCTGTTGAGCATTCGAGTCTCTTCGGAATCATTTGAGTGAGCAGGGTAGGCGAGGCCGTAACCCCGGGCGACAAGTTTATCCTTGGAAACACCCATCTTCTCCAGATGGTCTATTACGGCTTTGGCCCTTGCCCAGGACAATCGACAGTTGAATTCGGCGCTCCCCACGCTGCACGTGTGACCGTCAACATAGTAACGTTGGATCCTGGACAGTTCAGGATGGGTCGAAGCTTCCTTAAGCGCTTCAGCCATACTTTTCAGATTAGGCATTGATTCAGACTTGAGAGTTGATTGTCCGAAATG
>CAZVOU010000092.1:0-6004 GCA_964628605.1 uncultured Syntrophaceae bacterium
ATATTTCCCATGCTTGAAATCATTGAACTTTTTGAAGTAAGATACCATGCGCTTGCGCTCTGCCATGCGCCATCGTGAGGGAGTCAGAGGCACGCCAGTGCCGAAGACCGCAGCGCATCCGAGCACCCCATCGGCCTCTGAGGTGCGGGAAGTGGGGCCTTTCGGCCCCGGTCGGTTATGGCATTGTGTGGTAAAGTTCAATTATCTTTCTCACCACTCGGTCAGTTCCGTTCCACTCATTGGACTTTCGGTGGAGTTCTCTTTTCTTCTCTTTCAGCCTTTCTCCAAGAATCTCCACTTCTTGTTCGAGCTCATATACTTCCTTTTCCAATTTTTCATTCTCTTTTTCCGCCACGCTTAAGGCGGCGAGAATTCCATCTTTTACTTTGTCGCGTAATTCTTGACAGTCCATAATATTGCTCCTTTCAGGGAAGGTGGGCGGTATCTCAACCGCCCGTTGTAGTTACATTAACCGCCTAGCGGCTTCCCTGTAACTCAGAAACAACATGGCCTCTGAAAGGCCGAAGAAAACATGCAAGTCGTGGGCGAAGCATACTTGGTGCCCTTCGAACAGGAAGCGAGACACAACGTAACGCCCACGGTCGGTCATACCCACATCCCACGGTCCCACCGTGGTAATAACGTCCACGACTTCCTCAATCGGAAGCATGCATCGGAGAGAGAATTCCTCAGTCTCTGTGACTGAGTGCGAAGCAATTTCTACCGCCAGCGCAGCAGAATTGCTGATGGAAGGACGACCATTAAGGGCTCTTTTCATGATTCACCTCTATGCTGTTTTTTGTTCCCCACCCTTGCCCAATGCTATTGCAGAAGCCGTGCCAACATGCTATGTTGCTGAAATCACTGGAGAAACCCGACAGAGCCTGCTGTGGGCACCGCGCAAAATTTTCCCACTTTTGGGACTTATCATGTGAAAAAATCGCCCGTTGCGAAGCAAACTACCGGAATCATTGAAGTTTCTTGCGTGAAAATATTTCCCATGCTTGAAATCATTGAACTTTTTGAAGTAAGATACCATGCGCTTGCGCTCTGCCATGCGCCATCGTGAGGGAGTCAGAGGCACGCCAGTGCCGAAGACCGCAGCACATCCGCGCACGTTCCGGAAGATTTTGTGGAGGTAGGAAGGAAACAGTGGGTGAGGTAGGAGGAAAAGAAAAGGGGCCTTTCGGCCCCTCATCGTTACTTTTCCCACCATTTGGGGGAAATTATGTCATTCAGTTTGTTTACCTGCAGGAACAACATTCCTGCGACCACACGTGTTTCTGGATTCTCGGTTAAAAAGTGGGCAACCTTGTTGATTGTCCTTTGAATTGCGACCAATTCATCTACTGCTACTTCTCTTGTTGCTTTCATTTCCTGTCTCCTTTTTTGGGTTATTGATTGGTATTTCTACCAATCATTTCTTTTATTCTGATCTAGGATTTCTATGTCAAGATTTAATTCTCTTGCAATCCTAGTTATTTGCTTGTTTGGCTTCGCACAAACGATTGCGGTAACTTTGCAATCTGCTGGAATTAACCAACCCTCATTTCTATGATTACTACCTTTTTTTGTGCCCCAGCGCTTACCGTTAGCAATTACCCTTGACCAACAATCAAAATTCCATTGCGCTGTCAATTGGCCTTCAATTTTAACGCCAATGAATTGATTGCGATAAGCGAATTGATAATCAGTCTCTTTACTTACACAAACTTCACCTTGTATCTTACTGAAATTATTAATGTATTCTGTCCAATCTGATACAGAATGATTAAAGATATGAATCCATGAACCTAACGGATTATTTTTTCTAGCTTTTTTGTTAAGTTTCGCAATCCGTTTAATTTCATATCTCTTGACAAGTTTAGATTTACAAATATAAATTTCAGCGTCAACGCAATGCAACTTAGATTCAATCCTATATCTTAAGTTGATAATTTGCTCAATCTTAGGATTGCCAAAATTGCAATGGCTTTCATCACAATGATAAGAGCAATCGCAATCATAACGACATACCTTTTGTCTTTGTAGTGACATAAGGGTATTCACCCTTTTAAGGTATGATAATATTGACTTCTTATCACTTAGAATTTTAGTATATTGTTGTTTGAGTGATTGCATTGAAGTTACCTCATTTTTATGTTTTTGATTGAATCTTATCACGACTAAAAAATTGTGTCAAGAAAAAAAAAATTGATCAAATAAAAAAATTCATACGTCTTGAAGCGCTTGCGCCACCGTGAGGGAGTCAGAGGCACGCCAGTGCCGAAGACCGCAGCGCATCCAAGCGCCGCCATCCATTGGCACAAAAATGAAAAGGGAGCCTTTCGGCTCCCTTCTCGCTACCCCCATTTCTTTCTGATGATCTTGAGGGCTGCTCTCCTTTCTCTTTTTTCCCTGATTCGGGCCTCTAGATAGGCCCTTTCGAATTCATCGTTTGTTCTGCCCGCTTTCTCAAGCAGGCTCCTTAGTTCCTCGTGGGCCCTTTCGGCCCATGTTATTATTAATGTCTCGACCATTTTTCTTTCTCCTTCTTGGAAGTGGGGGCCTTTCGGCCCCCGGTGTCTTATATCCCTATGAGGCAGAAGAGGTGCCACAGTGAAGTGGCTCTCGTGAATTTTTCAGTGGCTCCATCCTGAAACCACACGCTTTCGAAGCGCTCGCTAGCGAACACTGTTCCAGTAGCCACCTTGTATTCGTGAGTCCATATTACGCGGAATTCGGGCCCGCCGAAATTCCACTCTACGTGCCTCAGCCCACCCAGCGACACTGTCGCTGTCATTGAAAGGGCCTTGTTAAATTCTTTTGTATTCATTGTCTGCTCCTTTTTGGCTTCGTTTCATCGTGAAAACAGTATACCAAAACGAAAAAAAATTGTCAAGAAAAAAATTCACAAAATTAAAAAAAAATTTGAGCAGCCTGCAGAGCGCCTTAGCGTTGGTGGCAGAGGCACGCCAGTGGTGAAGCCCGCCGTGCAAGTATGCGCATCATGACAGAGACCTGGGGGAACGGTAACAGTAGCACGAAGGGGTAGGACTAGTAGTGAGGGAGTAGGGGAAGAAAGAAACTAAGGGCAGAGAGGTAGAAGAAGGGGAGTAATTAACAGACACCGACGTAGGACGAGCGAGAGACACGTAGGACGAAGAAAGAAGGAAGAGAACACAGAGTAGCGGAGCGAGACTCGCGCAGTGTAGCGTGCCTTCTAGACCCCTTCTCGTTGATCAGAGGAAACAAAGAGCACGCTACACTACAGACTAAGAGAAGGGCAGGAGCGAACTATCGCCGCGACAGGCCACCCCGTGTTTACAATTATAAAGAAGAAGCATAGACCAGACACTACTAAAGGCGTTGTGAAAATATATGAAAAATTTCAGGTTTTCAGCTTTGCGTATATGTTCTACTGTAGGGACCGTTGTGAAAATATATGAAAAATTAGGTTTTCATTAGTGATTACGCGTACATAGCAGTTTTTAAGGTGTTCCTTTGTGTGGAAGACTGCATAAAATTTTTACTATTAACATTTTAATATTTTAATTTTTTATTATCTATACACTCCCCAAACTCTATTATAGTTGAATGACTATATTTTTTACCTATTCTATTATTTATTAAATTAATATTTACTTCTGGCATTTAATTATTCCTTTCCCCAGTAGCAATTCTTAGCGGACAGCATCTTTTTATTGTCTCGCACTAAAAACACTGTGTTCAACGGGCGCTCTCCCATGTCGGAAATAAACCGCTGGAAGCCTTTTTCACCTAACCATCTTTTTGTGATCGGTCTGCCTGAGCGTCGTATTTCCTGATATACGTGTATACGGGAGTCATCCACCGCAACCACTTCTTGTGCTTTTCTGTAAAACTCACCCTCTACAATCGGCTCTAGCTCAAATATCAAATCAGAATCAACCCTCGCCGGAGCATCACTAGAAACCGGAGTAGTAAGCGCCAGTAGGCGAGACCATCCTCTCCTTATCCTCATTTCATAGGTTGCCCTGCGCACTCCACTTTTCTTTAGGATATCATTCGTATATAGAACCTTACCCTTATACCAATATTTTTTTCTAGGTCTCGGCTGCATTTATCCTCTTCCAAAATTCTTCTTCATCTTTTATTTCTCCTACATCTTTGTAGGGAAACCAATCAATAACACTTACCTTTATATTATGGCGCAGGCGTTTCCGGAAACCTAAGATGCTGTTACGTCCGGTTTTATCAGAATCCAAGCCTAACAATACTTTGCTGTTGGAAAAAATGGCTTTGCCTTGAGCTTTGGTGATGCCAGCGCCCCCGGCGGCGATCACGTTTACGAAGCCGTAGGTGTGGGCTAAAATCGCATCTATCTCACCTTCTACTACTAGTAAAGGTTGACTGATATTCAATTTGCCTAGACCGAACCACGCCCCCAGTCTGCCTTTGGAGGGAAGTTCCCAGTCATCGATGGCGAGGCTACGTATCTTTTTTGAGATGACGTTACGGAGAACTAGCCCGATGACGTTGCCCAGGAGGTTAGTGTAAGGGAACACCAGGACATGGGGATCCTCACGTAGGGTCCGGACGCCGAACCATTTGTAGGAGGCTTCGGACACGCCTCGGTGGTGGACGAGATAGTTGTGGAGGGTGCCTCCCCCCACTGTGGGGGAGAGGGGCGGGAAGTATTCGACGAGGGGCCATGGGAGGAAACCCATCCCTGCGGGGGAGGGGAGCAGTCGCCAATCGTCGGTGAGAGAGATGCTCATAGCTGCTTCTTATTCCACCTTTGCGGTGGGATCGTTGATGAGTTTTTCGAGCTTCTCGGCCATTTCTGCGAGGTCGAGGGCGACTTTGAGGATCGCTCTTTCCTTAGAGTATTCGGAGGTGTCATAGCCATTCTCCTCCATGATTTTGAAGATGCAGTCGAGATGGTATGCCATGCCTTTTAGTTGTAGCATTTTGGAGTCTATCATCTTCTCTTTTCTTCCTCTCGTTCACGTAGTATGTCTTCTAGTGTGGCGATATTGGGAGTGTTTTCGTAGAGGTAGGCGTAGCCGCATATTTTTGGGGGCAGTGGAGGGACGGGGACTTGGTTCCAGTACATCCACTGGCCTTTGGAGCAAAAATCTTCCGGGCTCACTACGACGAAATGCTCGCGTCCGCAGCAGATTATGGTTTCGTCATCTTCTATGCGTGAGAAGATGCAATTTTCGCAGGTGATTTCTTCGAACACTGAAATAGTTGAATGACCTTGTGGCATTTTTTTCTCCTTTACTGTTTGTATGTTTTGAAATAGTCTTGTAGTAATTCCTCTGTTATGGCTAGACACCTGTAGATGTCATCTGCCGCATCAGTATCTTCTATGGGGATATCAAGCTGGTCCAAGTAAAATTCAACTGCGCTCAGCGCCTTCATGATTCTACGTTGATCTTTTAGTATTTGTTTCATCTTTTCTCCTTTTTTCATTTTCTTTTGTTCTTATAACATACTTTTTTTGTTTTGTCAAATGTTTTTTTCAAAATTAGTAAGGTCGCATGCGAGCGTTTGAGAGAGCTTGCATCCAGCAGGTGTAGTGGAAGTGGAGCTCTTTGGGAAACAGGACTGTCCCGGCTCCCATGTGGCCGTGGAGTTCTCCGTTTATGGTGAGCCAGGGTTGATCGGGGTGTTTTATTTCTTCGGAGCAGTAGTCACAGATTATGGTTTGTTTTATCATTTGTACTCCTCGGGGAATTCGCCGTATTTGTAGTCCATCCAGCCGGAAACTTGTGGGGCCGGGTAGGAATCTGTCATCATTTCCAGGATACGGTGGTAATTCATGCTGAGTTGTCTGCTGTCGTTGGCGTACTGCAGAAATAGGGGGTTATTTGTTTTATGATATTTTGACATGCTACTGAGGAATTGGCGCCAATGCCAATCACGCCAACTTTCTATGTCGGCGTAAACTTCCAGGATGGGTCCGGTCCAATTGCGTAGTTCTTGCGGGGTCATGTGGTTTCCTTTCCTTTTTGTTTTTCTTTTGTGTATATCCATT
>CAZVOU010000093.1:0-9238 GCA_964628605.1 uncultured Syntrophaceae bacterium
GACTGCTCTTGCTCTCGTTTACCATGACATACTCGCCACACTTTGCGACCACATCAAACTCGCGAATTTTTCGTTCATCAATCACGGATTCTCTTTTTATCCGCTCATTGGCGTAGCATGACGCATCCTCGTCCATACCCAGGGCCAGCTTCATTATGCGGCATATACTCGGGGCGACAATGTCCTCAATCAGACGACCGTGTTTATTCGCTATGTCTCCCATACGGCGATTGAATTCACGGTTTTCCCGCTTGCTATCCTGACGGAACTGGCGCATCTCGTCCTTGAACTCTCTCATTTCCTCCTTGAATTCTCTCATTTCTTCTTTGAACTCAGCCATTTCGGCGGAGGTCTTCTCCACCTGAAGAGATGTCCGGGCCACTATTTGCTTTAGAGCCTCCATGGACGACTCAACACCTTCAATTCGTGATACCATCGCTTGGCTTCCCATTTGTTATTCCCCCCGTTTATTGGTTGGCGCTGGTCAATAGCTTGTACAAGTATACTTCATGTAAGGATGGATTTCAAAACAAGCCTGCAGCCCTTCTTCATGCCCCATCATCAGTCTCCAGGGGGACATTGTGTCGTCGACTCAAACTGTCCGTGTCGTCAGGTCGTGGCTCATCAACTGGCTGCCGCCATACGGATTAATCCTCGTTGTGCTTTGAGCGTGTATCCACAACTACAATGGTGGCGCCGTGGGCATGTTCTATGAGTCGTTCAACAAGGTTTTTACCTCTGGTGATTTTTTTCCAGATCGGTATTTTTCCCGGACTACCTATTACAATGTGGCCCACTCTGTATTCCCTTGCAAAACTCAGAATTGTGCTGACAACGTCCTCGCCCTTGAAAGTGAACACCAGGGCGCCCAGTTGTTTTGCAAGTGTAAGAGTGCCGGACAACTCATGCAGTGTCTGGCTATCAGTCACGGTTGGCTCCTCAGAAGGTGTCTGCACATATACGGCGTACCAGTTTCTGTTAAAACGACCTGCCAACCGTGAAGAATAACGTAGCAGCATTTCACTGTTGGGTCCGCGGGAGCTGAGGCAAACCATGACTTGATCCGGTGAGGCCGTTTCCTCTTCGGTCAGATTTTCGCGCAGCTTCAGATCAATCTGAGCTGCAAGCTCTCGCAGGGTAAGCTCCCGGAGAATTTCAAGATTGGATTCCCTGAAGAAATTTTCCAGGGCTACCTGAATCCGGTTCGGAGGATAAATTTTCCCTTCCAGCAGTCGTTTGCGCAGATCTTTTGTTGTTAAATCAACGTTCACTATCTCGTCGGCTTCCAACAGCACGGAGTCAGGAACCCGTTCCTTTACCTTCACCCCCAATTCCTTTTCGACGGTGTCGTAAAGGCTTTCAAGGTGCTGTATGTTCATAGTGGTCACTACATGAATGCCGCTTGCGAGGATGTCGTTGATATCTTCATAACGTTTGTAATTACGGCTTCCCGGGGCGTTCGTATGCGCCAGCTCATCAATCAGGGCAACTTGAGGTTTTCGTAAAATTACAGCCTCGACATCCATCTCATCGATGATCATGCCCTTGTATTCCTGGGTTTTGCGAGGAACTATCTCCAGACCTTTGGCAAGATTTTCCACATCTGTTCGTCCATGGGATTCTAGCAGGCCTATTACCACATCTATTCTTTCTGATTTTAAGCTATGTCCCTCCTGGAGCATCCGATATGTTTTCCCGACCCCGGCCCCGTATCCGAGAAACACCTTGAGGCGTCCCCGGCTGGATCGGCGGATCATTCGCAGAAATGAATCTGCCCTAGTCTCTGGAAAATTGTTCAATGCCACTGCATTCCATCCATAGTCAGGTTAATTTCCAGCACATTTACCCGCTGTTGTCCAAATAACCACATGTCCCGCCCGGTCGACAATTTCTTCACCAGACCAACCACTTTTTCTTCGTCCACCGAGCGACTCCTGGCTACCCGTTTGGCCTGGATCATAGCGTTGTCAAGGCTTATGTCGGGGTCCAGACCGCTTCCAGACGCGGTTACGGCGTCTATAGGTATTGCAGATTCGGGATCGAGCCCATTCTCTCTCCGATAGGAATCAGCCCTGTCCGAAACCAGGTCCATAAGTTTCCGGGATGTTGGGCCAAGGTTGCTACCAGACGAGTTTGAGGCATCATAGCCAGTTCCGGCTGACGAAGGCCGCGGGAAAAAATATCCCGGATCGTTGAATTTCTGTGCAATCATAACTGACCCAACGGGCTTTTCATTTTTCGTGATTATGGAGCCGTTGGCCTGATGCTGAAAGAGAGTCTGTCCAACCGCCCACACCATGAGAGGATAAATTGCGCCGGTAAGTATCACAAGAGACACCAATGCGACTATTGATGTCCGGATTTCCGCCAGAAGGCTTTTTAGTGTTTCATTCATTGCTGGAAGATTCCTGTGCTCACCAGAAAAAGATCGACCAGTTTTATCCCAAAAAACGGAACTGAAATGCCCGTGAGACCATAGACCAGAAGATTTCGCCGGAGCAGGCTAGCGGCGCTTGAAGGTCTGAACCGAACGCCTCTGAGGGCCAGAGGAATCAGGGCTACAATTATCAGCGCATTGAATATGACTGCGCTCAGAATTGCGCTGTGCGCTGAATGTAAATTCATTATGTTCAAGGGGGCTATTACTGGGAAGACTCCAAGGAGCAGCGCCGGTATGATAGCAAAATATTTGGCGACATCATTGGCAATACTGAAAGTTGTCAGAGCGCCCCGAGTCATCAACAACTGTTTACCTATCTCGACAATTTCAATCAGCTTGGTAGGATTGGAATCCAGGTCAACCATGTTTGAAGCTTCTTTTGCGGCTTGCGTGCCGGTATTCATGGCCACGCCAACATCGGCCTGAGCCAGGGCGGGGGCATCATTTGTGCCGTCGCCCGTCATGGCCACCAGAAGGCCCTCGGCCTGTTCCCTGCGAATCAGATTCATTTTGTCTTCGGGTCTTGCCTCTGCCAGCCAAAAATCTATCCCGGCCTCTTTAGATATGGCTGCAGCAGTGAGCGGGTTGTCTCCTGTGACCATGATCACCTTGATGCCCATCACCTTCAGGCGTTCGAATCGGTCTTTAAGTCCTCCCTTCACGATATCTTTCAAGTAGACAACCCCCAGAATTTTCATGGATTCCGTGACAATGATGGGCGTACCTCCACGTCGGGAAACAGTTTCTACAGCAGATTCTACTTCCGGAGGAAAAACTCCACCTACGTATCTTTTCATGGCGTCAACTGCGCCTTTGCGGATTTTTCGACCATTCATGTCAACTCCGCTCATGCGAGTCTGAGCGGAAAAAGGTATGAATGAGGCGTCCCTGATGTCAGCAAGAGTTCGCTCACGTACGCCGTATTTTTTTGCGAGAACGACAATACTCCTGCCCTCAGGCGTTTCGTCAGCAAGAGAAGCCCATTGAGCGCTGTCGGCAAGCTCCCCGACCGTCACACCATCTGCGGGGATGAACTCAGTCGCCTGACGATCTCCCAGAGTGATGGTGCCGGTCTTGTCGAGCAAGAGGACATCCACGTCTCCAGCTGCTTCCACTGCCCTGCCGCTGGTGGCCAAAACATTTCTTGCAAGAAGCCTGTCAATTCCTGCAATTCCGATCGCGCTTATCAATCCACCTATCGTTGTAGGAGCCAGGCATACCAGCAATGCTACCAGCACGGCATTGGACAGAGACACCCCGGAATAAAGTCCGAAGAATTTCAAAGACATGACGACAAGCAGAAAAATTAGTGTTAGAGCTGAAAGAAGTATTGTGAGCGCTATTTCGTTCGGAGTCTTCTGTCTTCTGGATCCCTCCACAATACTTATCATGTGGTCAAGAAAACTTTCGCCAGGGTTTGCAGTCACTCTTACGATGATTCGATCCGACAGGACTCTTGTCCCGCCCGTTACCCCGCTCCTGTCCCCTCCGGCCTCCCTGATTACAGGGGCTGATTCCCCGGTTATGGCCGATTCGTCAACCGAGGCTGCGCCTTCTATGACATCACCATCCGCTGGTATGATCTCACCTGCCGGAACCTCAACAATGTCATCCCTTCGCAGTTCATCGGCGGGCACAGATGTGACCGACCTATCAACGGGAGACAATCTCCTGGCCATCGTTCTCGCTCTGGTAGACCGAAGGGCATTGGCCTGGGCTTTGCCTTTTCCCTCCGCCAGGGCCTCCGCAAAATTGGCAAAAAGAACCGTTAGCCACAGCCAGAATGCAATATTGATTTCAAACCACAAAGAATCCTGTCCCGGCGACAGGAATAGGCCCAAAGTTGTGAACAACGCCCCTGTTTCCGTGACAAAGATCACCGGGTTTTTGACCTGGCTAAAAGGGTTCAGTTTTCTGAAAGATCCCATTAATGCCTGGGCCAGAATACTGGAATCGGAAACAACTATTTTTTTTCTCGCCATGACAAACCTTACCCCTAAAAAAGGTTATTGCCGTGCATTAGAATAAAATGTTCCAGTATCGGCCCTAACGATAACACCGGGAAAAAAGTCAGGGCCCCTACCACATACACTGTCGCGACCAAAAGGCATGTGAATGTGGCTCCGGATACAGGAAACGAACCCGGACCCGGAGAAACCAGCTTTTTACCGGCCATACTGCCTGCCAGAGCCATCACAGGGACAATCATCAGGAAGCGGCCCAAGAGCATTGCGATGCCCAGGGTTGTGTTAAACCATGCTGTATTTGAATTCAAACCTGCAAAAGCGCTCCCGTTATTCCCGGTTGCGGAAGAATATGCGTAGAGAATCTCCGTCAAGCCATGAGGACCGTAATTTGCCAGACCGTTGAGACCCCACGGTGTCATGACCACCCAGGCAGAAAAACCCAGAATGGTTATCACTGGGACAATTATGAATAGAACCCCCATCTTGACATCATACGCCTCAATCTTTTTCCCGAGATATTCCGGTGTGCGACCGATCATAAGCCCTGACAGAAATACCGTGAGGACTACAAACATCAACATGCCGTATAAACCTGACCCGACTCCGCCAAAAACGACTTCACCCAACTGAATGTTCAGTAAGGCCGCCATACCCCCTAACGGAGTGAATGAGTCGTGCATTGAATTTACGGCGCCGCATGAAGCTGCAGTGGTCACAACGGCGTACATGGCCGAAGCAAATGACCCGAATCGCATTTCCTTGCCTTCCATGTTGCCGAGGGCCGGATCTGCTCCCAAGGCTATCATTCGAGGATTGCCCGAAGATTCGCTCCATGCGCAAAGAGCGACCCCAACAAGGAATATGATAAGCATGGCGCTCCAAATGGACCACCCATGTTTTCGGTTGCCGACCATTAATCCAAAATAGTATGTCAGTCCGCTCGGGATCATCAAAATGACCAGCATCTGAACAAAATTCGACAAGGGCGTAGGGTTCTCATAGGGGTGGGCGGCATTGGCATTCATGAAGCCTCCGCCGTTGGTACCCAACAGTTTTATTGCGACCTGTGATGCAACCGGTCCCTGGGCAATGATCTGAACATCTGGCTCAAGAGCTACCCCGCTGCGCCCGAAATTCTCATCCGGCGTTTTGCTCAATGGAAAGCCATCTTCAGCTGTTTTGGTCGCTGATTGATCCACCGTCTGAGCCACAACACCGGGCTTAAAATTCTGAATAACCCCTTGCGAGATCATAAAAACGGCTATTACAAGGCTTAATGGGAGCAAAAGATACAGGTTGATCCTGACCAGATCTACCCAGAAATTACCTATTGTCTTCGCTGAATGGCGTGCTATGCCCCTGACCAAGGCGGCTGCAACAGCAATCCCCGAAGCGGCAGAAGTGAAATTCTGGCTTGTGAGGGCCACCATCTGGGAAAAATATGACAGAGTGTTTTCGCCAGAGTAACTCTGCCAGTTGGTGTTGGTGCTGAAACTCACTGCTGTGTTGAAACTCAGATGTTCCGACAATGGGCCTAAGCTTTGAGGATTTAGAGGAAGAACATGTTGAAGACGAAGCACGGCATACGTAAAAAGAGTCCCTATCAGACTGAAACAAACCAGGGAAACACTGTATTGCCGCCACCCCTGTTCCCTGCACGGATCAATTCCGAACACCCTGTAAAGGAACCGTTCGACAGGACCGATGCAAGAGTCTAGAAAGGTCTTTCCATCAGCGTTCAGAACCTTGTGCAGGTACAGGCCAACCGGTTTTGTAACCGCAAGCAGGCCAAGAATGAACATACATAATTGTAATATCTCGTATTTTGTCATCTGAGTCGACCTCTTGCTCCTTAGAACCTCTCAGGCTTAACTATTACCGCCAGCAGGTAGATCATCAGGACAAAACCTGTTAGCGCTAGTAGGCCATCAAACATCTTTCAAATCCTTTCACAGAGATAGATGTACTAAATGCAAACCGAGAAAAACGCGGTGACCAGCAAGGCATAAATCATGTCCATCATCAGGTTGTCTCACCTCTCAAACACTGCGAGATCTTCTGAGTGAGAAAGTGAATTTACTCCCCTGCCCCTCTTTACTCTCAACACCTAGAATGCCCCCATGGGCAGTTACAATTTCCTGAACGATTGAAAGGCCTAGGCCGACGCCCGTTTCACCCACCTGACCAGGAACTCTGAAAAACTGATCCAGTATTTTCTTCAAGTATCGCTGTGGTATTCCCTTACCAGAATCAGATACGGAAAAGATTACTGATTCCTCATCAAAAATAGCTGAAATTTTTATTGATCCGCCAGGGCCGGTATATTTGAGGGAATTGGACAAAAGATTCGCAAATACCTGTGAAACAAGAAGTGGGTCGGCATCCACCGCAGGTAAATCAGGCGGCAGATCGATACCAAGGATTATGCCTTCATCTATGGCCTTCTTCCGAAATGGCTCTGAGGAATCAAACACTAGTTCGTTGGAACAAACCGATCTCCTGTCCAACTCAGCTTTTCCAGACTCTATTCTGCCTATACTGAGCAGTCGCTCTATTATTAAATATAGTCGATCGCCATCCTCTTTTGCCGCAAGGGTAAGTTCTAACTGCTTTTGAGTGAGAGGTCCGACCTTTTCTTCGAGCAGCAGATGCAGGGCCATTCGCACAGATGTGAGCGGGGTCCTCAACTGGTGAGCGGCAGTTGCAACAACACTTTTTTTCAACTCATTCTGATGGTGTTCCTGTGTGATGTCGGACAAAAGCAGTATGACTCCAGTGGTTCGTTTTTCGTGGTCAAGAATGGGTATTGCCCGGGGATTGAAAAACTTCTCTTCCCCATGAACAAATCGTTGAATGATTTTGGAAGTTGAATAAGGCTCAGAGTACGGTTGACCATTCAGCGCCTGGTAATATAACCGGGTAAAGAACGGCGCCGACTGGATGGGCAATTCCTGATTCGCATAAAAACCAAAGGATTCCGAGGCTGCCTTGTTGACCAGTTCTATTTTTCCGACGGCATCCAATAGCACGACGGCATCCGGCAGAACATTGAAAGCCTGCTCGGTTGATCTTCGGACCCTCAGAAGATGGGCCTGATCAGTTCGCTTGAATTCTCTAAGACTTGCTGCCATTCCATCGACAGTTTTTGCAAGTTGGCCTATCTCATCCTGTGAACAGGACTGGATGACAACATCCAGGTTTCCGGATTTGATCTCCTTTGCAGCGTTAGTTAGAGAAGATATCGGTCGCAGTATCCATTTACCGACAAGAATCATGAAACCTGACGCCACCAACAATCCCAATCCGATCAAGCCGATCATGGTATTTCTGGCCTCAGCCACCTTCATGCCGGCGTCGTGACTAGACTTACTCATTTTGGCCTGATTCATATGTAAAATTTCATCGGCTGTGAACTTGATCTCCCGGAATAATGAAACGCTATCTGCAAAATAGATGTTTCGCCTCTTTTCCAGGTCTGAGTCTTGGTCTAGAACAGCTTTGGTCACTAAGACGTAATCGTTAAATAGATTTTCTATGCGACTGGATTTTTGGTCTTCCTCAGGGAGTGTTATGTTATTTAATTGGACATGCAAAGCCTCTGCAAAAACTTCCAGATTCCTTTTCACCAGAGCCTTTCCCTCCGGCTGGTGGTCTAACAATGAATACAACAAACCGCTATCTATGCGCTCTAGAGCCTCTTTCATGTCCTGGCAGGCAATCACGCTCCGGTAATTCTCTCTGAGAATGAGATCTATAGAGCCCCCTAATTCATTTAAAAGCAGTATGTTTCGGACTCCGACCAACATGAGGATCAAGAGCAATCCCAAAAAACCCAGAGAAAGTTTTGTCCTAATTCCAATCATTGTTTTGTCCTCAGTCTGTAACTGAGCATTAATTGTGCCAGATTAATAAAAACAAAACTATCTGTATTATTTAGACATTTGATACTGAGAATTTATTGTAGAATTGCAGATTACAATCATGGTCAACCTGTAGGATTGCAAGTTGCAATGTATAAAAAGTAGACCATGTTTATCTTAAACAAATTTGCTCAAAACCTATATCCCGTAGTGTTTGCGTCGTCGCCAAAGAGTCGCCTGGTCAATGCCCAGAATCTCTGCCGCATTCGCCAGGGATTTGCTTGAAGCAAGCACCTTTCTGATATGCTCTTCCTCCACCTGAGCCAGGGACACAGGATCACCCAACTTGATATGAACCGAAGACGCTTTATTCTTCCCGGGAATAAATTCGGGGCCAACCATGTCAATAGGGCAGAGGATGGCCGCTCGCTCCACGGCGTTTTTAAGCTCCCTGATGTTGCCCGGCCATGGATATTTTTTTAGGCATGTTTGCGCTTCCGGGCTGAAGCCCAGGAATTTTCGGCGGTATTTTGCTCCAAAAAGGACCAGAAACATTTCACTTAAAAGAACTAGGTCCTCCGGCCGTTCTCGCAGTGGTGGAATCTCAATCTGGATCACATTCAAACGGTAATGTAAATCTTCCCTGAATTTACCAAGTTCCACCGCCTTCTCCAAATCTACGTTGGTGGCCGTTATCAGACGCACGTCCGCCTTTTTCGTTTTGTTGTCGCCAACCCGCTCATATTCTCTGTCCTGAAGAAATCGCAAGAGTTTTGGTTGAATGGAAAGAGGAAGCTCGCCGATTTCATCCAGTAACAGTGTTCCGCCATCACAAGCTGCGATGCGGCCAGGGTTGTCCCGGACTGCTCCGGTGAAAGCCCCCTTTACGTGACCAAACAACTCACTTTCTAATAGCTCGGGGGTTAGTGAAGGACAGGAAATGATGCCCAAGGCTCTTTTGGCCCTGGGGC
>CAZVOU010000094.1:0-10699 GCA_964628605.1 uncultured Syntrophaceae bacterium
GGTTCACGCTACTTTCTCTGTATCCCTTTGATGGACATCGACAGTCCGGTGGCCCATGTGGTTTGCGAATTCTTCGGAGACAGGCTCCCAAACAGACTCGCCATCATGGCGCTTATTGAAGCGGCCCCTCTATTGACACCAACGTTGCTAGAGAGATGGATACTTGAAAAAAAACCTTCGGTCAGCAGGCTTTTCCATCCGGAAAAGACTATCTGGGAACGTCTGCGTTCGTTGGACACACGCTTCTGGGTAGCAGCGCCATTCTGCGCCTTGATTGTCGCCGGTCTGCTTTTATATTTTCCGGTAAACTACACCGTCGGTGGTGAGACCACCGTAGTTCCGTGGGAGAGGCGATTCGCTTTCTGTAAGATGGATGGCTTGATTGAGAAGGTCTTGGTCAAGGAGGGCGCAAACGTGAGCCAGGGGGATGTTCTTGCGCTTCTTGATCCCAAGGATATCCATCTAAAAATAGCCAAAACAGAGCGAGAAATAGACATCATGGCCAAACAGATCGAGCGCCTGACCAGGGAGGCGGACAAGACCCCATCCAAGCTCGGTGAGAGAAAAATTGCCGAACTGGAGAGGCTCAAGAAGGTGGAGGAACTTAAATTTCTCAGGTGGCAATCACAGTTCCTTTCCATAAAGTCCCCTCTCTCAGGTATTGTGATGACCAAGGATGTAGATAGCCTTGCAGGTAAGCGAATGAGCGCCGGCGAACCTTTTTGTGAGGTAGCTGATCCAACCGCATTGGCCGCGGAAGTACTGGTTCCGGACTACAAAGCGGCTTTGGTAAAGCCTAAACAGTCGCTTGAGGTTTATCTCAACAACAATCCACTGAAAAGCATACGCATGGAAGTAGCTGAAATTGCGCCTAATGCGGAAATGACGCCCAGGCACGGAAATGTTTGCAGGGTAAAAGGAAGATTTCAACATTCCCCTGAATCCGTGATAGTAGGAATGACTGGGATAGGCAAGATCGAAACCGAAAAGACGAATCTCTGGTCCATAATTTTCGAGGCCATCGCCTTACGATGGAATCAGCTCAGTCTTTACATTTGACATCAACAAAGGGACAGGTCTTGCTTGTGAGAAAAGATGTTATGAAACTGTTCAGAATCTTAATCGCTATCATCCTGACATTCACTGCGCCTGTCACTGCCGTCTCACAGGTCCTCATTCCTGTTAACAAGCCGGCGCCAACCTTGTGCGCCCATCCGGTATTCTATGCCGGATACCTCTCTTCCAACAAGCCAACCTCTCTGTCATTCGATGTGGCTGGAGGCAATGTTTTTGGAATCCGTTCCCTGAAGCAAACTCTAAACATTCAGGGAATCTGGACCGAACTGTTCGTCCCGATTAAGACTTCGGGACTTCTGGGACTGGACGTCGGAGGCGCTTACCTTTTTCCATCGAACAGCGACTCGGAGGAGCGTTATGACCTGACAGCGGGGTTTGCCGGAAGAAACTGGGGCGTCAGCAGTCAGTTGTGGAATGTTCAGTTCGCAGTAACCTATGACACGTTTCCCTCTGTAACCAGCATGTTCGGTTTTCGGTATCAGTCGTTCATGGTAAACTTCGTGGAGTATAAAAACCCTTTCCCCAACACTCTGGTATTTAATGAATTTTCACTGGCCGGGACCGATTTCAGTTTCGCAGGTTACATTCCTTTCCTTGGCGCCAGAATAGAACGAAACCTCTTCGGGGCGAGCGTGGTAAGGGCTTCAGCCATTGGCTTTCCGGCTCTACCCGGTTCTTTTCTCTATCGGGAGGTGGTCACAAATAGGGGCAATAGTACTAACGAGGGCTGGCAAGGAAGTGGAATCAAATCCTCCAATGAATTCCTGTCAGGGTATTTTCTGGAGGCCATGGCTGAACTGCTACTACCTGTTTCATGGTGGGGACAGGCTGGCGCGTTTGTGAAATTCTCCAACTCTTACGGAAAGACTTCGATGAATCTTACCAGTACAATTGCCATCCCTCGTGAGAATGGTGTCAATAGACAGAAATCATTTCACAATGACACCGGTCTGACTTTTGAACAAAGTGTTCTGGTAGTAGGGGGATCGCTGTCTATTGCTTTTTAGAAATGTCAGCTAAGGTCAAACTCTTGCCGGTGGAGGTTCTCTTGTGTCATGGTCTACTGGTGGACGATGCCGATAATGGTAAGTGTTTGTCGTGATGAATAAAGTCATTTTCCACATCAATACCGTTTATGGAAATCGGGTGCATGCATATGGATCGTTTCAAATTCATCAGGAAAGCATTGCAGGCTGGACTTGCCTTTTTGTTCATGGGAACATCCAGGGCTGAGTCTTCAACAGACGACAGTGGATTCACGATGTCCAGTGGCTCTCTACTTGGAGCGGCAAACGGGACCCAGGGGGCGTGAAGTTCAGTCAGGATGTTTCTCCAAACAGGATAAAAGCTGCCCAATAGAAGGGGTGATCGAAACCTTCTGATCTTATTTTTGCCTTGGCTTTTTTCAAGGCGTCTCGTCTTGACATGCCTGATCGCATATTCTGAAAAAAGTTTTCGACCAGTTTCACAGAAGCTCTTTCTGAGACACTCCAAAGTGTCATAAGCGCGGACTTGGCTCCCGCATACTGAAAAGCCCTGCCCATGCCCATAGTTCCCTCTCCTGTTATGTGTTTGCCAAGCCCGGTCTGACACGCTGTCAGTGCAACAATGTCGGAATTAAGATTCAATCCCATTACCTCACTCATTCTCAAAAAACCGTCGGTACCCAGAGGGACCATGGAGAGAAACAGGATGGGCTCCTGAAAGACAGGGTTGTCCGGGCTAAAATATCCGTGGGTCGCAAATACGAGGCTGCTATACTGATGAAGTTCGGGCCGGACATTTTTCAGGACATTATCTTTGGAGGCGTCGAGACCAATGAACAGGGATGCGTCCTGCTCAAAAACATCTGCCAGGCTTTCTGCAAGCTCTCCCGTAAGTGGTAGACGGGCTAGCTTGAAGGAGCCCATGCTGGAGGTTTCCATGGCATCCATTAGCGCTGTGTTGAATTGTTCGTCCTGCTTTGCAAAACGTGAAACCTGTTCTGTGTTGATCACCCTTGCGTCCATGGTGTGAAATACTGGATCAGCTACCACAAGGAGTCCTTTTTCGGGTTTCTGTTTCTTGCCGAGCGCTCTAGCCAGAGTTAGGGCCGTCAAAGACTGGTAGTACGATATATCGTTTCGGTCGCCAAAAAAATCAGCTCCAGATACTGTGATGAAAAGACCGTCGTCGATGATGGCGCCGTCATCGTTTAGCGGCAGCATTTCGAAAGACAGTGTCCCGAGGCAATCATCAGGGACTATCGTCAATGGAGCCCCGATGGGCATCAAGGGAAGGAAATCATGAACAAGGATATCCGAAAGAGCTTTGCCGGTTTGTAGATCGAACGTTCTTAGCTTGTCCGGAATAGTGTCCTTGCCGGGTGTTACATCAACGGGGTGACGGAAGCGTCTGACCATAGTCTCCAGTTCTTTACGGGAAACCTCTTTCAAAGAGGTTTTCAGGATTTTTGTTCCCTGAAGCAGGTAGACAAGAAGGGCGCTGTCCGTGACATTATAAATGAGGGCCATCTCGGAACCTGTGAGCCCAACTGATGAAAGCGGGGTTGGCTCGGGATACTTCGTAAAGGCAAAAAGAGGATACTGTTGACGCAAAAGGCTTATGTGCGTCTGAAGGTCGTTACGCGCTTTGGCTATCTCAGTTGTCAATTTGCCGTGCGTTTCTGCGCAAGCATTGAGTTTGCTCAGTTCAAGCTCCCTTAGCAATCCTGCCAGATGATTATTTAGAGTAGCGTCTTTTTCCAGGATTTCTTTTGGGGTGTCAGCATTGGCGTCGGGGTTTCGCCTGGCCAAGGATTCCGAGAAAATACGGGACGTTGTGTATTCTGATATTTTTAAGGATTCCTCTGACATACCCAGATTCATCAGGACCCGGGCAAGTGATTCATAAGGGAACACATGCTTAATTCCGAATATTTCTTCCCCATCCATGAACTTAAGTCTGGCTCTTTCGTCCAGGCTTTCCCTTATCTGCTCCGCATAATCCACCGACTTTTTAAAGGCGTCACGTGCTTTTTCCAACTGGCCTGTTTTTTCAAACGCAATTCCTTCTCCCACGCCGGCGAGGAAAGTGAACTTCGAAACTCCCCGGCTTTCGCCAGTTGAATATAGGCCCTCAAAGATCTTCAGCGCAGATGTCGGATCAGTTTCGAGCAGGTATCTCCCTTCAGCGTAGTTCACTAGCATTTGATCCAAACCTTGATCAGGCGTAACCAGGGCCTTGGCCATTTCAATACAGGCAGCCGGGGAAGACGGATATACGATCGTGTCTATCTTCTCTTTCTCGGATTCAGGAGAAGTCTTGGCGCAATAACGATTTCTTTCAAGCATGAAAAGGGCCATTTTGCAGAGAGTTTCAACTTGTGGAGCCCCAATCTCGCGTTTAAGCTTCAACGACTTTTCAAAAAAGACTTTAGCTTCGTCACAATCACCGTCCCTTGCCAGGACATTGGCAAGGTCTGCAAATGTGTTGGCCTTGAAAAACAAATCGCCGATTTCTTGTTGCAACTCAGCAGCCCTTACATATTCCTCAGTCGCTTTATCAAACCATCCTTCGTATTCATAAAGATTCCCGAGTCTCAAAGTGGCCGTGGCTTCGAGTCGCCTGTCGCCGATCTCATGCGCTAATTCGATTGCCCGTGTTGAACTGGCCAGAGAATCTTTAAATCTTCCCATATCTTTGAAGAGAAATGCCTTGTTATGAAGTGTCCAGGCCGTGCAAGAAAGCGAACCAACACCCGAGCATTCTTGCTCGGCCTTCTCAAAATCGGCGAGCGCTGCTGAGTATTCGGCCCTGGAAAGCCTAACCAACCCTAAATTGTTGAGAGTTTCGGATGCAAAGTGTTTTATGCCCAGACGAGTTCGCTTTTCAAGCGAAGACTCAAAAGCCGCCTTGGCTCCTCCGTAATCACCTGTTCGTAGTAATGTGCAACCAAGGTTGTTTAGGCAGAGCGACTCTCCGGCCTCATCACCAATTGAACGCGAAATTTCAAGAGCTTGTTGATGTTTTTTAATTGCTTGTATGTAGCGTGAAGCAGATTCTTGGACATGGCCGATGTTGTTCAGCACTGTGACCATAGCCGCAAGGTTTTTTGCCTCACTGTAATGATCCAGCGCCGACTGGAAACATTCCATAGCATCATTGTTCTGCTGCTTCTTTGCGTAGATTAACCCACGGTTGGTTTCTAGTGTTGCCCTGTTTGAAGCTTTGTCGGCGACTTGACTCAATTTATGCGCTTTATCAAGCAGTTCAACGGCCTGGTCGTATTTGCTCAGGTAGGTCAGAGCCACAGCCTTGCTGTTGAAGACCTGAAAAAGTTCCTGTGAGTTTTTTTCCCCCTGCAGATCGGACTCTGCCCGGTCGAAATACCCCATTGCCAAGGTATAGTTGCCCATTGCAACTTCCAGCTTCCCCTTGTTTATGAGCACAATCGCCCTCTCGGTCTTCCTGTTTAGATGTTCAAAAAGACTTTCAGCGTCATCAAAAAGAACTTTAGCTTCCTCAAACTTGGCAGCCTCAAGCAGACATCGCCCGAGGTAGAAAGTGCCTATTCCCCTGCAAAAGGTATTGTCTCCGCAATTATCCAGCATCACCCTGAAAGACTGCTCAGCCTCAGGAATTTTTCCTCGGGCAAGAAGTTCTTCGCCCGACCTGTTATGCGCCATCGCTATTTTTAAATCTGCCGCGTTCGAGTAGACCGGGTATGATAAGTGAAGTGTAGAAAAAAATAATGCTAAGAATAGACAGAACATTCGCAGGGACATGGCGGCCTCCAAAACAATCTGATCACACGGATCCGGTCATTAGTGTACGGCGAGCCAAACAAATTTCTTGAGTATCCCTTATGGATTAAGTTACCATAATTAAGATAATGTTAACAGGTATTTTCCTGTATTGTCCTATCAGCTTTTGAGTAGTTTCTCACGAATCGTCCGCTCTCAAATTTTGCCCCCCTCGTCCAAGGAAACAGTCCTCACACTGCTTTAGCCGCGATTCTTATGTCTTGTGTTTCTGGAACAGGGTTTGATGCAATGAAAAAAATCGACTTTAACAATAAAGCCCGAAACAAATTGTTGATAACGGCTCTATCGTTGGTTTGCGCTGCCATCTGTCTGGCCGTGGTGTACTACTTCCCCAAAATAGGTGAAAGTTTGGACTTGAAATTTTACGATTTCAAGATTGGCATTCAGAGCAACACAAAAAATTCTCCAGCGATTGTTCATCTGGACGTTGACGACTTGGCTACTCAGCGATTTGGGACATGGCCATGGGATCGATCGATGAGCGCCTGGATACTCAAACGTCTAAAGGAATTAGGAGCCAAGGCCGTTATTTTTGACGTGCTTTTCACCTCTCCAGGGAAAAGTGTCGAGGGGAACAACTCCTTTTTCAATGCTATAGAACAGTCTCAGAATTTTGTGGCGGCCACTGTGTTTAGAGTGACAGATCAGAGTGATCAGCCTCTGGAAATTACAACCGATAGAGAGCGAGCGGATATGCTTTACAGTAGGGCGTGGAAGCAGGTCGTGCCCTCGGATTTCAGACTTTACAGAGTAAAATCGCTGGAGACATCTTTCGTCCCTTTAACCCCCATTTTGTCATCCGCCGCCCAGGTCGGCCACATAAAGGACATTCCTGATCGAGATGGTGTCTACAGAAGGGTACCGATGTTTATCCAACTAGAGGATAAACTTGTTCCCGCAGTGAGTCTTGCAACGCTATGTGTTTTTAAGCGGATCGATCATTCCAGAATTACTCTTGGAAACTCTCTACAAATAGATTTTCCTGATGAAAACAATACAATCCACATCCCTGTAGACTCGTCATCTATGATGCTGGTCAACTGGGGGAACGTATGGTCAGCGTTTCCGCATTACTCGGTCATAGATTTGCTGGATGACGAGCCTAACGAAATGAAGGCTCCAAGATATAGAGATAAGATAGTGGTTCTGGGGGTAACGGCGACTGGTAGCACTGATTTTGGCATAACACCTCTGGAGCCAAGGTCACCACTCAGTAGAATACACTCTCACGCCATGAACACCATTTTGACCGGAAAATTCATTACCCAAGTCCCATCTTTTCCAGTTCCTGCCCTGGTAACTTTTTTGTTTACGGCATTATTGGTCATGCTTACATCTCGAACCAAGCTCCGAGTTGCGATACTCTTGGCCTGTTTGACAACTGTGGCCGCAGTCTTTGCATTGATAGCGAGTTTTGTGTTTTTCTCATATGAAATATCGTTGTCTGCAGTCCTGATCATCTTTGTTCCAGCTACGGCGATGTCTCTTGTTGCCCGCACTCTTTCAGTGGAGTTTGACGCTTACAAGGCTTCTAGGGCTTTGGAACGTTATCTGTCGCCGGAACTCGTCAAGGAGATTGTTGAAAGCGGCGCAGAGGTCGATCTCAACACGAAAAAAAAAGATCTCACAATAATGTTTGTGGATATTCAGGGGTTCAGTTCTATGTCGGAAGAGGTTTCAGTGGAACATGTAAATCGATACCTTAATGATTTCTTTCAGGTAATGACGACAGCTGTTTTCGAACAAAAGGGAACCGTAGATAAATTTCTTGGGGATGGAATGCTTGCTTTCTTCGGTGATCCCGCCCCACTTGAAAATCATTCAATGGCCGCACTCGAGGCTGCTCTAAGAATGCAGGAAAGAATGAAAGAAATCAATGCTCGTTGGAAAGACAGCGGGATTCCTCAACTGGCCCAAGGAATGAAAATTAGAATCGGGCTGAACTCCGGATCCGTGATCGTCGGCAACATCGGATCACAACGGCGCCTTGAATACACCGTACTCGGTTCAGTGGTCAACATAGCCAGTAGATTGCAGTCTTTGGCGCCACCAGGAGGCATAATCATGACAGAAACTACCTTTGGCAATGTTAGCAAGGACATATTTTGTGACGGGCCTGAAACAGTGAAGGTGAAGGGAATTGACAGAGGGATACCGATTTACAAAGTGTTTGCCGAAAGCATAGAGGGGATCTGCAGCTCTCACGAATTCAGTACTCAAAAATGAAACAGCCGCTGAGAACAAAGTTTAATCAGCGGCTTGAAGAAACTGGCAAACGGTTAGTCCTTGCCCAGTGACTTAATTTTGCTTTTGACGCCTTGTACTCCGGCCACACTCTCCGGCAGAGTGCTTGCTACCCCACCAGGCAATCCCATTATGCTATCTCCTTGACCTAAACGATGAAGAGTCTCGGATGTGATGATTTTCTTGTTGAAATGGTCATCTTTTGAAACAGTCCCAATGCGTTTAGCTAGAGCCTCAATTGCTGCAACGTCTTTGTTGGAAACAGTAACAAAATCATCAACTCCACCAGGCTTTTCCTGGTCCAACTGCATTGGTTGAGAAGAAATGTATACGACAATCTTTCCTTTGTTTGCGGACTCACTGAAGCCAAGTTTGAGTCCACAGTCAGCGCTTACAATCGTGTGGTCCTTTCCAGGAGCCAACAGATTGTTCGGTTCTTTTTTGTTCGGAAAAACTACCATGGTGTCGCCCTGAGGCGAAATGTAGATTGCAGTGACATATGCTTGCGACACCGGATTGAGGGTGATCGACACCGGCCCGTCCTTTCCCTCAGCTTCAGATTTCTTGGCGCCGATGGTGACATGGATAGCCTTGGGACCAGCCTTTCCAATTTCCAGAAGTTTGAATGCAGCCCCACCGGATTCATCAGAAGCGTATGATGAATCTGAGGAAACTAGAAACAAAAAGCCTGAGAAAAGGATGAGAAGCATCGCCAATGGCCTAAAGTGAGAATCAGACATTGTGAACCCCCTCTTTGGGTTGAGATGTCATGCGACGTCAGTGTTTTCTCAAGTTTCATAATATTTCCAATAAGTTTTTCTTTCAAGAGAATTTTTAATCGTAACCCATTAACATGGAAGTAGCTTTTCCGGTAATCATAGTCATGGAATCACTGCGATCATCTTTCAGGCCTAATCAGGCCCCTGAACGATCTTTCAATACAATCTCCCGGAAACAGTCGAGAAATAATTCTACATCCTCAACAATACCGATATCAGCTTCATGGAAAATTGGGGCCTCCGGATCAGTGTTAATGGCAACCACAAACCTGGAGCCCCTCATTCCAGCCAGATGTTGCTGTGCTCCAGATATTCCACAGGCGACGTAAAGATCGGGTGTTACTGTGGCTCCGGTCTGGCCCACCTGAAGTCGGCACGGTAGCCAACCATCATCGCAGATCGGCCTCGAACCTGCTATTGACGATCTTGAGAAAAGTTCCGCCATCATTCTTATTCGTTCCATGTTTTCCGCTTTACCGATACCCCGGCCGGCGCAAACAACTACTGACGCTTCAGTCAATGAGGAATCAGAATGTTCCCCTTCACTCACTTCCAATGTCCTAATTCCTGTTGGAACCTGGTCCATATTAGTCGCTGTCACTTCGGGGTTCCGACCAGCAGTAATTTTGTCATACCTGAAGCGCCCTGGTTGTGTGATTATGACCGCGGGCGCTTGCACGTTAAATTCCGCCAGAACCTTTCCCCCAAGCATGGGTCGTACGAAAACTGGCCGGGATTCCGCCGGAAAAATACCTTGAACATTGGACAGGCATGCGCCTCCTATCCTCACCGCCACTCCTGGAGCGTAGTCCAGTCCCTGCGTGGTCCCTGCCACAATCACCCATTCGGCGCCAATGGCCTTGACAGCGTGAGACACCGCCAGCTTGTATGCGTCACTGTCATATGATGTCAAGCCTGGAACATTGACTGTCAAGCAGGAAAGGCCGGAAGCCTTGGCAAAATCGGCGGCCATTTCGAATGTGTCTTCGCCAATCGCAATGCAGACTGTTTCTGACCCGATGATTCCAGCCAGATTTACGGCCGCCGCCGCCGCCTCGTAACTGACGGACGCTATCCGACCATGACGGTGTTCTATGATTGTCGCAACAAGACTGCCCATTTAATCCACCTATGACAATAAGCCTCTAGTCTTGAGAATTGAGACCAGCTCAGTAGCTTTGTCAGCTGAAGAGCCCCGGAGAAACTTTATCGAACGGTTCTTTTCAGGGTACACGAGTTTGACTAGAGCCTCTACGCTGAGGTTTTCAGTCACTTCGCCTTGGTCAACAGTCTGCAGGGCCTGGCTGTTCGCGCGCATGATGTTTGACAGGGAAGGGTAACGTGGATTGTTTGAACAGCCCTGAACAGTGACAAGAGCCGGTAAATCAATCTCCAACACCTGTCTTGAGGCGCCTTCTATATCCCGTTTGACCACAATGGTTTCCTGATTGTTCAACAAAACATCTGCGGTGGAGGTGACACAGCGGATTCCCAGCATCTCTGCCAACATTGGCCCCACAAGACCCTGAGCCATGTCATCCGACATTGCGCCTGTCATGATCAGGTCGTACCCCCTTGGGCCAATTACTTGCGCCAGTCTATTGGCTGTTATTTTTGGGCTTATGTAACACTCATCGTTAGTTATGACATGAGTCCCCGAGCATGCGCCCATGCCCATTGCCCTCCGAAGTATCGCAGAGTCTTTGGTCGGCCCAACGGTGATCACCTCAACCGTTGTTTCCTCATTTTTATCCCTGATAGATAAAGCCTGTTCAACGGCCAACTCATCGTATC
>CAZVOU010000095.1:0-1721 GCA_964628605.1 uncultured Syntrophaceae bacterium
CGATAGGCGTCTCGACGTAATTGCTGAATTTCCTCGAAGTCATCCGGAGTCAGCGCCGGCCCGGACGTGAGCTTTCTGAGTTCAGCCTTCAACAGGCGAACCACCTTGGGAGCGCGCGAAGCGATGGCGGCGGCTACCTCGTATGTTGTCTGTTCGAGTTTATCCGGATCGACCAGCCTGTTTAGCAGTCCGAAGCGGAAGGCGTCCTGGGGTGATATCGGGTCGGCGGTGAAGAGCATTTCCTTGATGATGTGCAGCGGCAACACCCCGAGAAAGTGGGTCAGACCTGCGGCGTTGTAAGGCAGTCCTATCTTCGCGGGGGTTATAGCGAATGTGGCTGAAGTGGTCCCGACCAGAATGTCGCATGTCATTGCCAGGTCACATGATCCTCCCCAGACGCTTCCCTCGATCATACCAATGACAGGGGCCGGAAACGAGCGTACCCTGTGAAGTAGTTGTTCGAAGGCCACGTTCCAGGTTATGGGGTCCTGACCATCCAGGGGGATCTCCTTCATGTTGTGCCCGGCCGACCATACCTTTGCTTTGGGGTAAGCCCTAAGTATAAGGGCTCTAATATCCCCTTTCTCGAATTCGTCAAAAGCCTTTAGAATTCCCACTACAAGCTCTGTGCTCAGACAGTTGAGCTGATGTGGGTCGTTCATCGTTATTATGCCGATGTTGCCATCCCTGGTTTCACTCAAAACAATGGAATCGGGGGGAGACGAAACTGTGCCGTCCATTTCAATATTTTCCTTTCAGGTGTCAGGGCAGTCGCTGCTCAAGTTTTAATAACCTGTTGTCCCAATTGACAATACTTTATCGGGCACGACAATATAAGGTAGTTTTGTAAATTCCTTCAATTCAAATCTTCTTGCGCCCTATGACCATAATGGTGTACAGATACTAACAAAATTGTAATATTGGCATAATTTCATAGCCTGATTGGATTATGCTCGAATGTTATCGTGTCTCGTTTAAATTAACACTGTTTTGATTAAACTCCTGTTGCTGTATATTCAATAGCAAATTCCGGCCACGCTCCTTTGCAGACCCAAAATTAGGGGCGGTCGGGTGTTTTAGCCTTCAATGATGAACCAGGTGATCACACGTTTTTTATCCATTATATCGGATGGGGTGAATAATAGTATGTCGGAACTGAAGCAGGGGGATATAGCGACAGTCGTGCCAAAACCGGAAATCACGGAAGCAGTGTTGGCGCAATGGCAGGGCATGATCGATATGATGGCGGCGGTATGCAAAGTTCCGGCCGCCCTCCTCATGAAGCTTTTGCCACATGAGCTGGAGGTCGTTGTAGCCGCTGATGTTGAAGGTAATCCGTACCATCCCGGTGAACGGGCTTCCTTGGATACCGGTCTTTACTGTGAGACGGTGATGAGTAACAGGGATCTGCTGGTTGTTCCCGATGCGCTCAAAGACCCGCAATGGGAAAACAATCCGGATGTTGAACACGGCCTCACATGCTACGTGGGATACCCTCTGATTTGGCCCGACGGCGAGATATTTGGGACCATATGCGCCCTGGACACAAAGGAGGAATCGGCAAACAGCCTGGTCATAAAATACGTCAAATCATTTCAGGAGACTGTCCAGAGTTACCTTGAGTCTTTATTTGAAATCCAGAAGCGCCGATTGACCGAAGAAGAACTCAGACTGAGAGAGAAGCAATACCGTATTGTGGCGGAAAACAGCCCGGACTGGAT
>CAZVOU010000096.1:0-4388 GCA_964628605.1 uncultured Syntrophaceae bacterium
AGGCTGTGGCCGACCTTGCTTCCGGCGTTGCCCACAATTTCAACAACATGCTCCAGATAATAATGGGCGGAGCCGGCCTGGCCATCATGGACCTGGATAGCGGGGACAAGGAAAGAGTGCGCTTCCAACCCAAGCTAATAGTTGAAAGCGCAAGGTTTGGCGCAGCCGCAGTAAGAAGACTCGAGGACTTCGCAAATATCAGTTCAAAGACCAGAGTGGGCGCGGAGGATGTTTTCGACGTCTCAGACCTGGTTCGCAGGGCCATCGAAATGACGGAACTCTGGTGGAAGACGGGCCCGGAAAAAGAAGGCCATAAAATCGTCATCAGAACGGACCTTGTTACAGGACTGGTTACCAGGATTCAGGAAGACGACCTCTTCGAGATTCTCATCAACATCATAAAGAACGCCACCGAAGCTCTCCCCAAGGGCGGTCACATCACGCTGTCATCAAGGCTGGAGGAGGACAGGGTTTTCATCTCAATAAAAGATGACGGCATGGGAATACCGAAAGAAAACCTCGGCAAAATCTTTGAACCGTTCTGGACAACCAAAGGTTTCAAGGCGACCGGAATGGGGCTTTCCAGCAGTCTGGGAGTAATCAAGCGCTACAATGGCGACATTTCTATCCAGAGCAGCCCCGGGGAAGGCACGGAAGTCCTGATTTCTCTGCCCGGATATCTGATGGAAGTAAAGGAATCCGGGACACTTCCGGACATATCTCCGGCGACCAGGCCACTTAACATTCTTGTCGTCGATGACATGGAAATGCTGGTGGAACTACTCCAGGACGGCCTGGGCGAATTCGGCCATAAGGTCATCACGGCTCTGTCGGGCGCAGAGGCGATCTCACAGTTTACGGCCAATGATATCGACCTGGTGATCAGTGATCTGGGCATGCCTAATGTCACAGGTTGGGATGTCGGCAAGGAAGTCAAAAGAATTTGTGAGTCCAGAGGGGTCCCGAAAGTCCCCTTCATCCTGCTTACCGGATGGGGTAATCAGCAGGGAGAAGAAGAGAGAATTCTCGAGTCCGGAGTCGATGAAGTAGTCATGAAACCGGTTGACCTGGGGAACCTGCTCACGGTCATAGATAAAATAGCCTTTTCAGAACCTTCCTCATAAACTCATAAAAATTCATTAGATCAAAACCATAACCTATCTGAAAACCTTATTTTGGTTGGCGCCTTCCTGAGCTGAAGGCCAGGATGGCCTAAACCATTGGAAACAGCCGTCCTCTCTCGTCTTGAGTCATATCTGTTTGACAAAATGGCCTCAACTATGAAATAATAAATCACTTTAATTTGTTCTGGAGGTTTATGGATGTTTAAGGTTCTAAAAATGGCTCTTGCAGTCAGTCTTATTGTCGCTCTGGCCGTGCCGGCTTTTGCCGCCGCCAAAGGTTCGAACAAGTCATTTACCTCTGATATGGCTAGTTCCGTTTATGACAAAGGGGCAAACATGGTTGACAGCGCCGACGGTTACATAAATTATGCGCTGAAGACCACTTTCAGCCTCTTCAACCCGTGCCTGGACGCAGTAAAGTTCTGCTCGGACCGTGTTTTTGCGCCAATTCAGATGCCGATAGACTATGTGGAGGGCAAGATTTACAAGACAAACGCCGCCCCGAAGAAGGCTGTGGCTGTTCCTGCGCCCTTAAAGCCGGTTATGCCCAAGTAGGCCTATTCAAAAATAAAATATTAAAGCGGGGTTAGGTGGATAAAACAGGGGTTGTTACAGTCCACCCTCCGGAGGGAGCGAATGATTTTTAGAATTGCGCCCGTGCTGGCGATGCTCCTTTTTCTGTCTCTGGCTCCGGCCTCGGCTCAGGAAAAGGCGCATCCCAACGCTTTGGCCATCTTCTCTCAGATTGTCCACGAAATGGCAGATGGAAAGTTGAGTGTGACTCAGTCCCAGGACACCGCTCTAGCCATCGCAAACGCCGGCAACAAATACTTCAACAGGATCACATGTGGGGACATGTGGCTATATCTCGCCATCGTCTACATAGAAAGCGGATTCAGGAACAACATAGTAAATTACCAGAACTGTCATGGAATGTTTCAGGTCCATGCTCCTTCATGGGCTCGAAAGTTCAACGTCAGGTATTCGGACCTGTTTGACCTGCGAGTGAATGCAGAGTGCGGCGTGCAGATATTCAAGTATTACCTTGAAATGTACGGAAACCTGGTTCATGCGCTGAGCGCATACAACAGCGACCATCCCCGCGCTTCCACAGGATACGCCAGAGCGGTCCTCGCCACACGTGAAAAAATAAGGAAACGCTATATTCAGCTTTACCGGATTCACCGCGACACACCCATACTGGCCGCAGCCTCATCCTTCAGCAACAAATAGCATTAAGCCTGATGCGGTATTTTGGCAGGATAGTTTAGAACCTTGTCAGCGAGGAGGGCCGTATAGGAACGGTGACATTATGGAAGCCAAGAGATCGAAGGGATTCAGCGCCGACGGGTTGTGGTCCATCGGAACGTAGGGGTCATGTCCCACCGGGTAATTCTTGGAAACCGGTCCTGTCGGCGGGGTCATGTATTGCGGCAAACAACTCTTGCAGCCGCTCATACCGATCAACGCCAACAAGGCTAAACCAAGGACAAGACCTTTTATAAATTTTCCAAAATTCATTTCCGGCTCACTTTAGCGCCTATTCTATACGTTTTGCAGCAATTGATCAAGGTAAAAATGCCGTTGGGTCTCAGCGTTAGTCACAGTTTCATGTTTACTACCTGACTTTGAACATCTCCTGAGCTTTTTGAGACATTATTATTTTGCCCTGTGCGTCCACCAGCAAGGCGGCCACATCAGGCAGGCTCTCTATAAGTCGTATCCCCTTTTCCTCACCCAGAACAAAGACCGCCGTGGACAGAGCATCCGCAGTGACTCCATCCGCAGCCACTATGGTGACTGACTGAAGCCCGTCGGCCGGATAGCCGGTCTTGGGATCGAGCAGGTGATGATACCTTTTCCCGGAGTCCTCAAAAGAACGCTCATAATCTCCCGAGGTCACCATAGCCCTGTCTTTTAATTCCGCCACGGCTATGACACCGCCGGGATTGCGTGGGTCCTGAACACCGATTTTCCACGGCTTTCCAGGCTCTTTTTCACCGTAGGCCACAATGTCGCCACCTGCGTTCACAAGCGCAGCCTTCACCCCCATGCTCTTCAGTGTCTGAGTCGCCCTATCTATCGCGTAACCCTTTGCTATGGCCCCAAGGTCCACCGCCATACCGGCTGTAGCCAGCGACACGGAATTACCATCCTTATCGACCAGGACCTGTTCCCATCCTATCAAGGGCAGGACCTTCCCTATTTCCGCGCTGTCAGGAAGCCGCGGGCCCGATTCTCCACTGAAATTCCATAGTTGAGCCACCGGACCGATGCTCGGATCGAAAGCCCCTTGAGACAGGGCTGAGAATTCCAGGGACTTAATGATCAGGCTCACAAGCTCAGAATCCACTGTTTGTGGCCCCTCCCCAGAGGATTTGTTCAAACGGGTCAGATCGGATGACTTGTGAAACGAGGTCAGGTTTTCGACCCTCTTCAGTTCACTGAACGCCGCGTCAATTGCCGGCTGCGTTTTGTCCGTGGGACCGACTGCGCTGATTTCCACCAGGGTTCCCATGACAATCCGGGAAACCTTCGTAATCTTGAGTTCATCGTCAGAACCGCAAGAGATGATTGAGGCGGCCAGCGCAAGTGTAATGAGAAGTTTGATGGGTTTGGAAATCACTTTTCAGCCTCTGGAGGGTGACAACCATTTTGATCGCGAACTTATTAGTTTTAACGGCGCCATCAGCGAGAAAAAGGGAAACATGTACATGGCGGCAAGCGTTGGGGCCAATGGTCCAAAAAACTCGGAAGAGAACACTATGATAAGGACATTGTTCACTATGGCCATGCTTATGCCGCCTGAGAGCCGGGCGCCCGGATTATTTGAGCGTACAGCCATGAAACCTGCGGCGTAATACACCAGAGCCAGAGCATAACTGACTGCGATGGCCACCAATAAAGTCTCCCAGTTCAGGTAAAAAAAACGCGAATATTTTGAAAAAACACCCATGTTGATCAGGGCGAACAGTAGCAGCGAAACCGGGAACTGGAATCCACTCAGCTTGCCGAGCGCATCCGGAATGGTCCTGCGCGCCAGAGCGACCAGCGCCAGGGGAACAAATATGACCGCCGCCAGCATCCTGATCATCGGCGCTATCGGTATGTTCGCCTGGCTACCGGCAAGAAGCTCCACCAGAGCCGGCAGCGTGAACGGAGTCAGCAGCGATGTGACCACCACCATTCTCAGAACCGGCGCGATGTCCGTCTCGCACATGTTGGCCACGAACGGCGCCACCACCCCTGTGGATATTCCCGACA
>CAZVOU010000097.1:0-4380 GCA_964628605.1 uncultured Syntrophaceae bacterium
CATTTTTCTAAAGTTGTCAAGCTGAAGAACTCTACTCTCACAGAAGACCTCGAGTCTCTCCTTTGGAAATTGCTTGGAGCCATTGGCGAAATAATGAACGGTCCCGATTGATCCGTCGGCAAACTGAAGTTCTATGCTCACGGTATCTCTGGTAGGCGCCTTCATCGACGAGACCCTCCACGATGAGACAGGACTCCGGGCCAGAAATCTCAGGAGGTCTATGAAATGACAGCCCTCCCCTATTATGCGTCCGCCTCCCACCAAAGGATCCTGCGTCCAGTGGTCCACCGGTATATGACCGGCGTTAACCGTCATGATGAAGGCCTTGGGTGAGTTGACGCCATGGAGCAGTTCGCTGATTTTCTGAACCTGCGGCGAGAATCGACGGTTGTAGCCGACCATCACAAGTTTTGGGGCGCCATTGTCTAGGTTGAGTTGGTAGACTTGTTCTAGCTGGGCAAGTTCTTCAAGGGTCAGGCATAACGGCTTTTCCACAAAGACGCTCTTGCCGGACTCCAGGGCTCTTATTACGAATCCGGCATGTGTGTTGTGGCGTGTGGCTATGACAATGGTGTTAATCTCCGTGTCCTCAAACAACTGCGCTGTGTTGGTCGTAGTCTGTTCTATGCCGTATTTCTTTGCGGCGAGCACACCTGAGAGGCCTTGAGCCGAAGAAACAGCCTTTAGTCTGGCGCCGGCGTTTCTAAAGGCCGGTATGAGAATGGACGAGGCGTAATTGCCTGCGCCTATAAAGCCTACACAGGCCTTAGCGCCCGGGGAAAGAGGCGCAGTTTGAGTTATCACCACAGATGACTTGCGAAGATTGTCTTCGGATTCCTGCGTCAGATCATGGTAACGCAGCAGGATGCCCAGGGAAGGCTCCTTCCCCGTTACTACTTCATAAGCAGCCGGAGCGTCGTCTATCGAAAAGCGATGAGAGATCAGAGGCTTGACGTTCAAACGACCTTCAGCCATCAAGTCCAGGGCGGCCTCCATGTTACGCTGTTCCGTCCACCTGACGTAACCTATTGGATAGTCGTTTCCCTTATCCTCATAATTAGGGTCATAGCGTCCCGGGCCGTAAGAACATGAAACCTGGAAGGAAAGCTCCTTCTCGTAAAAATCGTCCCTCGACAATTCAAGGCCTGTAACCCCAACCAGTACGATCCTACCCTTTTTCCTGCACATTAAGGCAGCCTGATGGATCGGCTCATTGCTCCGGGTGGCGGCGGTCACAATCACGGCGTCGACTCCTCTGCCCCTTGAGTAAGCAAGGCTGGACGCTACCGGGTCCTCTCCGTTCCTCAAATTAATGGTCCGTGCGCCAAACTCTGCGGCAAGCGCCAGTTTCTGTTCATCCAGGTCAATTCCGAGAACATGGCATCCATTGGCCTTGAGAAGCTGGACGGTCAGCAAGCCGATCAGCCCGAGACCTGTGACAACGACTAGTTCGCCTAGAGTCGGCTGGGCAAGCCGTATGCCCTGTAACGCTATAGCGCTCAGGACAGTGAATGCCGCCTCTTCGTCTGTAACTGCGTCCGGAATTCTGGCGCACAGGTTCACAGGCACGCTTACTACCTCGGCATGCTTCCCGTTCGAAGCGACGCGGTCACCTTCCTGGTATCCTGTGACTCCCCGACCAGCCGCCAGAACGCTGCCTACATTGCAGTACCCCATCTCCATGGGCTGCTCGAGTTTATTTCGGACAGTCTCGATTGTGGGGACCAACCCATCGGTTCTTATTTTGTCCAGAACCATTTTCACTTTGTCAGGCTGTTTACGGGCCTTTTGCAGAAAACCTGCCTTGGCGAAATCAAGGAGCATCCGTTCTGTTCCCGAAGAGACCAGGCTTGCTGTAGTCCTGATCAACAGTCTTCCGGGCCTGTCACTCGGGCAGGGGACCTCGGTCAGTGTCACAGAGCCGTTCCGCATGTTTTGTAGTAGCTGCCTCATTTAGATCTCCTTAATCCGACCTTGTTTAGCCATTTTCCAGGAATACGATAAAAACCGGTGATAGCGTTTCTCAAAAGTATTGTCAGAATGAAATTACAATTGAAACTGGCACACCCGGGTGGGCGGAGCCACAACGAGAGCCCCAGGCTTGATGTCATGCCGGACTTGATCCGGCATCCAGAATTTCTGGATTCCCTTTTTCACGGGAATGACAAACCAAATCATGCTCATAATTCTCGTTTACTTTCGAAAACACTTATAAAATGTCAGATATCAGAATTTTACATTCATGTCACTTTTCTAACGCTTTACTTCTTTTATTCACACATTTTAAAGACTCACGATGACTTGATGAATGTGTCACCGGCGTAATTTTTGTTTATAATTTTTTTCGATATGTGCCATTATACATTTACGAACTCGCGATTTAGGGAGTTTAATTTCCCCCACCTCCTCAATAAGCCTGGATTCATGAAAAGAATTTCACGACATTTTTTTTCAACTCGTGTCATCTTTACATGGATGTTAATCATCCTGGTAATACTCTGCGCTCTGGAACTAGGCGCTCGTTTTCTTTATCCATTTGAAAAGTGTGGAGTCCTTCGTGGCTGTCCACAAGGTTTTAATTTGCCGGATACGGACTACGGTTACAAACCCAGACCGAACACAGTGGCGCAGGCTCTCAAGCAGGGACTGGACGGCAAGCCAATTTACTCTGTCTACTACTCAACTGATGAATTCTCCAGGAGAGTTACCCCGGCAATTAATGAAGAGTCGGCTGACCGGTTCCTGATTTTTTTCGGTTGTTCATTCACATTTGGCGAAGGCCTTCAGGACAACCAGACTCTGCCATATCATGTTGGCCATCTTGCGCCGTGCTATACCACCTACAACTACGGTCATTCAGGATACGGGCCTCAACAGATGCTTGTGAGACTCCAGGACCCTGATTTTGCCAAACAGATCAAACAGGCTAATGGAATAATGATCTACGGACCGGCGCATGTCGCACGAGCAATCGGGACCTATTATGCTTCCACAAATTGGGCAAAAGATTTTCCCTTCTACTATCTGGACAAGGAACAAAACCTGGTGCGTGACGGAAACTTCCAGACGGGGAGACCTTGGAGGTCTGCTATTTACTCGGCAATCTCCCATGTGAGACTTCTGGACCTTTTCTTCCGACGCTACGGCTATCCTCGAAAATTCTCGAAAAAAGACATAGAAGTTACTGCACGAATCATTGAAGAATCGTTTAAACTATTTAATACTAAGTTCCCTGACTCCAGAGCCTACTTCATGCTTCTGCCTGGAGTGGATTACTCGGATCAGGCGGTCGCGGAACTCTTAAGAAAAGCCGGAATACCGATTCTCGATTACAGTTCGAGGCAGGAATTCCAGGGGGATGGATTTGTCATCACCAATGATGGGCATCCGACCGAGTTGTGGAATAGGCGACTAGCGACGCTTATAGTAGACGAATTAAAAATATCGGGAGAGAACTGTTCCGGAGATTAGTTCCTGAACGGCCTGACATGGCTTCCTCAGGACCAGTTACAGGAGGAGGCCGGCTCTGCAAACTAATTTTATACTGTCTGCTGAATGATTGAACTGCTCCCGGAGGTGGCTTTGACGGTATTTGAAAAAGTTTGTTCATGGAAGAATAATTAATCACGGTTGATGACCACGTTTGGTCTGAACGAGAGAATCCGGATTGAAAACATTAGAAAAAAAGTTTCGTGAACTTCTTTCAATGCTTCCTCCTGAGGTTGAAACACTGGCCAAGGGAGTGATCAGTTATGTCCCCGGAATAATGAAATATTCCGATGTGACTCATTCAATTTCGGCTTCGTATTGCTATTCAACCTACCTAGCGCACATAAACCAGGCGCATAAGACTGGAATGAATCCTTTCCCGAAGGTTGTGGCGGAACTTGGCCCGGGAACTTCCTTTGGGGTAGGACTCGCAGCCCTACTGTGCGGAGCTGAAGCATATTATGCAATTGATGAATTACCCCACGCCAGGTTGGACATCAACATCGATGCATTAGACCAACTCGTGGAGCTTTTCAGGGCAAAAGAAGACCCTACCGAGGAGAGAGGAACCAGAAAAACTCTGGACCGTTTTCCTGGCCACATACTGACCGACCGCATACTGGATGAAAATCTTGATGAATCCCGCGTCAAACTGATAAGGCAGTCCCTTGTAAAATGTCTGAAGGACGGAGACCCCGGAACTGACGAAAAGATCAGATTCATTTACATGCATCCCTTCAACGGTCATGCCATGCTGGAACCGAATTCTGTCGATATGTTAATGTCTACCGTGGTGCTTCAGGTAGTTCAGGACTTGCCCGAAGTTTACTCGTGTTTTGCCAAATGGCTGAAACCGGGGGCGTGGATGTCTCATTTCGTTGATTTCAGCAA
>CAZVOU010000098.1:0-11216 GCA_964628605.1 uncultured Syntrophaceae bacterium
CATCATTTTACCAGTCGACCGCCAGTATAGTCGTTGCCGATGAAAAAAGTAACCGGGCATCGCGTATCGATTCCCGATTGTTGAGACAAAATTCATATAACTGAAAAATAAATTAAACATTTTTTGGTCATGTGTTAATCATCGATTTATTGTTTTCAATGTGTTAGGGCTTGAAATAGCCTTCTCGCCAAATGGCATCCCGGACAAGAATTCACTATAGACTACAAAAATTAGTTGCGTCACCACCCTAAAACGAAGTAAACTCTCAGATGCATAGACCGCTCGAACGTGATCTGTGACCAGCTTCGTTTTCCATGGGGCCATCGACCAGTAAATGTGTCCTCAAAACTTGTTGATTCATATATAAGCCGACCTGACTTTGCACCCGGAGGTTATTATTCATGGAACGTAACGTGTGCGTTGTTGCTGGGGGGATGTCAAAATGGGGGGTAAGAGACGGTAGCCAGCGGGACTTCTTTCAGGAAGCCGCCAAAGCCTGCTATGATGACAACCCTTTAATGAATCCCAAAGACATCGACGGACTTCTTGTAGCTTCAGCCTATACCGAGAGGACTTCCTACCAGACGCATCTTGCGCCGCTGGTTGCGGAATATGCCGGAATAAAGCCGAAGAACATTTGCGCCAGGGTTGAGCTTCTGTGCGCTAGCGGCAGTTCGGCGGTGATCCTGGCTTTTGCCATGATCAAGTCCGGACAGGCGGATGTGGTTATGGTCGCTGGTGGCGAGAAGCTGTACACCCCACAGAAGTGGGAGGTTTTTTACAGCGAATTAGCCAGTGTGGATCACGACTGGGATGGTGGGCAGGGTCTTGGTTTGCCGCCTCCAGTATTCGCCATGGTGGCCAAGCAGCACATGAAGCAGTTCGGGACCAAAAAGGAGCACTTGGGAGCGATATCTGTCAAGAACCGCCGGAACGCGGCGAAAAACCCCAAGGCCCAGTTCCAGACTCCGGTGACGATGGAAGAAGTCATGAGTGGCAGGATGATCGTTCCACCTCTCACACTTTACGATTGCTGTCCGATAACAGACGGAGCGGCGGCTTTAGTGCTGGCAACCGAAGAGAAGGCCAAGGAAATGACCAATAAGCCTCTGGTCTACCTTCTGGGGACCGGCCAGGCGAGCGTAAATAACATGTCCGCAAACATGCCGGACTGGACCACGTGGGAAGCCTTAAAAATAGCAGGAGCCCAGGCTTATTCCAAGTCCAGGGTTAGCGCTGATGACATTGATGTCGCCATGACTCACGACTGTTTTACAATTTCCGAGATCATAGAAATGGAAGATCTTGGTTTCTGCAAAAAGGGTGAAGGCGGATTCTTCGTGGGTGATGGTCAGAATGATTTTGGAGGCAAAATTCCTACGAACACGGACGGCGGTCTTTTGGGCTGTGGCCATCCATTCGGTGGGACCGGCATCCGCCAGGGCATAGAGGTGATGAAACAACTTCGTGGTGACGCCATTCAGCAGGTTCCAAACGCTAACTTCGGGCTCACCCACAATCTCAGCGGTTTCATCGCAGCTCACACCGTGTTGGTCTATGGTAAGGAGGTCAGATGAGCACCCCAGGTATTTCAATACTCGAAGGAAAATACATGGTGACCATGGACCTGTTCCCGCAGCAGTCCAAGGAATTTAACCAGATAGCCTCCTTCTATGAATTTCTGAAAGAAGGACGTTTCACCACGACCAAATGCAAGGGTTGCGGGGCCGAGCCTTTTCCTCCCAGGGTCATGTGTCCTGAATGTTACAGTGTGGACCTGGAATGGGTGGATTGGCCCACCGTAGGAACAGTGATCGATGTGACCGAGGAGTCAGTCGGAGTCCCCCTGGGATTTGGTAAGCCTCCCTTGGTCCACGCATTGGTAGACTTGCAGGGGAAACGTACTTTCTTTGTGAGGATAATCAACTGCGCAGCCGGAGAATTAAAATCCGGTGACCAGGTCAAACTGGCTGTGTTTGACATCGATCCGGTGCCGCAGGAAGTCGGGCGGGATGTGGTCAACATGCCAAGAGTCTTCTACGCGTTCGAGCCGGTAAAATAATTCGGCCTAGTGCTGGTTTTCGATAATAAACGTAACATTATTTTCGTCTTAATAAGTACTTAAAGATGCGCCAGAAAAAAATTAGGAGGTCGATATGACGCTTGAGTGGATGCCCAGAGACAATGGTTCAAAGAATCACTTGCTAATCGGACCGGAACATTGGGGAACAGAAGCCCCATGCACGGTATATGAGAAAAAACCTCTGGTAAGTCCCGATGGTAAAGAAATACCCGGACTATACGTGGCTTGGATCAGATTGAACAACCCCAAGCAGTACAACTCTTACACCACCGAAATGGTTAAGGGAGTTATAGCGGGCTTTGGGGCTGCTAGCGCCGACCGCTCGGTAGTAGCGGCAGTTTTTACCGGAACCGGCGACAAAGCGTTCTGCACGGGTGGAAATACCAAGGAATACGCCGAATATTACAGCATGAGACCCAATGAGTACGGCGAATACATGGATCTCTTCAATGCAATGGTCGATTCCATTCTGAACTGCAAAAAACCCGTAATTGCGCGTGTTAACGGTATGCGCGTAGCCGGTGGGCAGGAAATCGGTATGGCTTGTGACCTGGCCATTTCAAGTGACCTGGCGATTTTTGGACAGGCCGGCGCACGTCACGGATCCAGCCCGGATGGTGGTTCATCAGACTTCCTCCCATGGTTTCTATCCATGGAAGACGCCATGTGGAACTGCATCAGCTGCGAGATGTGGAGCGCCTACAAGATGAAGGCCAAGAACCTCATATCCAAGTCCATTCCGGTGCTCAAGCAGGGCGATAAGTTTATCAGGAATCCTTTGGTTATTACAGACTCATACGTGAAAGACGGCGAGATAGTTTACGGCGAATTCAAGACCGGCGCAGCCGCCAAGGAAGCGCGTGAAATGATGAAGGAGCTGCCGGTAGACTTCGAGCTTCTGGACAAGGAAATAAACAGAATAGTATGGACCTTCGCCAATCTGTTCCCCGGATGTCTGATTAAAGCCATAGACGGAATCAGAGCCAAAAAGAAATTCTTCTGGGATCAGGCAAAACTCCCCAACAGACACTGGCTCATGGTGAACATGAATTATGAAGCGTATCTGGGCTTCAACGCATTTAACGGCAAAAAGATAACAGGAACCGATGTTATCGATTTCATCAAATGGAGACAACTCATAGCTGAGGGCGCCCCAGCTATTCCAGAGACCTTTGAGAAAGTACTGGGCAAGCCACAGCAATAGCAGCCCTGTTCAGTTTCTGCTCAATTTTTAGGGCGCGGTCTTCCGCGCCCATTTTTTTTACCTTTTCTCTCAATCAACTAGTAGGTGTCTAAAATGAATTATAGCTTAATCGCGGTAGAAGATCATTTTGACGGCTCTGTTCTCAAGATATTGCTCAATGCCCCAAAGGCCAATGTGCTTGAAGCAAAGATGCTTGATGAAATATCGGATGTTCTCAGCGGGCTTTCCCAAAAAAAGGAAGTTAAGCTGATTATATTCGAGGGCTCCGGCAAACATTTCTCATTTGGCGCAAGCGTGCCCGAGCACACACGCGATAAGGCAGCCATGATGCTGAAGTTTTTTCACCGCATGTTCTATCAGCTCGTAGATCTGGCTATTCCCACGATGGCAATAGTCAGAGGGCAGTGTCTCGGCGGAGGCATGGAACTGGCATTGTTCTGCAACTTCATCATTGCGGATCAAACAGCAATGTTCGGTCAACCGGAAATAGTCCTGGGCGTTTTGCCTCCTCCCGCCTCAGTCATGCTCCAATTCAAGGTTGGTCAGGCTTTGGCCGATGATTTGGCCCTGACCGGCAGATCCATCACTGCCAACGAGGCCAAACAGGCCGGACTGGTGAACCTACTGGCCGAGGAAGGGCAGGACCCCTGGGAAATCGCTTCAAAATGGATTTCGACCCACATAATCCCAAAAAGCGCGTCGAGCCTTAAGATTGGTAACAAAGCCGTCAGAATGCGATTTTTCAGAGCTATCAGAGAAGATTTACCCCGGATGGAGGCCCTTTACCTCAAAGACCTCATGGAGTCTCACGACGCTAATGAAGGAATAAATGCTTTCATTGAAAAAAGAAAAGCCCAATGGAAGCATGAATAAACGATTAAATTGATTTAAGCCTCAGTTTACTTTTCGCCCGGATTGGAAGCTTTCTCCGGGCGAAACTCATCTTGGTCCAATTATTACACGGAATCATAAGCCCTACAAAATACTTGCGGCGCTTTCAGCGCCTGCCTGCCTTTAAATAAGTTTTTCCGAATAAATCTGAACAAAAAAGCCATTTTTTATCTTGACGCAGAATTCTATCACTGATACCTATGCCTCGTTCGAGTTTAACTAAAATATGCTTAGTTACGCATATATACAAAGCTTATATTAACTATTTTATTAGATAATCGCAGCAAACGGTAGAAGAGGGCGGAATCATGAAAACAGCATTCTCAGGAGTATTAATACTGGTTTTGGGCATTTTCTGCTCCGGCGTTTTTGCTCAGACCACAGTTTATCCGGTTGACACGCTTGTCATAGACAGAGCGACACAGAACAGGGCCGCCAACGAATACGCGATGCTGACGCGTGATGAAATTCAGCGCGTCTGGAAGACACCTTTGAATTACACCACAGAGTCCGCTCTGAAGGGCAAGGTGGCCATCAACTACGAGATCGGGAGGGATGGCTCGCTAAAATCATTGGAGTTGACGCGAAGTTCCGGCATTACGGAGATGGATGAATCTCTACTGAAGGCCATTAAAACAGCGGCGCCATTTCCGGCGTTTCCTGCCGGCATAAACGCTAACGCTGTCGTGATACGTGCAAACTTCGTTATAGCAGACCTACCCAGGGTTCCTTTGTTGACCGTTGACTACCGCGCCACTGAATCCGAGTTATCCGGGAGAGTAGTGGCGGAACCTTCGAAGAAATATTTGTGGGGAGCGCCTGCAGGAGCGGCTCTTCGCAAGGAACCGATAAACGAGGAGATATATAAGGAACCGGCGCCTGAGGAAACACGAATTCCGGAGGCGCCTACGAACAAATACATTTGGGGCGCAAAGTAGAACCCCGTCAAAGCGCAAAACAAACGGCAGGATCCAACTCATTTGAACCCTGCCGTTTTTTTGTTCTTGCGGCGGTCAGAGTTTAACTCGTTATTCTACGTGGTATATTCACCTATCTTGTGAATGGTCATCATGTTGGTGGTTTCCCCGATCCCGATGGGCCAACCCATAGCAATTGCGATCAATTCTCCTTTAGCGCCGATTTTGTTCTTTATCACGTAATCGTCAACGTAATCCATGAGCGCATTGAAATCGACAATACATGCTGACAGGTGGGGCTGTATTCCGCGACTTATGGCAAGGAAATTCCTGGTGCTCTCATCGAAGGTAAAAGCGTAAACATCAGCGTCGGGACGGTACCTGGCTATTTGCCTGGCGGTTCTGCCGGAACCTGTTACGGCGACTATCGTTCGTAGAATCATGTCATGCGCCGCTACTACCGCAGTGTGGCATAGAGCTTCCGTAATACTGTGACCGGTGAGATCAAGATTTGCCCAGCGATCATATCTCTTTTCGTCTTCGTAGGCTTCTGCCTCAATTGCGATATCGCGCATCATTTTAACAGCTTCTATTGGATATTCTCCGACAGAAGTTTCCCCTGAGAGCATGAGTGCGTCGGTTCCGTCAAATACGGCGTTGGCCACATCGGCCGCCTCGGCTCTAGTCGGCAGCAAAGAATTGGTCATTGACTCCAACATCTGGGTGGCTGTAATTACCGGAATTCCCTTCCTGTTGGCCTCCTTGATGATTTCTTTTTGCAGGGCCGGAACCCTCTTGATATCGACTTCTACGCCCAAGTCTCCCCTGGCAACCATAACTGCGTCAGAAACCTGAAGAATTCCAGATAGTTCAGCAATACAGGCGGCCCTCTCCAGTTTGGCGATTATGGGTCTGACAACACCTATTTTTTGCATTTGTTGTCTGAGTCTTTCTACGTCCTTACCGCGTGAGACGAACGATAGCGCCACTGCGTCAAAGCCAAGTTTCATTCCCAGTTCAAGGTCGTCTATGTCCTTGTCAGTCAGGCCCGGCAGCGAAAGACTCGTTTGAGGGAAGTTTACACCCTTGTTCGGCAGAAGGATTCCGCCTTGCAACACCTCGGCCAACACTCCGGGTGAATCAACGGATATGGCTTTCAGACGCAATTTTCCGTCATCCATCAGGATAATTTCCCCCGGGTTCACTTCTGATTCCAGGTTGGAATATCGCACCGGAATAAAGTTTGGGCCCTTTTTGCCCGTTGAGGAGGTGAGTGTAACACGCGACCCGACCTCGAGCTTGATCCCCTCCGGTGAAATTGCGCCCACTCTAACCTTGGGTCCCTGGAGATCCTGGATGAAGGCTACCGTCCTTCCACTATCTGCAACGACCTTCTTTGCTCTCTCAAACAGCGTTGCTTTCCATTCAGGGTCACCGTGTGAGAAGTTGAAACGCAAAGCGTCCGCTCCGGCTTCTATCAAACCTCTTATTTTTTCTTCTGTCTCGGTAGCCGGACCTAGTGTGGCGACTATCTTTGTCTTACGCATAAAAATTCTCCAATAACATCATTAGTCTCAGTCAACATCAAATTTTTAATTATCACACCCTGTGTGGTTTGGTTAAGCTCATGATCAACACACCACGTTAACAAAAGCCCCGGTAAGCCAACTCTTATTTTTGCCTCAAACCGGCGCTCCGGGTTGCCGCTGTAAAGGTCAGGCCCGGACAGCGCTCTTGTTGCACAGCCTTTGGATTGTCCTTCTGATAGTTTGGGAACTCAGAATGAGTGCAGGCAAAAAGATCAGATCCCCGAAAAGCCCCATGCAAATGGAAGCGCAGCCAAGTATGCCGAATGAGACCACGGGATTGAAAGGTGAAACCAGTAAGGCCAGAAATCCGAATATTATCACCAGTGACCACGAAACCATCTGGCGGGCGGTGAAGCGATATGCCCTGAATACATTCGTTTCTATGTCGTTATCAGGATTCAGGGCGATTTCTCTTTTCAACTGCGTCATATAGTGAATGGTGTTGTCATCCGCCATTCCAACCGCAACAGTTGCGGAAAACACCGTCACCATGTCCAACGGAATGCCGCACCATCCCATGATTCCGAATACTGCAGCCACCGGAGGGATGTTTGGAGCCGTGCAAATTAATCCTAGCGTAAAGGATTCCATTTGAATCATCATTATGGAAATTATGAGCAGGGCCGCCAGAAACATGGACTCATACTGATCGCTGATCAGCGTGTTCGTTTGGTCCGATATCAAGGCCAACTCACCTGTGATGACAAAATCCAGGTCCTCTCCGAGCGCCTTGGCTGATACTTCCCTTATTTGACTTATTGTGCTGTCAATAGGAACATCGGGAGGATTCAGTATGCTTATGGAGACCCTGATCTTGTCGAGGTTTTCGGAAATGTACCTCCGGGTCAGCTTCCTGCCGTCTTCGTCCATGGATGTCATGAAAAGAAGCTGTGGGATCAATTTGGGGTCACTGAACAGGTCTTCAGCGGATTTTGATCCTCCCGCCACCCTGTGGAGGTATTGCAGCAAATGAAGAAACGAGTCCGTGGAGGAGACCTCCCGAATTTCGGTAAGATTACGTTCCAGTTCGTCTATTCTTTTCCAGTGAGCGTGATTCTTGAACGAGCCTTCTTTGGTGGAAATGAGCAATTCCAGGGTGTGGACAGGCACAAGGTTGGCCTCTACGAAACGAACATCCTGAACTGTTTTCGTTGACTCACTCAGCATTCTGAACACCTGGGCGTCAATCTGTATCCTGGAAGCTCCGCTGAACAAAAATACGGTGAGAGCCACGCCAAAGAGGACAATGAGCTTCGAGTGTCTGGATATAAAACCGGCCAGAGTGTTCAGGAGTTTGTCAAGCCAGTCCACCAGCAGTCCGGATGATGCTTCAGACGTGTTGAGCGCCTTCATATACGAGAAGAAGGCCGGTGTCATCACCATGGCCAGCCCGTAAGCGATCAGCACTCCGAAAGACATGATGAATCCCAACTGGCGAATCATCGGTGTGGAGCTGATCATCAGCGTCCCAAAGCCTATGGCGGTCGTCACCACGCACATGAAACACGGTCTGGCCAACCACCTAAAAGCCAGTTTTATTGCGCTGATCTTGTCATTAACCGTTTCGTAGAACTGGTGGTAGCGGACCACCATGTGGATCACTATCTCAAGTGTGGCTATTGGAACCAGACCAAAAGCCAAGGCGGTCGTTGAGTTTAGAGGTATCCCGCACAGGACCATCAGCCCTAGGACCCAGAGCACGCATATGGACAATATGAAATTTGTGACAAGCGTAACCCTGAAACTCTTGAAAACATAAACGGATACGATGGTTGCTATGAGCATGCACAGGACCCCGAACACCACACCGGTCTGTATGCTGTACTGCACAATGGCTTCTCTGACAAAAGCGGGGCCAATCACCCTGTATTCGAAGCCTTGGGCCGTAAAATTAGAGAAAGTTTCCTCAATTATCTTCAGAATCTTTTCATAAGCCGCAAAGTCGTACTTGTAAGTCTCATCCATTCGGACAACAATTCCGAATGTCTTGAGATCCTCTGACGCTAAAAGCGCCAGTAATGGCAATTCCTTCCGCAGGGCGAGCAACTGATCGGATTCGGGTGTCTGTATTCCGCCGTCAACTCTGTCCAAAAGATGGAAAGATCCGAAAACATCACCTTTTTGCCTGAACAGCTTTACGTTGGTTAGACTAATCACTTCGGTGAGTTTGTCATATTTCTCCAGGTTAGTAGTCAAGGAGTCGATAAGTTTCAGGGCCCGGGGATCATTAACTCCTTTAGGCGTTTTTACGGCAATCAGCGTAAATTCCTCACTGCCGAAAATTTCCAGGAATTTTTCATACTGGCTGAATGCGACAGTGGTTCTGTCCAGGCCCGTCTTGAGGGAAGGATCCGTTTCAAGCCTGAAAGCATAGAAAGCCAGAAAAACGCTGATGAGCCCGATCAGGATCATCAGAGGTTTACGCTTATCAACTATGAAATCCAGAAAGTTGGGAGTTTCGAGGTTAAGATTGTCGTGAGCGCTCATTTAGATTCAGGATACCATTCTGTATTGTGTCTGTTATTCCGGTGGCCTAAAAAAATACAAGGCGGTTGGTCCGAGGTTTCCACGGATGTCATTGTAAACTCAAGTGTACAGTTTAAGCAAAACTAAGTAAATAGAAACCATATGGAAATTGATAAAAAACCGGGACTTCCCAATCAATGACTATCAATGCCTAACCACTGTAATAGCCAGTTTCTAAACCATATTTGCCGGTTTGATTGACAAGAGGTTAGACTAATTGATAAAATAGGGACACTTGGGGAGGGAAATCCCAATACGGAGGGATTTTCTGCCCTATGCCCCTGTACGCTGATAAATCAGGCGCCATCCTTCATTCAATGGAAATCGGAAACGGCAGGACGACAATATTTCTGCTGTCGCTGGTCGTCTGCCTGATATCGCTTAGTTCATGCTCTCTTATTTCACAGTCTCCAGCAATTTTGAAGAACGCCTCGGTAAGTGCGCTTGATGAAGAACAGCCTATGGAATCAGATCCGGCGGGAGAGATTCCTTATCAGCGGTGGAGGATAAGTCCCTGGGACGATGATCTCAAGTATGTCTGGCTGGTTGGAAACTACGATTTTCGCCAGACCGACAAGGTAGAAATAATCCTGTATTTTCACGGTATGGGCTCTAAGGATTACTACAGGGACTTTCGTAAGGAATTGCACGCCCTGGCCTCGAAAAGGCCCGACAAGCCATTCATATTCGTGGGATTTGTGGATACCCCTTATGTTTTCAACCGCGAAAGGAGTAAGGGCAGGTGGAGTTCATTCGCGCTCAGAGATGGTGAAAGACCGGAACTACTATTCAGAGTTGTGAACAGGATATTCAAGGGGGTGAAGAGGGCTTTTCCAAATATTGAAAAAGAAAAGACCACTTTGACCCTTGCTGGTTTTTCGGGTGGTGGAAGGGTTCTTGATTCTGTCGGTTCATGGTTGGCCAAAGCGCCGGCTGATGACCCTTACGCCGAGGTCTTCAGGGCAAAATTGGCTAAAATAGTCTATTTTGACTGCTGGTTTGACAAGGATGTGATTCAAACGATACCGACTCTTCTGGCGAGCAATCCGGGGATGAGGATAGTCGGAACCGTGCATATGAAAAAACCGTCCGAACTTGCCGACATTCTTGTTGAGCGATATAACATGAAGCACAACAGGACAAAAACCGAACTGACAGGGCTTGGAGGGCGTATTCTAATTTTCAGGGGCGATTCCCACTGGGACGCGATGATTTCCCGGTTATCACAAGCGCTCTGATTCTTTTTATTTTCCAATTAATTACTTGTTAATATTGCCGAATAGTAGCTTGTCGTTCTTGACGGTGTTGGCGTCCTATGCTATTTGGAGTGCAGTACCAGTCATATTTTTGGAGTAAGGATGCGCGACCAGAGCAATCGTGAGGACCGATACGCTGAGACTGTAGAATTTCTCTACAGCCTCGAACGATTTGGGATACTTCTGGGTCTGGATAACATCGAATCTCTTCTGGACCAAATTGGTAACCCGCAACTCAGGTTCAGGTCGGTTCATGTGGCGGGCAGTAACGGCAAAGGATCAACTTCATCATTTATAACCGGCATTCTGATTCGGGCCGGCTACAAAACGGCTCTTTACACCTCTCCTCATCTGAACGATTTCAGAGAGCGTATCAGGATCGACGGTGAACTGGTTTCAAAAGATCAATTGGTGAAGTCCACCGAAAAGATAAGAAAAATTTATAATCCTGAACGCACCACCTTCTTTGAGTTCACTACGGCTGTAGCCTTTGACTGTATAGCCGAGGCTGCCCCCGACATTGCCATAATTGAAGTAGGGCTTGGGGGAAGACTCGACGCCACCAACACCATTAGTCCACTGGTCAGTGTGATAACGGACATTTCTCTGGAGCATGAAGACTACCTTGGGAAAGGACTTGCCGCAGTGGCCGGGGAGAAGGCCGGGATAATCAAGGCAAATACCGCAGTTGTTACCGGCGCCACCAGGAGTGTTCCTTTTGAGGTAATTTCCCGTAAAGCCTTGGAACTC
>CAZVOU010000099.1:0-1872 GCA_964628605.1 uncultured Syntrophaceae bacterium
CCTGATTCCCCGCCAGAAAAGACGCATACATGAGGGCAGTAGCTCCAGTGACGGTTTGCGCGTTTAGATCAGCGCCTTTGTCTATGAGCATTTTTACAACTTCGGAGTTTCCATCACGAGCCGCTATGATCAGCGGAGTGAGGCCATCCTTGCCGGCCTCGTTTATTTTTGCGCCTTTTTCAACAAGAAGTCTGACTGTGTCGGGGTTTCCTGAATATACCGCAATCATGAGAGGTGAGACTGCCGTTGTCTTCTGGGGCGCTGAAGCAACGCCTTTTGCCACCAGCTTCTCATCTTCTCCGGCTTTTTTAGAGTCTGTGGCGACCCCTTTGGACGCGATCTTTGTATTGACTTCCGCCCCATTCTCAATCAACCAGCTCACCATCTCGGCATCGTCATTTGCTGACGCTATCATCAATGGGGTATTGCCCTCCTGGTCTGAATCATTGATTTTTGCCTTGGAGGAAAACAGAAATTTTGCCATGTCCAGGTCTCCAAGGCTCGTGGCGAGCAGCATTGCGTTTATACCCGTTTTGGGATCCCTGTAGTTTACATCTGCTCCTTTTTCCACCAGCTTCTTGGCAAGTTCAAGGTCTTCCTGCTCGACTGCCATGAGCAATGCCGTCTGGCCATCTGGAGTTGCTGCGTTCACATCGGCCTTCTTGCTGAGCAGCAGGTCCACCAAGTCCGGGTTGCCGTTATATACAGCGACCATGAGTGGCGTTAGTCCGTCCTTTGTGCTTTTTAAATTTACATCGGCGCCTGCAGAAATCAGAAGACTTACCGTTTCGGGATCATTTTTCAGTGTGGCTGTTATCAGAAGTGTGTCACCTTGCTGGTTCCTGATGTTCAGTTCGGCTTTTTGGTCTATTAGGCCTTTGATTCTCTTGAGAATTGCCTCTGCGCCTTCCTCACTTTCCGCATACAGGGATTTGAACTCCTGGATTAATTTGTCTTCTAACTGTCCTGAGTGGCTGCTGTTGGTTGTGGCAGTCACAAATAAGGTCATGACCGCAAGAGTCATTGCAATTCGTAATCCGATATTCATTTCAATGTCCTCTGGTAATGATGGGATAAATAAGCATGAATATTTTGGAGCCAACAAAAAATGGCACACTTGTTATCTATTACTCTACACGCTTGAAACCTCTAGGAAGTCCCTGAGCACTTTTCTCCTTTTCAGGGTTTGGCGGAATGTCTTCATTTTTCTTCCTGTCTCCAGGTTGTTTTTTTATGCCCGCGACCTCTTCCAGGCTTGGGGAAACACTCTTTTCAGACTGTTGTTTCTGTGGTTTGTCTTCGGGTTTTGGAGTGGTCATGGCGCACGTGGTTCGATTCTTCTCTGCTTCCGTTTCTCCAGGGTCGCTTTTGAGGACAACACGTCGGTTGAGCATGCGAGTCTCTTCGGAATCATTTGAGTGAGCAGGGTAGGCGAGGCCGTAACCCCGGGCGACAAGTTTATCTTTGGAAACCCCCATCTTCTCCAGATGGTCTATTACGGCGTTGGCCCTTGCCCAAGACAGACGACAGTTGAATTCAGCGCTTCCCACACTGCACGTATGACCGTCCACATAGTAGCGTTGGATCCTGGACAGTTCAGGATGACTCGAAGCTTCCTTTAATGCTTCAGCCATACTTTTCAGGTTTGGCATTGATTCAGACTTGAGAGTTGATTGTCCGAAATGAAATAACAAGGCGTCGCTACTATAAGTCACTTGTCCCTCTGTCTTGAGTTTTTCTATCACAACATCTTTGGGGACCAGCTTGGGACCACTCTTGGGAATAGGAGCAGACTCTTCCTCTGAAGCCTTCTGTCTCTGGAAATCCTCCCACGTCTGGGACTGGGCGAAGACATGTGGAACGCATAGCAAG
>CAZVOU010000100.1:0-18867 GCA_964628605.1 uncultured Syntrophaceae bacterium
CCGCCCTCGAAATCAAGCCGGCCAGGTCGTCGTCCGATACCCTCTCATGATCTCTGAAAATCGCATGCTCAACCACATCCCAGCCCAATTGTCTCACCATTTTTTCAAAACGTTCAGGATTGGCAATGCCGGAAACCAGAAAAACCGCTCGGTCTTTAAATAAATCTAAACTAGACTCCTCATGATCCACGCCGTGAATTATGCTATCAGCTTCCTGAACCATTTTGAAGACGGGTTTTTTTCCAATGGGACCCTTGGCTTCAGGCGGCAGTTCCTCTGTTGACCCAGAGAGCAGAATAGCGTCCGCTCTGTTCAAAGCCCCGAAAGGTTCCCTCAACCTTCCGCGCGGGAACATCCAGTCTTTTTGAGCATTAAGCAGGACAAGGTTAATATTTCTATACAGCCCCAAATGCTGAAAACCATCGTCCAGAATTGCCACGTCACAATCCAGTCGCTCTACCGATGCCCGGACAGCGTCGATGCGTCTTCTTGCAACTACCACCGGCACCGTTTCCAATCTTGAAGCCATCAGGTACGGCTCATCACCGCTTATCTTCGGCGTGACAAGGGGAGTGGATGAGCGCCCATCACTGACCACACAGTAAGAACCTCTGTAGGCGCCCTTGTAACCTCTTGAACAGATCACCGGACTGTAACCGAACGCCTTTAGTTTGCCGGCGATAAACATTGTCACCGGGGTCTTGCCACTACCACCAATTGCAATGGCCCCAACTGATATGACAGGAATGGGAGCCTTTTTCTCGGTTAAAAGTCCGGACGCATGCGCCGTAGCCCAGGAACGCTGCACCACTTCATAAAGGCCGGACACGACAAATTTTCCTGTCAAGCCTAATTTACCTTTTATAGACATAGTCAGTGAATCCGAGTTCCTGTATTCTGGTAAGGCCCCTCCACCTGGTTGCTAAACTGCAGCTTGTACAAACGGGCAAAGAATCCGTTTCTGGCTAATAGCTCATCATGGGCGCCCTCTTCAACTATCTGACCGGACACCAGAACATAAATCCTGTTCGCATTCCTGATTGTGGAAAGACGATGCGCCACTACCATGGTGGAGCGCCCCTTCATGAGAGTTTCTATTGCCCCCTGAACGGCAATCTCCGAATCAGAATCGAGATTGGAAGTAGCTTCATCGAGTATCAACACAGGTGGGTCTTTTAAGAGAGCCCTTGCTATCGCTATCCGTTGACGTTCGCCGCCGGATAGCTTGACACCGTTCTCTCCGATAAGAGTGTCATATCCGCTGGGAGTAGCCATTATGAATTCGTGGGCATGTGCCGCTGTAGCCGCTTCAATAACCTTTTCCAAAGGCAGGTCCGGTCGGCCGTAAGCTATGTTGTTTCTTATGGTGTCATCGAATAGTATAGTCTGCTGCGTAACAATTCCAATGTTTTGCCTCAAAGACCTCTGGGTAACGTCCCTGACGTCATGTCCGTCAATGAGAACACGTCCTGAACAAACATCGTAGAACCTCGGAGCCAGATCGAGCAAAGTGCTTTTACCCGCTCCACTTTCTCCAACGATTGCAATTGCCTCTCCCGGAGCGACTTTCAAAGACACATCCCGAAGCACAGCATTTTCATCATATGAAAAACCTACATTTTCAAAAATGAGTTCACCTCGGGCTCTACCGATGTCAATGGCCCCTTCCCTGTCCATTACATCGAGAGGAGTGTCCAGAAGAGAGAATATTCTCTCCCCAGCGCTGACCCCCTCCTGGATCGTAATGTTGACTTCATTGATTCTCTTTATCGGTTCATAAAGCATGATGAGCGCAGCCATAAAGGAAAAAAACGTCCCCTGGGTTGAGGCCCCGTTGATGACCTGATATCCGCCGTAAAACACAATCAGACACACCCCAAAACCGCCGAGAGTCTCCATAACCGGGTTGGACAGCGCGCGCACCTTGAAACGCTTCATGAAGGCATTGAACAATGTGTCATTTACCTTGGAAAACCTTTCTCTCTCATAATCCTCCATGGCAAAAGCCTTAACTATTCTGATGCCGGTTATGGTCTCATTCAGACGTTCAGTAATGTCCTCGAGCGAGACAAGCATTCGCCTGGAATATTTTTTAAGACGTCTTCCAAAATTTAGGAGCGGGTAGATGGCAAGAGGAAAAACCACCATGGCTATCAGCGCCAACTGGTAATCCCTGTAAAAAACGACGAAGATAAGACTAACAACAGTCAGCACATCCCTCACGATCCCGGTGATGGCATTAGTCATTGCCCCCTGGACCATCATAACGTCGTTGTTCATCCTTGAGACAAGCTCACCTGTTGAGTGCCTCACGAAAAAACTGACCGACATGTTCGAAAGCCTTGTAAACATCTCTTCCCTGAGGTCCCTGATGACACTTTGGCCAATAAATGACATGAGATAGTATTGACCAAAATCACAAAATCCCTTCACTATATAAACCGACGCCACCACTATCGGTATCATGAACAGCATTTCCTTGTTCTTTTCGAAGAAAATGTCGTCAAGAGCCGGTTTTACCAGGTAGGCCAGCGATGCAGTCAAAAGAGCCACTCCGCTCATGCAGATCAGGGCCAGTATGAGTTTCAAGGTGTAAGGTTTCAAATACTCTAGCAATCGTCTATAGACCTTCAAGATTCAGCTCCATCCGTAAGTTTGCCGCAGGAACATTTTCTATAAAAAATCTTCACTTTATGATCTCAATATGCGACATAGTTATTAGTAAGATTGATATGACGGATTTTGAAATGGGCGCTTCCCCATAATGGGGGTCAAAGCTTCATAGCAGAAACAATTTCTATTCTCCACATTTTATAGCTATTAGCAAGTTCATGATGGACTAAACCCGCAAAGAGAAATTAGAACAACGTGCCGACAACGCAGTAAAATTCAGGCCGCTGGCTCTGGAGATCATTCAAGCTACAGTTGGCACGGAAATTGATAGTTAATCATAACATTCGCATGCTTTTCCCGGGCCGGAAATGAAACCGGGCCACTTCATAAAAAGCGCTCTGACGTTAGGAGGTTGGTTTAAAATGGACAGTAAAGTGTTGCAGGCGGCCAAGGATGGCAATTTGAGTGAACTCCGGGCCTTGTTGACATCAGGGGCAGGCGTTGAGCAAAAAGATGAGATGGGCTGGACGCCACTATTGTGGGCAGCGTCAATGGGCTTTACAGATGTTGTAAAAATTCTTGTCAACAACAGCGCAGATCCAAACGTTACGGACCCGTTCGGCGCATCCCCTCTAATGAAGGCTTGCAGACGTGGATACGCTCAGATAGTAAAGGAACTGCTGGATTGGGGCGCAAATCATAACGCAAAAGACGATCATGGAATTACCAGCCTCATGAGGGCTGCCAGAGCCGGCCATGTGGATGTTGTAAAACTTCTGCTCGATTTTCCAGTCGACCTAGAGGCCGTGGATGAATATGGAAACACCGCACTGATAATGGCTGCGTATCGTGGACACACCGGAATCGTAAAGGCTTTGCTTGAGGAAGGCGCCGAAATCAACGCTCAGGACAGAAACGGCTGGACTGCCATGGTTTGGGCTGTCTCCAGACGGAATGAGGAAGTGGTCAAAACGCTCAAGGAATTCCAGAAAAAATGAGGCCGTTTGTTTAGGCGGATTCTGCACCGCCTAAACAAAAATTCTCAAAACCAATAGTTGCCAGAATCTAACCCTACCCCACCACAGAATTCATGAGTGTTCTGCTTTTAGGAGTTCTACATCAGAACGGCTGAAAATGTCGATTCATGAAATCTTGCGTTCGTTAATCATTTCGATATCTTGAGCTACCGTCTTGGGAGTAATGATTCAAAGTCAAGACAGTAGTCCTACCGACTTTCTGTCAACAGTCTCAGCTTTTTCAAAATTTCAAAATAATATTGACTATCCAATGATTTTAATAGATACTTAATTCATTAATAAATACTTAACTCGAATGTTGACGCAGCCTGTTTCGACATTAATTTTGACATCATTTTTTCTGATCATCCTCATTGGTTTGATCCAGAATGAAATCTCAGGCGCTACTTTCAAGATAACCGGTAAAATTTTCCACATCATCATACATTTGAATAACCCCTCGGACCCATGTGGCTATAGAGTTATAATATGAACAAAATACTGTATTCCAATCATGACTGTTTTTTGTTTGTGGCCCTTAAACTGATCCTTGACACTGGATCAGACAACCTGTAACTGGAGGTCGTCCATGAAAAAAGGCTTACTTCTAGCAATGGCCCTATTGATTTCAATAGGTCTTCTTTTTTCGAGCTTTCCTGTCTCAGCTCAGGATTCCAAACTTCATTTGAAATTCAGCACGTGGCATCCGCCGGCGAGTCGTGAAGTTACAACCGTGTGGATCCCGATGCTGGAAGAACTTCAGAAACGTAGCAACGGTAGGATCACTTACACCATGTATGCCGGTGGGGCTTTGGGGAAAGGCCCTGAGCATTTCGACATAGTCAAGAAGGGGCTAGCGGATATGGGGTATTTCACGGCGACGTGGACCCCCGGCAAGTTTCCGCTTACCGATGTTTTATCTCTGGCAGCATGGGTGGATGGCAAGGATCTGGCGACCAATATAGGCAACGAAATGCTTCATAAGGTCCTGGACAAGGAATTCCAGGATGTCAAGGTCATAGAACTTAATGGATGCATACAGGCTTTCGTTTACACCACAAAACCGGTCAAGAGCCTTGCGGACCTTAAAGGCAAGAAACTCCGCTCCCCCGGTGGAATGCAGACCTCCTACATAAAAGCCTTGGGGGCTGAGCCTGTCTTCATGCCTCTAGGAGACGTTTATATGGCTATGGACACAGGCACAATCGACGGATTGGTGACCTGCCCTCCATTGATCCTCGCTTTCAAACTTCACGAAGTTGCGAAACATGCGGTTAAGGCCACATTCGGATGCGTATCCGAAGGCGTAATAATGAATAAGAAGACCTGGGACAAAACCCCGCCTGATCTCCAGAAAATTATCATGGAAGTATGTGGGAACCCCTTTGCCACAACACACGGATTGACTAAAGACGTCTATGGGAAAATGATAGACGAAATCAAGGCCAAAGGTGTGACGATCTATGACCTTTCCCCGGAGGAAGAAGCCGCATGGTTCAAAGAATTTCAGAATGCCACTGTAAAGTGGGCTGAAGACTTGTCCAAGCAGGGATTGCCGGCCAAAGAGGCTGTTCTCATGTACAATCAGATAGCCCACAGCATGGGCACTGCTTGCGTAGCATGTCCCCCTGAATGGACAGAGCCGGAAAAGAAATAAAATGCTCCTGTTGGGAACCGTTCGATAAGAGGTCGTCATGTTTATGACATTTAGAAACGCGGTCCAAAGCGTCACCCGGGCATTGGGCCATTTTGGAATGATACTGATCTTTCCTATGATGATACTGACGTCAACTGACGCAATCCGTCGTGACATATGGTCCAAACCGATACCGGGCGCTTTTGAGATGTCCAGTTTGATTCTGTCGGTTTTTATTCTGCTTGGCATTGCATACGCTCAGCAAATGAAAGATCACGTCAGGGTGACAATTCTTTCCGAACGGCTTCCCTTAAAATTAAGTTTGATGTTAAGCATCTTCACCACTCTCCTGAGCATGTCGATCATTGGAGTGATGGCCTACCAGGGGTGGGTTTTGACGATGGAAACGGTATCCGTATCAGACATGCTGAGAATTCCCCAATGGCCTTTTCGGCTGCTGGTTTTCATAGGAGGGTCATTTCTGTTTGTCGAGTTATTTTTTGACCTGACGGATTATGTGGGAGGGCTCTTTAAATGATCATGGACCCTGTCACAGTTGGCCTAATTGGATCGATTGCAGTTTTCCTGCTGATTTTTCTTGGAATGCATATAGCTTTTGCCATGATGTTCGTCGGATTTGTCGGAATAACGGTACTGACAAGCCTGGACGCAGCGATGCCGGTCACAGCGAGCACCATGTGGGAAGTGGCGTCATTCTATCCTTACACGGTCATACCTCTATTCATAGTCATGGGCTCACTGGCTGGAAGTTCAGGAATGACCACTGAATTATACTCATCCTTTGACAAGTGGACCAGACGAGTTCCTGGCGGGTTGGCCGTTGCTACTATTGGGGCATGTGGAGCTTTCGCTGCAGTGTCGGGATCATCCGTAGCCACGGCTGCGACTATGTCTACTGTTGCTCTGCCGGAAATGGACCGCTTCAGGTATGACCCAAAACTGTCCACGGGTAGCGTGGCTGCAGGGGGCACACTGGGCTTCTTGATCCCACCAAGCATTGGCTTCGTAGTCTACGGAATGCTCACCGAACAGTCCATAGGCAAGCTGCTTATCTCGGGAATATTTCCAGGCATCTTGCTGGCTTTTGCCTACATAATGGTGGTTATTTTCTGGGTGAGAAGATACCCGGAAGCGGCGCCAGTGAATCCGGAAATAGTCACTTGGAAGGAAAAGATCACCGCCATTAAGGGTGTCAAGGAACCCTTATTCCTGTTCCTGTTCGTTATCGGCGGTATTTATTCCGGCTTTTTTACTCCTGATGAGGCTGGAGCGGTCGGAGCTTCACTACTGGTGATAGTAGCTCTACTCAAACGCAAACTAACCTGGCCGGCTCTTTCCAGAGCGATGGGCGAATCACTCCGCATCTCAGCCATGGTCTTGATGTTGTGCGCAGGGGCCAATGTGTTCAGCTACTTTATGGCGCTTTCAACAATTCCTGTAAAGACCGCCAGTTGGGTGATAAGCCTCGATGTATCGCGCTATGTAGTGCATGCAATGATATTGGGTATTTATTTGCTTCTGGGCTGTTTTATCGATGCAATATCAATGATGGTCCTCACGCTTCCCGTCGTATTCCCAATCATTCTGGCACTGCATTTTGATCCTCTATGGTTCGGGGTTATAGCTGTTCTAATGATGGAGGCAGGACTGATAACACCGCCAATGGGTTTAAATCTATTCACTGTCGCAGGCGCCGCCAAAGGAGTAAGTCTGGAGACGGTCATGAAAGGCGCTGCGCCCTTCCTCATTGCAATTATCGTGGTAGCGGTCCTGCTGACCGTGTTTCCGGATATTTGTCTCTATTTACCAAACATGATGAAGAAATAGCAGGATAGTCCTGTCTATCTAGAATTAAAATTTTTGCTCTTACGAGTTAAGGAGGTTCCGACTCAATGGCCTTACTTTCCGAGGTAAAACCATATTATGGCAAATTAAAATTACTGATCGGAGGAGAGTGGGTTGATTCCCAATCCAACATCGTGCACGAAACCACAAATCCGGCCACCGGAGAAGTGATTGCTCAATATCCCACAGCCACTAAGGAAGAAGCCAGGGCGGCCGTAGAAGCAGCCCAGAAGGGATTCGAGGCGCTCAATAAGATAGCTCTCAGGGAAAGAGCACGCATGCTCTTTGACATGCGCCAAAAATTTGAGGAACGATTTGATGATTTAACACGTGTGCTGACCCAGGACCACGGCCGCACGATAAAAGAATCGATTGGTTCTGTGAGAAGGGTTATTGAGAATATTGAGTCGGCCTGTTCCGCGGCGTATGGACTAGTGTCGCGAAATGAACACCTGGACAATCTCGCTAATGGAATAGACATGTGGCTGACCTGGGAACCATTGGGCCCATTCCTGATCGTGACTCCGGGCAACATTCCAATGCACGCATGGTCATCTTTCGTGCCTTACGCTTTGGCCGCCGGCTGTTCAGTGGTTGTAAGCCCGAGTAGGCAGGATCCTGTTGCCGCTGAATACATTGCACGAGTGGCTACAGAAGTTGGCTGGCCGGCGGGCGCAATCAACCTGATTCACGGCGGGCGTGAAATCAACAAATACATCCTTGAGCAACCTGAAATTCAGGGGTTGGGATTCATAGGTTCCACGCATGCCGGTTGGGACTTGTTTAAACTCTGCGGTCAGCTTGGCAAAAATTCATCCATCAACGGAAATGGAAAGAACACTGTTGTGATCATGCCGGATGTGGATGTCGACCGAGTGGTTCCGTTCGTTAGGCAGGGCTGTTTCGGTATGACCGGTCAGCGATGCCTGGGGTCGGACAATGTGGTGGTAATCGGCGACGCCTACGAGCCGTTCAAGAAACGGTTTGTCGAAGACGCCCGTGCACTGAAACTGGGATATGGGCTGGACGAATCAGTCGCAATGGGCCCGTACTGCAGCCCGCTTGGTCGTGATAAAGTTTCAGCGTGGGTCGATCGCTGCATAGCTGAAGGAGCGAACGTTCTTCAGGACGGGCGTGTGCTACCCGAGGAACTGAAAAAGGGTTATTTCATGGGGCCCACAATCCTGGAAAACCTGACACCCGACATGGAAGCGGCAAAAGAGGAAGCGTTTGGCGCAGTTGCAGGTCTCATCCATGCCAATAGCCTGGATGAAGTGATAGAATGGATCAACACCAAGACCGACCTCGGACACTCCGCATGCATCATGACTGAGAGCGGAAAGGTCGCCAGAAAGTTCGCCCGTGAGGTCAACGTCGGCAATGTAGGCATCAACGTCGGAGTGCCTCAACCCTATGCATTCTTTCCCCTTGGCTCAAAGCGTAAATCATTTTTTGGAGGCGCAAAGAGCAGAATGGCCTCAATGAGGCTTTTCCTGGACGAAAAGACGGTTACGGCAAGGTGGGTCTGATTTTGAGCCATCACCCCGCGGTGATGTGAAGATAGATTGAAAGTTGAAGGCGTTCCAAAAAAGTTTGGAGCGCCTTTTTTTCAGGCTCACTTTTATAGCGTGGGAGTCCCGGACATGGGTTTCAGGGTCCGGATTCATTGTGCGAATGCGCTATGCGTCAGTTCGAAGCAATCCTGCATATTATTTAACTTTGCCGACTCCAATTTCCGCTGCGTTCAAGAGTTCAACAGGCTGGTTGGAACTAAGAATCTCCTTGCCTCTTGTTATAACCACGTCGCCTTTCTCTAATCCACCAATCACTTCAGCGTTGATGGAATCTAAGGCGCCGACCTGCACTCCGGCAATCTGGGCTTTCCCATTGTTTCCTACCCTGAAAACCGTGTTGGGGGCGTTCTCCCGAACCTGCCCAAGTAAAGAATCCACAGGAACCCTTTTTATCCCTGTCAATTCCCGGACAACTATCTTTCCACGGGCGAACAAACCCTGCAACAGCCTCATGTCCGGGTTATCCACATATATTTTTATCATGAACAATTTTGATTGATTCGCAACCGGTTGAATATAGCTGAGTCGCCCATTAAAGACCTCTCCGGGATACGTGTCCACACTGACCACAGCCTGAACCCCTTCTGAAAGCACCTTCTTTGGGTCCAGCTTGCCGACATCCTTGTCGGAAACGAACGCTTCCAGATAGACCTTTTCGTAGTCACTGATCTGGAAAAGCCTACCACCTTCAGAGACCCAATCCCCACGTTCTACGTATCTATTTGAAATTACTCCGGCTCGCGGCGACTCCACTTTTGTCCTCTTCAAATCCTCTTGAGCTTTTGCCAGAAGAGCTTTATCCGCTTCGTATTGCGCCAGGGAATTCTGGTAAGCCGAAAGTTTTTGATCATACTGGCTTTGGCTGATTGCGCCTCTATCTATGAGACTCCTGTTTTTCTCCCATTCCGTCCTGTTAAACGCCAGCACGGCCTCATCCTTTTGAAGGCTTGCAATCGCATGGTTTGCGCTTTCACGTATTTTTGTGTCATCGAATACCAGAAGAGTGTCCCCTTGCCCAACGAACTGGCCATCTGAAACAGCTATGGATTTCACCTGAGCTGTGACCTCGGCCGAAATAGTTGTGTTTGCAGTGAAATTCAATGCGCCGGACACCTCGAGAATTTGTTCCAACCTGCCCTCATCCACCATGGCCCCTGAAACTTTGATCGCCGGAACCGGAGGAATCTCATGCTTTCTGGAACAGCCGCATGCCGCCAAAAACAACATTGAGACTGCCAAAAGAATTTTGACATATGATTTATGTGGGTCACACATTTTTAAACTTCCAACCTTGATAAAGAAAAGAAGCTACTCTCTGACGATCTATTATCATATTTTCCAGATCACACAATTTTGACAATCCCACTCGCTGGACCACAAGCATCCATGAAAGTTGATCAAACGCCAATATCAGAGAGATCAATGGGCTTGGCCTTCCACAACCTGTTCTTAAGATCATCCAGTATAGTGTAGACTACCGGGATAAATACAAGGGTAAATAGTGTGGCTACAGCCAAACCGCCTATAACGGCCATAGCCAGACCATTATAAATTTCTGCCCCAGCCCCCTGTTTTAGAGCCAAAGGCAACATTCCAAACACCATCGCTATGGCTGTCATGAATATGGGCCGCATTCTGCGCTTGGAGGCCAATAGCAGCGCATGGTCACGATCCATTCCTGAACCGTCCATTAACTGGACTGCATAGGTTATGAGGAGTATGGCGTTTTTCACAACCAGACCGATCATCATCACGTAACCCAGAGTTGTAAATGCGTTAAATGGAATGTTGGCGATCGTGACCAGAAAGTTGGCGCCAATAATTGAAAGAGGGACGCTCAACAGGATGGAAAGAGGTCTCACAAATGACTGAAACTGCATGACAAGCAAGAGATAGACGACTATTATTGAAATCGGGAAAACAAAAGTCATGGCGTCTACCAGCTTCTTCAATTCATTAACGGCGCCAAACGGCATGAAATCATAACCGATAGGAAAAGCCACTTCACTTCTGATTCTTCCAACTACTTCCTTGAAAACCTCTCCCAAGGGCCGGTCCTGAATTGTGAACTGCACACGGGCGGACCTTTTGGAGTTGAAATGATTGATCTGTAAGGGACCAAAAGTGGTTTCAACAGAGGCCACAGCGCTGAGTGGGGCCTGGATATCCGGATTGGTCGGAGAGGTTAATATTATCTTTCCAACATCAAGCACAGACTTGAAATCCTGGTCAGGACCAATTGCCCGAATATAAAAATACCTTCCTTCGACATCATATTGAGTGGTTGTTTTTTGTCCCCCAATCGCCGCCTCAACAGCGTCAGCGATGTCTCTACCCCGGAACCCAAAGTGCATCGCCCTCTCATGATCTATTCTGACTTCTATTTGCGGTTTCTGAAGCGCCAACTCTGTGTACCTGAAGATTATTCCTTTGGTGTCTTTTCCAATCTCCATTATTTGGTTGATGATTCCCTCCAGGACTTCGTAACTCTTTCCCTGAAGACGAACATCCACAACATTTGAACGGGTGTAAATGTTTCCAAACAATGGAAACTGAACAGGGTTGAGAGCTTTGAGTGGCAGGTCCTGGGAGGCGGCGAACGCCTGTTTGGCAATCGAGGTAATTGAGACCCCACTCACCTCTTGCGGTTCACATATTATGTATATCCTGTTTCTGGGAATATTTCGGTGTGGCGTCGTCACCAGGTGCTGCACTCCCTTGATGTTCCGCCACCTTTGTTCCAATATCTCCATTAATTTGCTTCGCTCTTCCAGGCTTGTTCCCTCGTAAGGCTCCACCTGGACTCTTATCAGATTCGTTCCGCCGGTCGGTAAATAACCCATGCCGGGCAAAACCCAGCATGAAACGGCAAACAGGAACAAAACTGATAAGATTAAGGCCATCTTTCGTCCGAAGGACAAAAGAAAGTATTCCAGAGCCCTTATTATCCTTTCTGAAACCCATCCCCCGAGTCTGTCCAGCTTCCCCAGACGGGAGACAATCCATGAAGACAGCATGGAGGGTTGAGTGTCCTTCTCCATCCATCTTGAAGCTAGCATTGGCACAACAGTAAAAGCGTCAAACAGGCTTAGAAAGATAGTTACCGAGATGACGAAAGCGACTGGGCCAAACAGGGCTCCAACCTCTCCTCTTAACATCAGAACCGGGACAAACACCGCGGCGGTAGTGAGAGTGCACATGAAAGCGGCCATGCCGACTTCATTGGTTCCTTCAACGCAGGCGCGGACTATGCTCTTGCCATCTTCGTAATGATGCCTGTAAATATTTTCCAACACCACGATGGCGTCATCGACAATCATGCCAATCGACAGCGCCAGCCCGGCAAGCGAAAGCACATTTATTGAATATCCGACCAGATACATTCCTATGAATGCCCCAATAACCGACACAGGAATGGAAGTGGCGACAATGAAGATTGAGCGCCAACTCTTAAGGAACATGAACAGCACCAGCAGCACCAATATTATCGCCTCAATCAGGGAGTTTTTAACAATTTTTACTGCGTCCCTAATGTATGCGCTCTGGTCATATATTTTCTGGAATTTTACTCCTAAGGGGCCGTACTCTTTCTGTAATTTTTCTATTTCCTGATCAACGGAGCCGATAGTCTGGAGAATGTTGGCTCCAACCTGATTAAACACGTTAAAGACGATGCCCGGCTTCCCGTTAATCCTGCAAAGGGAATCTGGTGTTTCGTAGGAGTCTTCAATAGTTGCTACATCCGTCAAATAAACTATCGGTTCTCCTGGCTTGGATATAATTACCCTTCTGAAAGCCTTTTCACTTGTCAATTCTCCAATTGTTCTGACCGTCCATTCCCGGTCGCCCTGTACGAAAAAACCTCCGCTTTGATTAAAATTTGTCCGATCGATTGAGTTTTTTATGTCGGCGATGGTGAGTTTTCTGGCTTTTAGTCTCTCAGGATCAAACCTGATGGTCATTTCCCTGTTGAGATTTCCGTCGTATTGACAGTCTCCAACACCTGCAATTCTCTTGATTCTCGGGGCAATGTCCTTCTCTGCCCAGGTTGACATTCTCACGATGTCAACAGCCCCGGTTATTGCAAATTGATTCACTGGAAGACTGACCCGGTCGCTGGCCTTGACTATTTGGGGCTTTTGAACCGTCGGAGGCAGGTCCTTCACTCGATCAAGGTTCCTCTGCAGCTCCGACGCCGCTATATCCAGGTTGGTTCCAGGTCTGTAAAAGACCGAAATGAAGGAGTTCCCATACGGGGAAAAACTGAAGTTGTAAAGCATGTTGGAGACCCCGCTAATGGCCTCCTCAAAACGGTTGGTCACCTCACCTTCAACTTCTTCAGGAGCAGCTCCGGGAAAACCCGTCAAAATGACTAGCTGAGGTTGTTCTGTGTCCGGTTTCAATTCAACCGTTAAAAATGTCAGGCATACATAGCCAAACACTATCACCAGCAAGACCCTCACTATCACCGTTATCGGATACCTGACTGACGCTTCAGCTATGTTCATGACCTGAAACCAGTGACACTCTTAATCACAATTTTCTTGAACTCAATGAAATTTGAAAACTTCGGGGCGCTTTCAGCCGACGACACCAAAGGTGGAGCCTCCGTAAGGGACTACCCAAACGCAGGCATTTCGCGGCGCACGCTTCCTGGCTCATTCTATCATTTCTCTCACGTCTGTAAAGCTGGTGGCTAGCCCCATGCGCGCTCCCACATTCTCCGGCAGATTGATAGAATCACTGAAAATTCCAAGATGATTTCTTCTAAGCATCTGAAGTCCGAAATGCCTCACAAAAACTTCTTCAACCGGCTGGTTGCGTTTGACCCTTTCCACCAAAGGCAACACTCTTTTTCGACCAATTATCTTCAGCAATGACCGCATAACGGCATAAGGCAGTGTCTTGTCCGGTGACGGCATTTCTCCAAGTCCGTTCACGGCCCTGGCGCATCCCAAGATGACTCCTGAAGGCTTGGTAATGTAAAGAGCGTTACCCAAACATTTTGGGGGTAGGCCTGGAATGGCCGTCTACCACCACGGTAACGCTGGCGTCTGTTAGTCTGCGGTCCGCCAGTCTCGTCGCCGCTATAGGGCTTGCCAGTGATTCACAACACGACTCATAGACATCGCTAAAAGCAGCTACCGGTTTTGGCTTCAATTCTCCCAGAATGTTCCATGATTCCGGCAAATCAATTTGAAGCGATTTTGGGCCCCAGGGAAAGCTAATTCTGTTTGGCATTATTACTCCATTAATTGTCGGGAATTCAGTGAAAAGAGGAGAAGTCTGAAAGCTGCGCTCAGCGTTGACATAGGGCCATTGCAACTGACTACGAACCAAGACACACTCTGTGCGATCCGAGAGGCTGGCCTTGCCTGATCACCAGCGTCCATGACCGGCTAATTTTAACTCAGGTCAGGAAGCGTGAGGGCCAGGACGCTTGCCAATATGGGCAAAGCCACCATGGAGTACATCGTTGTCACCAGTCCGTAACTGTCGGCTATTGCGCCCAAGATAGGGACTCCGAGCCCGCCCATCCCAATTGCAGAGCCGATAGTTATGCCGGAAGCTATCCCAATGTGTGATTTCAAATATGATTGTCCCATGAGAACAGCTATCGATGCGCTACCTATGGTCGTTGTTCCGGTCAGGCCCAGCATTAACAAACTCAATAGCCCTGTGCTGGAAATAAAGGCCAAAAGCAGTGGAATCGTGACAAGCAAAGAGCCGACCAAGACTCTTTTCAACCCCAATCTGTCTGCCATGAAGCCTCCCAAGAGGCTTCCAAACGCGCCCGAGAGCAACATCACCGTCAAGGCTGAATTTGCCTCCACTACGCTGACAGAGCGAATCCGCAAATAATACAGGGGCACAAAACTCATCAAACCAAAATAAAGGGCCGTTCGAAGCACAATAACGCCTGTCAGCTTGCTAAAAGCTCCCCACATGCTCTTCTCGGAACAGGAGTTTGCCAATTCCTTTGAACCTGAGGTTCTAAACTTGGTCAGGCGAGGAAGTTCCAGAAAAAGAGGAATCAGCATGATTGCCGCAGGAAGAACCATGAATAGTGTTCCAGAGAGTCCAAAATTAATTACCAGAGGTGTAAGCAGTACGGGCCCCAAGGTAAAACCCAGCGTCCCACCAACTGTAAAAAAACTCATACCTACAGCGCGTTGACCAGACACGTAATTGGCATATCTAGACCCTTCAGGATGGAAGGCGGCCACCCCCAACCCACTTATCAGCACACTCGCAATGATCATCCAGTAAGTCGAGGCGATACCCGTCAACGCTATTCCTAATCCCCCGGTCAGCATTCCTGCGGGCATCAGCCATGGAGCGGAACGGCGATCAGAGTAAAACCCCAGAAAAGGTTGGATTAGCGAAGAAATGACAGTTGCAGATAGAACTACTCCTGAAACGGCTAGATACGACAACCCGTGTTCAATAACGAGAAATGGGAGCAAGGCCGGTATGGCGCCCTGGCTAATGTCGTTCACCATGTGGCTTACACTCAGAAACCCGAGTGACCGGTAATCCATGTTGTCATGTTTCATGTGTGTGGGCTAATCTTTGAAGATGTCTGGATAGAGTTTCCTGGCGCAATCTGGACAAATGCTGTGAGTGAAATCAGCCTCAGAATGATCTCTTATGTATGATTCTATTTGTGTCCAATAGCCTGAATCATCTCTGATTTTCTTGCACGAGGAACAGATCGGCAGTAGCCCACTCAAAGTGTTCACATCCGCAAGCGCTTTTCTAAGCTCACGGATCAGTTCCTCCTTCTCCCTTTCGTTCTTTTTGAGCAGTGAAATATCATTTACCGTAAGTAACACATTCCACTCATCTTTAGATTTGAAGCGGTTCAGGAAGCAGTCTAGCCAGTGTTCATTATTGGTTTCATTCAGGTAACAAACCTCCCGTCGCCGTTCATTACCGTTTTTTAAAACGTCATCGAATATATCCTTCAGTCCCAGAGCATAAATTACAGGTGTGTCACTTTCGACCGATTGTGGCGAAAGGACCGTAAAGGTTTCAAATATATCGATCATGGACTTGTTCGCTGTCAGCATACTTCCGTCCTGGTTGAAAGTTCCAATACCAACCGGTGAAGTGATCAGCACCTTATTCAGAAAATCCAATGTCTCCGATAGACGTTTCTCTGATTCCTTTATGCGAAGGATCGCCCTGACTCGAGCAACAAGTTCCCTGTTGTTCACCGGTTTGGAAATGCAACCGTCTGCTCCGAATTCCATTCCAATAGCCTGATTTTCCACATCCGTCATTGTGCTTGAAACAAGTAGAATGGGTATTGCGGATGTCTCAGAATCATTCTTCAGTCTCTGGCAAATCTCCCTTCCATCCATACCCCCCAGCACCACATCCAGCAAAATGAGGTTCGGTTTAGTTTCCCGTGCCAATCTTATGCAATCTTCACCGTTATCGGTCTCCAGAGTGTCAAAGCCCGCTTGGGCAATGATTCTCGTGATTCCCAATCTAAGATGCTTTTCATCATCCACAATTAATATTTTGACCCTAGTTCCAATTTCCATTTTGTAGTTCGCCCTCCAATTATACCGGCAAATCAAAACAATTACAGAATTTAAAAGCTATGCTGAACAATGTCAGATCAAAAAATTCAACGAATATGTTTAACGAACCGGAAGGGCAATGAAAAATGTCGAGCCCTCGCCCAATTTACTTTCAACCCAAACCTTGCCGTTGTGACCATTGACTATCTTTTTCACTATTGCAAGCCCTAAACCCGTTGAATCTTCCCCGGCAGTGCTCTTCACACTTATCCTACCGAATGGCTGGAACAATTTTCCCAATTCCCGCTCCGGTATTCCCGGTCCCTCATCCCTGACAGATATAACGACCTCTGTCTCAGTAGAAGACAGTTCAACGTAAACACAACTCCCAGGGTTCGAGAACTTTACAGCGTTCGAAATCAAATTGTTCAGTGTCTGTTCCACTTTTGCTGAATCCAGAGAAACGGCTGGAATGTTTCCATCAGTTTGCGCTAACACCGTTATACTCTTTCTGGATGACAACAGGTTGTTCATGGAAACATTTTTCTCCACAAGGGCCACCAGATCGGCTGGAGCAACATCCAACTCGAGTTTACCAGATTCTATTTTAGCTACATCCAGAAGATCATTTACCAATTTCAGCATGAACTGACTGGATGAATGAATTATCTCTACAAACTGGCAATGCTCTTGGCTCAATTGAGAAGATGCCTCGGACATCAGAAATTCGCTGTACATCTGAATGGCATAAAGTGGATTCCTCAAATCATGAGCGGCCATTCCCAAAAATCTGTTTTTTTCGTCATTCAGTTTTTCAAGTTCAGCATTTTTTTTGGAGAGTTCCCTCTGTAGATTGGCCAGTTCATTGTTGAGTTTACCTAGTTCGTCATAGAGTTCAGCTTCCAATTTAACTTTTTCCTTGCCTCGAATGGTGTTTTCCTTAATGGCCGTCCTAAGCTGGTTGATCTGCTCATTTCCGATTTGAATCAGTTCATCCATAAGAGCTTCGATCTTGTCTGAAGTCTTGGCGCCAACTATCAGAATCCCCTGGTTCCATAATATTCCGGTAAAATTCATTACGGTGGGGCTATCACCCACAGCGATGTTCAATTGCCAGTCAAATGCCGCTCCTCTGGATTTTATTTCAGCGATAAAATTTAATGCCTTGACTAAACTTCCCCTATCAAAAATCGTGGCCAGAGATCGGCTAATGACCTTATTTCCCAGCATTTCATGATCGTCAACCAAAACCTCGGTTATCATGCCATCCGCGTCACAAACGAGCACTACGCCAACTTCCCTGGTCTGTTTCATGATGTTGTTGAAACCTCTGACAGCAGATTATTAGCAACCTCGATGGCGTGTTGAGCATCCCGGGCGAACGCATCCGCCCCTAATTTTTTCCACAAGTCCGGAGCGCCATTCATGGCATGACCACCAACCATGATTTTCAGTTTATGATCCTGATATTCTCTCCTGATAATGGAAATGATGTCTCGGGCGATGCTACGGTGATAGAACATCGCCACAGACAGACCTATCACATCGGGATTATATGTCTTGATGGATTCAAGTATGCTGTCTGATGGAGTGTTGGCTCCCAGGTAATAGGTGTCCCAACCGGCCATTTCGAAAAAGTCCGCCACCATCCTGACACCCATCTCGTGCATCTCACCACCTACGCACGTCCCCAGAAAGGTCCGACCAACCTTCTCATTGGAGAAAATGTATGTATATAGTTGCGACATTATTAACTGGGTTGCCGCCGAGCAATAGTGCTCCTGCGCCACGCTTACCCTGTTCAGATGCCACAATCGTCCAACCTCGTACAGACACGGTTGGAACACGTCAAGGTAAATGTTCTTGACACTAACTCCAGACCTGACTGCGTCTAACACCATTTTACCGGCGCTCAGTCTATCTCCTACTAAAAGCGCCTCAAGATAATCATTGGCCAATTCATAGAAAGGATTCTCTTTAATAATGCAAGAATTACTGTCAGACTGATCTGTTCGGAGACCGGAAATTGCAAAATTCATGTATGTGTCAATAACTGATCTCATTTCTGGCGGATAGTTTTTTAATAGAAGTTTCCTTGTATATTCCAGCATGGATGGCAGCGTTTCGGAGGGAGAGTTCAACCCGCTCATAAGTTGATCCAACCAGCGAACGTAATCTGCAAAAAGGCCGGGGTCGGATTCTTTAAGCGCCTCAACCAGATACATGAAATGATTAGTGGAACTCCAATACTTTTGCTCAATGCCTTGGCCTATTTTTTCAGCCCACCAATCAAAAGACTGAACGTCTTGAGCCAACATCATTGAACGAGTCAGCTCACTCCTCCCTCTATCGATCATTTGGGCTAATTTTATGTTTGATTTATCCATGCAGGCCCTCATCAAATGGCACATTTAATAATGGTAAACAAAGCAGCATATGTTTCAAAACAGAACAGGTAATTTAGAGACGTCGCCGTTGCGCATTGATTTCACCCAAGAACATACTAGAGAATGTCACCCGTATTTTTGTTCAGCATAGATGAATTCCGTGTTCAGGGCAATCCTTGGTACATCAGGAAGTCGAAATGATTAAGAATCCGGTCATCACGGAATGATTGACAATTACGTGGT
>CAZVOU010000101.1:0-13951 GCA_964628605.1 uncultured Syntrophaceae bacterium
ACAGTCAGATTTACAAAACCCTTTTGAGTGAATTTGATGGAGTTACCTACCAGATTTGTTATTACCTGTCTAAATCTGACCGGATCGCCAATCATTCTCTCAGGAATGTCAGAATTGATAAGACACGATATTTCAACGTCCCTGCTTTTTTGGGGGCTTACGGCGAGGGTATTTATTGTGTCTTCAATGAGTTCGTAAAGATTGAATTCGGAGTTGGAAAGTTCAATTTTACCGGCCTCGATCTTGGAAAAATCGAGAATGTCGTTCACAATGATCATCATGGCTTCAGCCGAGGTTAAGACAGCTTCCAGGTATTCCTTCTGTTCCGAATTCAAATCCGTGTTCAGGGCGACCTCCGTCATTCCTATGATGCCGTTCATGGGTGTTCTTATTTCATGGCTCATGTTAGCCAGAAATTCACTCTTGGCGGCGTTGGCCTTTGCTGCCTCCTCTGCAAGTTTCTGAGCCCTGGCGTTGGCCTCCTCAAGATTGCGGTTGGTCTGTATCAATTCGTCTTCCGCTGTCTTGCGCGCCGTTATGTCAAGATCCGAACCTCTGTAACCTTTGAAAGACCCATCGGAATTGAATACAGGCACACCATTAGTGACAAAAATTACGTGGTCCCCTTTTTTGCCCTCTGCGACATTCTCCACGTTCTTGAAATTACTTCTGGTCTCAACAATCTTTAACGCTGAGTTTTTGAAAGACTCCAGGTCTGTAGCGGGACGCAAATCCCAGAACTTCATTTTGCCGATCATCTCATCAGGTTGATAGCCCAATAAACTCTCAGACACCTTACTCACGTACGTGTACAACCCATGCTCATCGACCTCCCAGATCATTTCACCACTAACTTCGGCAATCTGGGCAAACCTTTCATCGCTGGCCCTAAGAGCCTCACGACGGTGGTGTTCTTCTGTAATATCCCTGAAAACCAGTACAGCGCCAAGGATTACACCGCTTACATCCCGAATGGGCGCGCAACTCTCGTCTATCAATCTTTCAACGCCGTCTTTCGCTATTAGAGCCGTATGTTCTGAAACGTGGATGATTCTCCCTCCATTAAGGGTTTCCCAAACCGGTGATTCGACTTCCTTTCGCGTTTTGGTATCCACAATCCTTAAAATTTCATGAACAGGTTTTCCAATGGCCTGGCTATAACTCCAACCGGTCAGAGCCTCCGCCACGGCATTCAGATTGGTGACTTTTCCGGATGAATCTGCGCTGACAACGCCATCTCCAATAGAATGAAGGGTCGCGGCCAGTCGTCCTTCGCTTTGCCTCAAATCCTGATTCATCTGGTTCATGGGCTCGACAACCGCCCTGGGAATCACCAGGAGTCCATTGGTCAGAGTTACCGCTACCAGCAGGATAGCGGCAAAACACATCAGCAGGTTTAATGTTTGAAGAAGCTTCGATTGTTTTGTCTCAAGCTGGTTTGTGATCATCAAAAGGCTGGTTTCAAGCACGAATTGCAGGTCTCTGACTACGTCCAGAACTTCGTCCGCATCCTTGCTCTTGTTTCTTTCGAGAAGGTCTATGGCCTTAAGAAGGTTCAGATGAATCTCATTGTATATGACTCCCAGCCGACGCCCGTCAATATGAGGATTTATTGAAAGCCGCCGTACATCGGACTCCAGGGTTTTTGAAATGCTGAGCGCCTTTTCATAATCCTTGTTGTCATTGGTTATTACCCCCTGAAGCATGTATGCGATAACCGACTCTACCTTGTAGGTTAGTTCCTCCATCCGTTCAGGAAGCCTTACAGATTTGGAAATTTGGGTGTTCTGGTAGTAGATGAGCAGCACAAACACGGACAGCGTTAGGGCCGCCACGAGAAATGTCGGGAGCCAAAGCATCCTGTATCGATTACTTTGCCTCATACTGACCCTATTCCTCCATTCTCATAACTAAAAGCCTCAAAAATATCCGAAATATCTTTAACTGAGACCATGCCTGGAAACTCCTGATTCAAATTTTCTCACGGCAAGCCACATGCTCCCTACCACCAGCACCAGAATCATCAACAATCCCAAGTGCAGCGCCACTAGGGAAAGCACATCCCATTTCCACGTCGCAGCGTCAATGTCCATTCCCACAACGGCCATTACCTTACCAGTGTCAGGTTGGGTCAAAGGAACTAGGGCAGTCACCCAGGTCCCCCAACGATCCCGGACGGGACCCACAACGACCGCCTGACCCGTTGTAAAGACGTTCTGGAAAGATTCAGGAGCTTCATCATAGGTCTGCCCAGGCGGCGATTCATCCTTGGATGAGGCCGGTTCTGAATCCACGTAAAAGAATATGACACCGCTTTTATCTCTTCCCAAGAGGTATAAAAAACGGCATCTGCCATTGGCGTGCCGAAGATGAGTCAGTTGTGTTTTCAGTTTCAGGTAGTTCGGGTTGGTCTCGTCCGAAGGGGTTCCGCTAAGAGTGGCCAGGCGTTCCGGTTGTATGGATTTGGCAACTATCCAGGCCTGCTGAAGCAAATCTTCCCGTAATTGCTCGTCCGTATGCAGGTATGTGCCCCAGGTCAGCCCTATCACGATCAGCGCGAAAAAGAACAGGGCCACTAATGTATGGCTGCCCAGGATACTTTTGTTGTTGAAGGGTCGGATCATTTTTTTATGGCGCTCCGAGTGCGTGGCGCTAAATTGCCAAAGTTTCATAATAATTGAAATAAGACTTTTCTCAAAATACTATGTTTGAAACAGTTTAAATAAAAGTTCTTGACAAATCCGGATACAGTATGTATCCAATTACTCTATTGACCGGTCGATCGAGGGTTTCTTTCTCATGCTCACTCCCGCCACTAATGACGTCAAAGAAAGCATAATTCAGGAAAGCACACGGCTGTTTTTGGCCAACGGTTTCCGCGGAACCTCTGTCAAACAGATTACGGAAGCCGTGGGAATCGGTAGAGGAACGCTTTACTGGTATTTCAAAAGTAAAGAAGAGATATTGGAGGTCATATTTCGGAAATTCGAAAAAGAATTTTTGGATGGTTTCATTGACGCCGTTAATAACTGCACTGGAGACTTCGCTGCGAAGTACAAGATATTTCACAAGTTCACCACAGAGTTTGCCCGTGACAACAGGGATTTGTCGTTAGCATTCAACTCCCTTCTCACAGAGATAATCGGCACCTCGACTGAGGGAGAGAAAATAGTAAGGGAAATATGGGAGAGGTATAGAAAGTTCATCGAGGAATTGCTGGATGAAGGTAAAAAAGACGGTTACGTGGACCAACACATAGATTCAACGCTTTATGCGCACATCATTGTGGCTAATCAGACAGGAATGCTTGTGCAGTGGTTTGTTTATGGAAATCGTCTCGACGCCAGAGCCTTTGCTAAAACATTCCAAACATTTCTACTAGATGGCATTTTGAAGGAGAAACGATAGTTTTTTTTCAACCACAATCGACCGACTAGTCGGTATGGAGATTCGAAGCATGGAACGTAGATGGAGCAAGTTTTGGCCTGTTTGGGTTCCCCAAAGTTTTTCCGTTCACAAACCCACCTCCGAGTACATCAGGGAATGGGCTCAACTCACACCGGAAAAAACGGCTTTGAGCTTTTACGGGCGCGATTTAACCTATGATGAACTTAATCAACTGATCGACAGGTTCGCCTGGGCGCTGATTGACATGGGGGTCGAAAAAGGCGACAGGGTGGCCATCCACATGGAAAACTGCCCACAGTTTGTCATCTCATATTTCGGCGCCCACCGAGCTGGAGCGATAGTCGTTCCAATCAACCCCATGTTCAAACAGGCGGAACTCGAATATGAACTAAACGACGCTGGCGCTGAAACTTTAGTGGGGCTAGATTTCCTTTATCCTGATGTAGAAAAAGTAAGGTCAAGGACTCCCCTACGCAACGTCATCCTGTCTTCGTTAAGAGACTACCTTCCCGCCACTCCAACGCTCCCTCTTCCATCGGAGGGGTCAAAGTCCCCACTAAATTTTTCTAACACTTCAAGTTTCCTGGAACTTCTTGAAAGACACGATAGTGTCCCGGTATGCAAGATTGAAGACATGGAAAATGAGCTTGCGATCCTACAGTACACCGGAGGCACGACCGGCATTCCAAAAGGGGCAATGATAAGCCACTATACTCTTGCCTACGCAAGTATAGGCGCCATGTACTGGTATCATCATCGGGAAGATGACATCCATCTTGGAGTCACACCGTTCTTTCACGTAATGGGTCAACAGCAATTGATGTGCACACCAATGGTATCCGGTGGTCAGATTGTCATCATGTCACGATTTGACCCAAATGTAGTGGCAAAAGCCGTTAACCATTATCGTTGCACCTATTGGGTGGGCGCAACCACCATGATGATCGCGCTGCTCAGCCTGCCGAACATCAGAGAATATGATTTAACTTCTTTCAGATGTTTGTGGACAGGCGGAGCCCCTATTTCCACCGAACTACAAAAAAGACTAAAAGAATTGGTTCCTAACACAATTGTGGGAGAAGGCTATGGATTATCAGAGACCATAGCTTACGGGGGGGCCATTACACCGCTTTACAGGTACAAGCCGGGCTTTCTGGGTGTTCCACACATCAACGACATAAAAATTGTAGATTTGACGACCGGTACACAAGAACTGGAGCCCAATCAGGAAGGCGAAATAGTGATCAAGGGACCGGCCGTCATGTCGGGTTACTGGAACAATCCAGAGGAAACGGCCAATGTCCTCAGAGACGGCTGGCTTCATACAGGAGACATCGGCTTAATGGACGAGGAGGGGTACGTCAAAATTCTTGGTCGTACCAGGGAACTCATCAAATGCTCAGGCTACAGCGTATTTCCGGCTGAAGTGGAAGAACTGCTTTACAGCCATCCTGCCGTTCAGGAGGCTGCAGTAATAGGAGTGGACGATCCTTACAGACTTGAATCACCCAAGGCTTTCGTGATCTTGAAGCCAGAGTTTGTAGGCAGGATTTCCGAGGACGTAATCCTGGATTGGTGTAAGGAGTCGATGTCCGCCTACAAACGTCCCAGGTTTGTGGAATTCAGACAGGAACTCCCAAAAAGCGCTGCAGGGAAGTTGCTACGGAGAATTTTGGTCGATGAAGAACGCGAAAAGACTGTTAACGCTAATAGTTAGCGGTGAGAAATCTTTTTTTAGGGCATTTTTGAGAAAGGGGCAATCATGAAAAGACTTGGGTCCAAATCTTCTTGTTGGTATTTAGCTCTATTTTGCATTTTGTTTTTTGCGGGAGCGGTCCATTCGGATGACAAGGTCGTTAAGCTAAGATATGCAACCTTTTCCCCTCCTATGAGCACTCTGGCCGGATTGTCGGATGAATGGTGTAAAGAAATCGAGAAACGGACCAATGGAAAGGTAAAATTCAGCTTTCACCCGGGAGGAACCCTAACACCGGCGCCGCAGGCTTATGAAGCGGTTATTCGTGGTATTACAGACATCTCATTAACATCAACCCAGTGGGCTCCAGGGAGATTTCCCATGGCGGAACTGATCAATTTGCCGCTGGGACTAAAAAACGCCCAAGTGGCTTCCAAACTTATCAATGCGTGGTACAACGAATTTAAGCCTAAAGAGTTTGATGACACCAAAGTCCTTTACCTTTTTGCTTCAGGGCCCAGCCATTTCATGACATTAAAGCAGCTCCCCTCCATAAATGAACTCAAAGGCATGAAGATAAGGGCCGCAGGAGATTCCAGCAAGATAGTTGAGGCTATGGGGGCTGTTCCGGTATCTGTGCCTATAGCAGACGCTTACGAAGCGTTCCAGCGTGGCGTCTGTGAAGGTGTTTTCCTATCGGCAGAAACTCTGAAATCTTTCAAATGGGGTGATTTACTAAGGGGACTTCAGGTCAATAATGGAATTGGATCAGTCAACACGTTGCTGGTCGTGATGAATAAGAAGAAATGGGAATCTTTGCCGCAAGACTCCAGAAAGGTCATTGAAGAGGTTAGCCTGGAGTGGATAGAAAAAACGGGTAGAGTCTGGGATGAAGTTATCGACAGAGAAGCCATAGAGTATGCGGAAACCAAGGGACTGAAAGTTTTCAAGATATCCCCGGAAGAGCAGGCCGTCTCAGTCGAGAAGATGAAACCTATCCTTGATGACTATGTCGCTAACATGAAAAAGTTGGGTCTGCCAGGGGAGGAAACCCTGAAATTCGCCATCAATTTCATCAAGACTCATCAACAGTAGACCAACTGCTATGCTTGATGGTTGTGAAGCGCTTGGGCTCCCCAAGGTTTGGTCACATGAATGTTTGATCTCAGAATCCGTTACCTGTGCGCATGGAGCATGGTTATGTCAAAGATGGTCAGATATTTGAGCAGTTTCATGTCAGTTCTAGCGGGCTTCATCCTCATCGCAATGATACTGGTTACACTGGCTGACATTGTGATGAGGTTCTGCGGCAGGCCTATTGTAGGAGCATATGAAATCGTGGCCTTTTTGGGAGTTGCCGTGATTGCCCTGGCGCTTCCACGAGCGTCTTTTTTGAAGACACATGTGTATGTCGATTTTTTGACAGAAAAACTTCCGGTAAAATGGAGGAAAGTTCTCAGGATCGCCACAAGATTGATCGTTTTCTTCATGTTCCTGGCGGCCTCCTGGTATTTCATCTTGATGGGAAAAAGTTACATGGAGACCAGGACGGTTACCATGAGCTTGAAAGTTCCTTTTTATCCCGTGATATTTGCTTTGGCGGCCAGTTGCTTCATGCAGTGTCTTGTCTCAATTTGTGAAATCTTCTCTGAGGACGGAGGCTCCAATGGATGAACTGGTTCTAGGGGTCGGCGCTTGCGTTTTCCTGATCTTTTTTCTGCTCACCGGAATTGAAATAGCTTTTGGCATCCTGATGGTAGGCCTTGTAGGATATTGGCTTCTTTATGGATTCGATGCAGCCTACAATCTCATGGTCCAGGATTTCTTCGATGTTTTTTCTTCATACAGTCTGACTGTGATTCCGTTGTTCATGTTGATGGGTCAGATCGCATACAATGCGGGTATAGCGAAAAGACTTTATGACTCTGCCTACAAGCTGGTGGGAAGAATACCCGGTGGGCTGGCGATGGCTACTGTAGTGGCGGCTACTCTGTTCAAGGCGATGTGCGGATCGACCTTGGCAACTGCAGCCACATTTTCCAGCGTGGCCATTCCAGAAATGACCAGGTACAGGTACGCCAAGAAATTGTCTACCGGAATAGTTGCCAGCGTCGGCACGATCGGCATTCTCATACCTCCAAGTATTACCATGATCATATATGGCATAATGACCGAGCAATCGATCGGTAGACTATTCCTCGCCGGTCTTGTGCCCGGGTTGCTTATCGCCGCCTGTTTCATTGCAATTATCTATATATGGTGCAGAATTGATCCCACATTGGGACCAGGCAGCTCAGAGGTTTTTACCACCAGAGAAAAATTGCAGACCCTGCCGGAGTTTGTTCCCGCTCTCATAATATTCGCCGCAGTCATAGGCGGGCTTATGCTCGGTATATTTACTCCTACCGAATCCGGCACCGTAGGAACTGTGGCTGTCCTGATACTGGCGATTTCCAGAAGAAGCCTCTCCCTGCGAGACTTCGTCAGGTCTGTAGATGAGTCTCTGAGAGCCGCTGTCATGGTTCTCATTCTCATAGCCTGTTCCGCGGTCTTGGGGCACTTTCTGGCGGTGACTGAAATCCCTCAGGGCGCAGCCGATTTCCTTGTCTCCCTACCCGTTCACAGAGTGCTCGTAATGTGCATTGTGTTCTTCTTTTATCTTCTGGGAGGATCGTTTATTGATGATTTGGCCTTCATGATCCTGGTCACACCGATACTTTTCCCCGCTGTTCAAAAACTGGGATATGACCCCATGTGGTTTGGAGTCATGATTGGTATCACGTTGATGATCGGATCAATCATTCCACCTGTGGCAATTAGCGTCTTTGTAGTCAAGAACGTTACAGGTGAACCGTTTAAGACCATCTACGCAGGAGTTGTGCCGTTTCTTGCCAGTTTTGTGATCATTGGAATTCTTTTGTTTGTATTTCCACAAATAGCCACATTTCTTCCAAATATGTTGCTGGGCAAATGAGTAAAAAATGAAGAGACCGAACACACGTCAGACAAATTTGCGAACCTTCTCAACTGAACGGTCAGTCTGCCGCAGTTTTGTTTAAGTGTAAACTTTAAAAGGAAAGATCATTAGGCAATGAAATCAGATTTCAAAACCCTTGAAATTGAGGTTGAGGATGGAATAGCTGTGGTCCGGATGAATAATCCACCAGTAAATCAGCTTTCAGAATACTTTACGGATGATATAGAGCAAGCCTTCAGAAGCGCATTTGAAGATTCAGAAATTAAGGCAATAGTTTTGACTGGGACAGGGAAAAACTTTATTGCCGGGGCCGATCTTAAAGAGATCTACAAGTTGCGCGACAAGGCTGACATTTACCACAAAGTCAAGGCAGCTGCAGATTCTCTCAACCGAATTGAGATGGGGGCAAAACCGGTAGTGGCGGCCATTAACGGAAATGCTCTAGGGGGCGGGCTTGAACTGGCTATGGCGTGTCATTACAGACTGGCCTCAAAAGGCGCCAGGCTAGGTTTACCTGAAGTCAAAATGGGCTTGATACCGGGGACAGGGGGAACTCAGCGACTGCCCCGCCTGATAGGGCTGGTCAATGCGCTGGACCTTATAACCACCGGCAAGGCGATAACGGCGGAGCAGGCTGAGAGAACAGGGTTGATAGACGGGGTTACCGAAAACGATAATTTGATCCAATTGGCGCGGGCAATTGCTAAACGATTTGTCTCGGGCGAAATAGCGCTGGCCGGGAGGAGAACCCGTTTCAAAAACACCAGACTGCCCAGCAGCCTTGAACTCAAGGCTGTGTGTGAAGCTGCCACAGCCGCCACATTGGTTAAGTCGAAAGGTTATCCGGCTCCCCTAAAAGCTATAGAAGCCATTGGAAAAGGTCTGTCTTTCGACATTGAATCGGACATGGACCGCGAGCTTGACATCTTTTGTGACTGTGCCTTGTCAGATGTGGCCAAGAACGTGATCGGAACTTTTCTATCCACCCGGTCAGCGGGTAAACTACCCAGAATTGAAGGAATTCAACCCGCTAATATCAAAAAGGTGGCCATCCTAGGGGGTGGCGTAATGGGTTCAGGAATTGTTCACCTCTTGATCACGTCCGGATTTGATACTCTCCTATGGGAGATAAACCACGAAGCCCTCGAAAAGGCATCAATCAACATCAAAAGGACCTTTAATTCATCGCTGAAAAAGAAAATGCTTACGGAAGCAGACTTGATGTCGATGATTGAAAACAAACTGACGACAACCATTTCTTTGGACGACGCCAGGGACGCTGACCTGATAATTGAAGCAGTTCCTGAAGACATGAAGCTCAAGCAGGATATGTGGAAAAAACTGGAATCGGTGTGCAGGCCTGCAACTGTGTTCGCAACAAACACCTCCGCCCTGCCTGTTACTGATATGGCGTCAGTGCTTGCGGACCCTTGCAGACTGATTGGCTTGCATTTTTTCAACCCTGCTCACCGGATGCAACTTCTGGAGATAATTTGTGGAGCCAAAACCTCCGATGAGACTCTTGCGACATCGGTTGCGTTTTGCAGGTCCATAGGAAAACTGCCCGTAGTGGTTAATGACGGTCCGGGTTTCTATGTGACCAGACAACTAATTACACTTCTCGGAGCTTCAATATACCTGATAGGCGATGGTGTGGACCCTCATCAAATTGAGATTGCGATCAAGGACTTTGGCATGCCGATGGGGCCTGCGGAGCTGGATGATTTAACAGGCATTGACATTGGCTACCACGTACAAAAGACATTTGAACGGGTCTTGGGAGATAGATACAAGTTACACCCGCTGACGGAGATCATATACCAGACCGGATGCTATGGTCGAAAGACCGGAGCCGGTTACATGGACTACACAGGCGAGACTCCTGTTCCAAACAAAAAGGTGGTTGACGCAATTCAAAAATATCTTGACGACAAGGGTATAGGGTCAAGGCAGGTTAGCAATTCGAAAATTGTCGATACAATGCTTGCATTAGCTATTAACGAGGCCACCTTGATGATCGAAGAAGGTATATGTGACAGACCGCAGGACATGGACCTTGCCATGGTTTATGGAACAGGTTTTCCCCCGTACAGAGGAGGGATACTCCGCTATGCCGATTCATGGGGACTTCCTGCGGTTTACAAGAAATTGCTTGAACTCGAGGAAATGTATGGAGAGCGTTTCAGGCCTTCGAACCTGATCAAGGAAATGGCCGGTTCCGCCAAGAAGTTTTACCACTATTGACAGGAGTCGTTTCAGGCTCGAACATGACATCTTTTTCAAGAATTAAATGAGCTTAGCTCTTAAATGCTAGGGAGCAAACAGATGAGAGAAGTCGTTGTCGCAGGATATCTCAGGACGGCCCAATCCAGATCCAAACCTTCAGACCCTTCCAAAGATTGGTTTGGCAGGATTAGGGCAGATGAACTTTTGGCTAAGGTTATGCCTGAACTTGTCAGGCGTTGTGGTATAGACGCCGGAGAAATTGATGATTTTATAGTTGGATGTGCGCAAGCGGTGGGTGAACAGGTGACTTTTGGAGGGAGATTTCCAATTTTCCTGGCGAATTTTCCTGAGACAGTCCCTGCAAAGTTAGTGGACCAACAGTGCGGGTCTTCGATGGCGGCCATTCACATGGGCTTTCTGGAAATTGCGACGGAAAACGCAAACATAGTAATGGTTGGTGGCATGGAAAACATGTCCAGAGTTCCTATGGGGACTCCAACTACGGACGCGGGTCTGGCTGCCCCAAATCTGGCCCTGTTTCACGCCCCGGAATATCGGCATTGGGACATGCAGACAACCATGAACATGGGGTTGACCGCCCAGGAACTTCTGTCGCAGACGGATTTCACCAGAGAAGACATGGACAAATGGGCGTTCAGATCACATCAACTTGCCAGCCAAGCCGCTCAGAACGGTTTCTTTGACGAAGAAATCATGCCTGTAGAGGTAGAAAAACCAGATGGCTCCTCATTCACCGTCAGGCAAGACCAGGCTGTCCGAGGAGACACCACGCTGGAGGCCCTATCCTCGTTGAAACCGGCGTTCAAGCAGGGACACCAGATTACGGCCGGTAATTCGTCCCCTGTGAACGCTGCCGCATCCACCATGATTCTAATGTCTAAAGAAGCCGCAGCCGCCAGGGAGATCAAACCCCTGGCGACCATAAGATCCATAGGATTTGCCGGTGTAAAACCAACACTCATGGGGATAGGACCGGCTCCAGCCAGCAGGAAGGCGTTGCTAAAAGCAGGTTTGGAGCCAAAGGATATAGACTACTGGGAAATTAACGAGGCTTTTTGCATTGTAACCCTCAATTGCATCAAGGATTTGGGTATCGACGCCGACAGGGTGAATGTGATGGGTGGTGGCACTGCAATTGGCCATCCTATGGGAGCAACAGGCATACGGCTTGTCGGAACCCTGGCTCGAATATTAAAAGAAAGAGGTGGTCGTTACGGGTGTGCAAACGCCTGTATAGGAGGTGGACAGGGAGTGGCCACTATTATAGAAAGAACCCCTTGACAGGTTTTTTGAGCGCTTGCCGATTTTCTGATGAGGTTTCCATATCGGTGAGCGCATAACCAACAATCAATATTGATTGAAAACATTTGGAAAAGGTAATGGGAACAGAAATTCTCGTAGGTAAAAAAATTTTGATTGTGGACGATGAGCCCGACATTTTGGCGACAGCATCGGACACTTTCCATCAGGACACAGAAATAGTTACGGCCTCCAGCTTTGATGAAGCCCGGGACTTGATCGACAAACAAACATTCGATTTAGTAATCCTTGACATCATGGGGGTTGATGGATTTGCTCTCCTGGAGGCCTGCAAAAAGAACAAGTTGCCGGCGGCCATGTTTACAGCCCATTCTATGAACATCGAAAGCCTTAATCGAGCCGGAGAGATGGGGGCGGTGTCGTTTCTACCAAAAGAAGAGCTTTTCAGACTTCCAGAACTCGTGGCAGAGATACTAGAGGACTTATCGAAGGGGCAAACACACTGGGTGAGGCTTTTCAAACGGCTCGGGTCTTTCTTCAGGGATAGCCTGGGCGTCGTGTGGGAAGACGACAAGGAATCAGGAAAGAAATTTCCCAAAACTTTTCATTACTGAAAACAGGCTTCATTTCCACCAGGAGAAGCAAATATGTCAAACCTTTTGGTCGATGAGCGAGATGTTCAATTTGTCTTATATGAACAATTAAACAGTGAACGTCTTTGTGAATCTGAAAAATATAATGAATTTTCGCGTGAAACTTTCGATATGATGCTTGACGCAGCCCAAAAACTGGCTGAAAACGAACTTTGGCCCGTGAATGCCATTGGCGACAGAATCGGTGTAAAAATAGAAGATGGCCATGTAAAGGCTCCAGAGCCTTTTCACAAGGCTTACCAGCGCTATTGTGATGGAGGATGGTTTGGGCTTTCGGTAACTCCTGAACATGACGGTCAAGGTTTCCCTCAATCACTGTCTGTGGCGGCGACTGAGTTATTTGCTGCGGCAAACCTGGGTTTCATGGGCATTCCAGGACTAACCGTGGCGGCGGCAAGGGTAATCCAGGTATTTGGGTCTGAAGAGCAGCGGTCAACTTACATGACCAGGATGTATTCCGGGGAATGGGCCGGGACCATGTGCCTGACAGAACCTCAGGCCGGAAGTGATGTTGGAGCCATCAGAACTTCGGCCACCAGAAATCCGGACGGCTCTTACTCAATCGTAGGCAACAAAATATTCATTACCTATGGTGATCATGACCTCACTGAAAACATCGTTCATCTGGTTCTCGCAAGAGTCAAAGGCGCTGCGCCGGGCACTAAAGGAATCAGCATCTTCATTGTTCCCAAGAAAAGACTCGAGAACGGCTTACTGGTGGACAATGATGTAACGACTGCTGGAATAGAACACAAAATGGGGTTGCATGCCTCTCCCACTTGCGCTCTGAATTTTGGAGAACGAGACAATTGTGTCGGCTACCTGATCGGACAAGAGAACTCGGGCATGCCAATAATGTTTCAAATGATGAATGAATCCAGGTTGGGGGTGGGTCTTCAGGGCCTTGCGTTAGCCAGCGGAGCCTATATGCATTCTATAAGGTATGCAGAACAAAGGGTTCAGGGGACACAATTTACAGGATTCAGAAACGCTGGAGCGCCCAAAGTGCCGATCCTCGAACATCCTGATGTGCGGCGTATGCTCCTGTGGATGAAGAGCGTCACAGAGGGAATGCGAGCGCTGCTATATTTTCTGGGTTACTGCGAAGATATGGCAAACGTGGCAAAAGATGAAGAGGAATCCTCAAAATTCAAAGGATTGATCGATCTTCTCATCCCTGTTGGCAAAGCATGGTGTTCCGACTTCGGATTCAGAGTCACCGAATTGGCCGTGCAAATTCACGGGGGTTACGGATATTGCAGAGAATACCCTGTGGAACAATTCTTGAGGGATGTCAAGATCACATCAATCTACGAAGGTAGCAATGGAATCCAGGCTCTCGATCTCGTAGAACGTAAACTCAACATGAATGGAGGCGAGCTTTTCAGAAACTTCCTCAGTGTTACCGAAGACATGTCGGAGAAATGTCGGGGCAACGAGCGACTGAAGCCCATGGCAGACATCTTTGATAAAGCGAGATCTCATTTGCCCGAGATAGTTAAATATTTTGCTTCCAAGGCAAAGTCCGGTGAGTCCATCTTGTCTGCGCTCTACGCAACTCCATTCCTGGAGCTTTTCGGCGATGTGGCAATAGGATACATGTTTTTGTGGCAGGCTGAAATCGCTGATAGTAAATTGCAGGAAATATACCGGAAATTTGGAGCCGAAACTCTCGAACAGCAGAGGCTGTTGTTGGCCTCAAACCAGGAT
>CAZVOU010000102.1:0-1826 GCA_964628605.1 uncultured Syntrophaceae bacterium
CAACTCGACAGCGCCGAACACCTAACTCCATGAGATGAATAATGAACTCGGGGACGATGCGCCGTTCCGTGGGCTGTAGTAGTAAAAATGTAATTCTGGGAATGTTAATTAAAGTTATTGTCTAATGTGATATAAGAGCTGTCAAAAGCGTAATAACGCACAATGGATAGCGATAAACAAGGAGGCTTTAGGGATGCTCGATAAAGAACAGACCATCGCGGCGGAACGCAATGGGTGGACAAACCTTCATTCCTGGGTGTTTTTGGCCATAGTAGCTCTAGGGCTGTTGGTGCTGGGAGTACAGAACAGGTACCACTATCTGAGTCCACTAGGATTGGGAAAGGCTTACAGGATAGACAAGCTTTTTGGGGGTATCCAGGAATTTGATCCTTCCAAGGGTTGGATTGTCGCTCAACTCCAGATGGTTCCGCCACAGCAGGCCATGTCGATGGCGCCTCCTTCAGCGCCACTTGTTCCTTCCTCTCAGATGAACCTGCCGGGCTCCATGCCATCTTCTGGCGATGTAGTTCAACCCAAGGCTGCAGTGGCGCCTACGATGGAGAAGGAATCCACTCCAGCGGCCACAGTTGCGCAACCTCCAAAGGAACAGGTGGCGGTCACGCCGACTCGACCAGCGGTGACTCCAGAGATGAGCAAGGAGGAAAAATTCAAGTTATTCCAGAAGACATTTGCCGATTTTGGACAGGAGGAGTTCCAGCTTGCCAATGATGATCTATATCCGGACTGGAGAAAGAGATACGCTCCCAACGGCAACTGGCCCGAGTTTCTAGGGGTATACAGGGATTTCATTCAGTGGTGGAACGACGCGGGCAATCCGACCGAGTCTGGATTCAAGTTGTGGCAGGATTTTTTGTCAACAAGGTCCAGCAGCTGAACCTGCTTTGAGGGAAAGGCCCACTAATTAAGCCCCTTGTTGAATTGAAGACCGGGCCTGGAGATCGATGCCAGGCTCGGTTGTCTTTGAATCAACAGTATTATGAAAGCAGGGGATTTTTGTTCGAGGCAAATATCATTCTTCCGGCAGTGGTCTGAAGAACGCTGGTTACAGTGACATCTACGGTTTTACCGAGACACTTTTTGCCGTTATCGACGACAACCATGGTGCCGTCATCCAGGTAGGCGACCCCCTGATTGGCTTCCTTCCCCTCCTTGAGGACTTGCACCCTCATTATTTCTCCGGGTAACACCACTGGTTTCAGGGCATTGGCAAGCTGATTTATGTTCAAAACCTGTATTGAATGAACTTCCGCGACTTTATTCAGATTGAAGTCATTGGTAAGAATCGTAAAGCCGGTTTCCTTAGCCAGGTTTATGATTTTTTGATCGACCTCTTTTACTGCCGGAAAATCAGTTTCCTCTATGATTATGCTAACATTGGCCTGCTTTTTCATCTTGTTCAGTATGTCCAGGCCTCTTCGACCTCTGGTGCGTTTGGTAGATTCGCTCGAATCAGCTATCGCCTGCAGTTCCTTCAGCACAAACTGTGGGATGATCAGATCACCTTCCACAAAACCGGTTTCACACACATCAGAAATTCTCCCATCAATTATTACTGAGGTGTCCAGAATTCCGACTATCTTTCTTTGTGCTTCAGGAAGCTCCTTAATTTTTGTCCTGAACTCTCTGGCCTTGGCGGATCCCAACTGCATACCCACAAGACTGAAAACGCTAACAGTCAGGCCACAGATAGAAGCGACGATTTCTGAATAATTGAGAGCCTGAGCGAGGCTGGAATTCAACATGAACGAAAGGGTCAATCCAGCGGCAAGACCAATCACGCCCCCCACCACTTTTTCGACGTCAAG
>CAZVOU010000103.1:0-4604 GCA_964628605.1 uncultured Syntrophaceae bacterium
CGAGGTAGCCGCCGCCATCGCTTCGCGCGCTCCCAAGGTGGTTCGCCTGTTGAAGGCTGAACTCAGAAAGCTCACGTCCGGGCCGGCGCTGACTCCGGATGACTTCGAGGAAATTCAGCAATTACGTCGAGACGCCTATCGTGGCAAGGATTTCAAGGAGGGGATAACCTCATTCTTCGAAAGGCGGGCGCCAAAGTTTCTGGATGAATAAAGATGAACGGCCGCCTCTGTGATGAGTAATAGAAAGTGCTCATGGTGTCTCCGGGACGCTAAATGGGCCAGGACCCGGGGGGATATTTTGCCTGAAAGCTGTTATACTCGATCACTCGGTCAATCCTCCTGCAAATTGCCGGTGATTGGCCGTTTAATCGAGGTATTAATTCGTAGATCAGGGGGAAGAGATCATTCCAATGACTTACATCAGGAACAAGACCATAGAAGTATTGAAAACAGGGGACTGCTTTTCCATTACCCGGACTTTTACCGAGCAGGATGTGATTGGTTTTGCCGATATGACGCTTGATTACAACCCTGTCCATTTTGAGGACCGTTTCTCTAATGCCAAGAAATTCGGAGGACGTATCTGCCACGGATTGCTCGTCGGGAGTATGCTTACTGAAATTGGCGGACAGATAGGGGTGTTAGCTTCGCATATGGATTTTTCCTTCAAGAGGCCGGTGTATTTCGGAGACACCATCACCTGCGCATGGACATTCACCGATATTGACGCCAGGGGCCGCGCAAAAGCGGTAGTTGAATTCAGCAACCAGGACGGACAAATCGTGATTTCCGCCAACGTTCGGGGCATCCTCCCCAGTGTCGATGAAAGGGCGATTCTGAAGGCCATGGTGGACGAAGGCGACCCCACGAACAAACTGTCAAAACAGGATTAGAATATCGGAAAAAAACCCATCAGGCGGACAATAGGCGACGTGTGTGTTCTGGAGCCGGAGATGGGAGTTGAACCCACGACCTGATGATTACGAATCAACTGCTCTACCACTGAGCTACCCCGGCGCCTCGTCGTGAGGTGACATAAGAAAATAAATCAAACCATGAGTATATGTCAACTATCCTCGAGAAATAAACATGAATGAATCTGAAACTACCCTGATACTGAAACCGGGGCCGGGACAAAAGTCAGTATAAAAAGGATTATTGCAGCGTATCCCGTGAGCCTGGCGGACCTGTCCGGCGGTGTGTATTCGTCCAGCGGAGGTGGGTGTTTCAACCCGAGAAGCAATGTCAGCGCGCCGAAAACCAGCCACCCGTGCCAGACAAATATGCCCAGCGGTATCAAGGCGCTGAATACCACCAGACTTATGATTCTGGATATACGTGAGCCGAACAGCGCATATATGACATGGCCGCCATCGAGTTGTCCCATGGGCAAAAGGTTCATCGCAGTGACGAAAAGCCCAAACCAAGCCGCCATGGCCGTCGGATGCAGGATGATCATGCTGTTGAATGAAAAGTCCCCAAAACGCAGCAAGACACCCAATTCAAGTATCAACGAGGTGCCGAACGATATTCCGACTGCTTGCGATGGCGTTTGAGGAGTCGATTCCGACAACCACAATCCGAGGAACAGCAGCGGAATGGCGACAACAGCCCCGCTTAAGGGTCCCCACGCTCCCAATTCCATCAAAGCCTTTTTGTTCGGAATAAATGATCGAACCTTGATAAAAGCTCCGAATGTTCCCAATGGGGGTATGGATGGTATGAAGAACGGAAGGGTGACATTGAGGCCACGACGTCTGCCGGCCATGTAATGCCCCATTTCATGAACGGAGAGTATGGCCATCAACGGAACGGAAAACACCAGGCCGTTCAGGAAGAATAGCGGCCATGATTCAAATGTGTCATTGGCATACAGACCACCGACCGCAGTGGTAGTGATCATGGTGACAATAAAGAGTATGACGTTGATGACCGGTGAACGTCTGATGACTGGTTCCTCCCTACTGGGGATGTGGCCGCCCAAAGACACTTTCTAACGACAATTTGGCAGTGAATAAAATATCTAACATGAATCCGGGAATCCCTCAAAATTATTAATCAGACACATGGAGAGCCGCGTTGTTTCGATCTGATTTCCTGTTCCGTTCAATCCCGTCCTGGCGAGATTATCCCACAATTGGCGTTGAGTCCGGTCCGCCATCATACGAATGCTATTGACAAATCAGAGGGCTACAATCTAGAATTAGCAATAATGGAGAAGGATTAACAGGATCGGCCTTTTAATGAAACTCACGAAAATCTCAAATTCCAGCCTTGAAACTTCCGCCCGCTGGCGTAACTGGCGCACCCATCATCTGTGGCGCGGCTTGGCCTGTTCCCTGTTTTAGTCAGTATTTTCAATAATAAACAGACTCGCTAACCCGCCATCATCCCTGGCGGGTTTTTTGTTTTCAGGTGGAAAGGAATTGACAGTGAACCAGTTCATCGCAATGTCCAAAGAATTACTGGCCGATATGGAGACTCCGGTCTCAGCGTTTATGAAATTGTGCAAGTCGGAGAAGACCGCCTACCTGTTTGAGAGCAGCGAGACGGTAGAATCGATAGGCAGGTATTCAATAATCGCCTGGGGCCCCCTGGGAGGGGTGAGACTATACCCTGACAGGGTTGAAATATGGGACGACAATGGTGTCGGGGTATGTAAGCCGGAGGAGTTTTTCGACTCATCACGAAACTTCCTCAACGGCATGTCTTGCGCCGGGGCGCCCGACCTTCCCTTCGTGGGTTCACTCGTCGGATACGCCGGTTACGACACAGTCAGGCTCATCGAAAAACTGCCCGACGCTTACCTTGGCGCCAAACCCCTGGCAGACCTCTATCTGCTCTCTCAGTTCGTAATTTTTGACCATCACAGGCGACTGATGACGGTAGTGGCGATTTCGAGGTCAACGACGGACTGCGCCGCCATGATGAGAGATGTGGAGGAGAAACTCAGGGCCAACGCCTACAACGGTTTTTCGCGCAAAACTTTCTCTTACGATTACCCTTCCAAAGACCATTTCATGAACTCGGTGGAAATAGCCAAAAAACACATCCTCGACGGGGACATATTCCAGGTGGTCCTGTCCGGTCAGTTCAAGGGCAAGACCAACGTTGACCCATTCGATGTCTATCGATGGATGAGGGTTAAAAACCCCTCCCCTTACATGTTCTACTGCGCCAATGAGGACCAGAAACTCGCCGGAGCTTCTCCCGAAACATTGGTAAAAATAGATGGCGGCCTGATTTATATCCGTCCGATAGCGGGCACCAGGGGTCGTTCCAAAGACCAGGCCGTTGATCGCTACCTGGAGCGGGAGTTGATGAACTCCGAAAAGGAGAAAGCAGAACACATCATGCTGGTGGACCTTGCGAGAAATGACGCCGGCAGGGTTTGCAAATACGGGACGGTAAGGGTTGACCCGTACATGACGGTGGAGCGTTTCAGCCACGTCATGCACATTGTTTCACAGGTGGAAGGGGTCCCGAATGAGGGCCTGGATTCGTGGGATGTTTTCAAGGCTGCTTTCCCGGCTGGGACAGTCTCAGGCGCGCCGAAGGTCCGTGCGATGGAGATAATATCGGAGTTGGAACAAACGCCTAGAGGACCTTACGCAGGAGCAGTCGGTTTCTGGGGATCAGGCCACAAAATGGATACATGCATCGCCATAAGGATGATCGAGTTTGCAGGGGATGAATTTATTCTCCAGGCCGGGGCCGGAATAGTTGCCGACTCAATACCTGAAATGGAATACGAAGAAATCCTGAAAAAGGCGGCGCACGGCACAGCAGCCCTCAAAGCTGCGGCAGGAGAATAACAATGCTAGTGATAATAGATAATTATGATTCATTCACTTTCAACATAGTCCAGGCTTTCGGGATGTTGAACTGCCGCATGTCCGTCCACCGCAACGATGAAATAACAGTGAAAGAGATCGAGGCGATGGCCCCGTCGGCGCTCGTCATATCACCGGGACCGGGGAGGCCTGAAGACGCCGGAATATCATGCCCGGCAATAAAACATTTCACAGGAGCCGTCCCCATACTAGGGGTGTGCCTGGGACATCAGGCCATCGGGCACGTCTTCGGGGCCACAGTGACTCACGCCAAAGAACCCGTTCATGGAAAGACATCCATGATCACCCATGATGGCTCAGGCCTGTTCAAAGGCTTATTGAACCCTGTAAAGGCCACGAGGTACCACTCCCTGATAGTGTCCGAAAAGACGGTTAAAACACCGTTGACCGTTACGGCGAGGACTGCCGATGGTGAGGTCATGGGCATCAGGAGCGCCGAACTGAAAATAGAGGGTGTGCAGTTCCATCCGGAGTCCATAGCTACAGCAGATGGTGTCGCAATGTTCAGGAATTTTCTCGAACTCTATGTCCATGACTGAATTAACCAGGCAAGGTTTCGTTTCAGATTATTTTCGCGATGAAACGTTTTATAGCTTGACACCGGTCACACACTCCGTGTAGACTCAGTTTAACTAGAAATTGAGGTTTTAGACCATGGGTTCGCAATTCAAGAAAGGATCGATATTTAACGAGCAGTTGACCAGCTCGATTAATGTCTATTTTTGGTCCTATTATTGGTTTACCTGCGAC
>CAZVOU010000104.1:0-2388 GCA_964628605.1 uncultured Syntrophaceae bacterium
AATAACACCTGTAAATGCTAACATACTTGTCGATGAACAGTCACAGTCCCCGGATTGTGAAGACTTATGCATAAAGCTTAATATAAACCAGCGTTTATGGTTAAGCTGCGGGGCGAAGCTTTGTTCAGTATCTTACTTGAGGACGGTGCAGGTCCCAGCCACTTACGAATCGCATGGTCATGTTGAACATCTCGCCTTTGTTTGCCCCAGTAAAAAGTGAGCGGACCCTTGGGATTGGTTGTTTCGGCGCTCAAAAATGATCATCCATACATTATAGGTTTCTTTAGTAATATCGATTGTCAACCACTCTGAGCCTTCTGACGAAAGAATCGATACTCCGGGTTTTTGAGTCTTTCCCCAACTCCGAACTCCCAACTCCCATCTCCCGGCTGTTTACGAACTATTGGCCGACATGAAGAAACCGTTTCCGGATCTCGAAATACTTCCTGAAGTTTTTAGAAAATATAACGACATAAAGGCTGTTTATCTGTTTGGTTCGGCTGCTTCAGGCAATCTCAAGTCCGATAGCGATCTGGACATCGGTATAGTGCCGGCAGATGACTCCATTCACGATAAAAAACTCGAGTTATTATCCGACCTTGCTCGCCAGGGTTTCTGCAATGTCGATATTGTTTTCCTCGATGTGCAAGATATAGTCCTGAGATTCGAGATAGTGAAGCACAACAAAGTGATCTACCAGGTGGATGATTTCGACAGCGGATCGATGTTTTCCCTGACACTCCGTCAATACACAGATTTTCTGCCATATCTCAGGGTCCAGCGAGAAGCTCTAAAGAAACGTCTATTGAATGGTTAACGTTGAATTATTGCGCAAGAGATTAGCTCGTTTGGAAGAATACCTGGGTATCCTTGGCCACATCAGCCGATACTCATTTGACGAATTCATGGCGGAACCGGAGAGGTACGGGGCTGCTGAACGCTTCCTGCAACTGTCAATAGAATCTGTGAACGACATTGGAAACCACGTTGTCTCAGATTTAAAACTCGGTGAAGTGAACTGGCAAAGCGATATTCCGCAACTCCTGGCGAAACATGGATACTTGACCGACGAAATGGAACAGATGTGGGTCAGTATGATTGGATTCCGGAATATTCTTGTTCATGAGTACATGGATGTTGACCGCAGACTAGTGTATGAAGTCCTGCAAGACAATCTTGGAGACTACAGAAAATTGGAGGACTGGCGTCTTGCGCAGAATAATCAGCCACTGAATCGTATACCAGGAGCGGACAATGATTAAAATTAGAAACGTAAGGGCTCTTGATGACTATCGGATAGAATGTGTCTTTGAAAATGATGAAGCCGTCATTTACGACATGAGCTACATTCTTGAGCAAAACACCCCCATGCTAAATCCGCTCAAGAACAAGGACGTTTTTAATAAAGTGTTCGTTGAGTCCGGCGCCCCTGTGTGGATCAACGGGTATGACCTGTGTCCCGATGCTATATGGAAGCGCACTCATTCGGAAACTGAAGTGAAGGGCTAAAATATAGAAGTCCTCCACGAGCCTCGGACTGCCGCTGCAGTTCCACAGGGACTTCGGTGCTTGAATCCGGGAATTCATTCCCGAGGGTTCGAAAGGGTGAACCTAACATGGCCCAGGATCTCTTAAAGCGTATTACAGTGAATCCGAATATTTTTGCTGGTAAACCAATTATCAGAGGACGTCGTCTGGGGGTGGAGCATGTTTTGGGCATGCTAGCGGAAGGTGATTCAGCGGAAGACATACTTGCCAACTATCCCTGGCTTGAGAGGGAAGATCTTCTGGCTTGCCTGACTTTCGCCCACAAACTCTTACGTCATGAAAGATTTGAGTTGTTGTTCCAATCCGGTGTTCAATGAAGCTCTTGGTCGATACCTGTGTCTCAGGCGATGCTGTAAAGGAATTGGTCAAGGCAGTGCATGGTGTGTGTAAAGATTCTGGATTCTCACGGAAACGAGCTACAGCAGGGGGCCATAATCACTGCCGAACGCGGCAGGCCTAGAATCAGGTCAGCCTCAGATGAACTATAGAATTTGACGCAGTAGAAATATTGCTTAAGGTTTTGTGAGATTACATTTCCAGTGTTGTAGAAGTCTCCAGCCGATGTCCGGAAGAACGTAGATCGTAGAACGTAGATCGGGAAGAACCAGCAACCCCTTTTTTGCCCAGCTGTCTGGAATACCGAATCACATCTATGGTTTTTCATATCTTCCCTAACTGCCAGCTCCCAACTTCCAACTGCCGGCTGCTTGAAGATGGAAGTTATGAGATAGGGAAGAATCAAAAAAACTTTATTGCCTGGCGTGTTTGAATAACGGAACATGTCTCTTTGCTTATGTCTTCCCCAACTCCCAACTCCGAACTCCCATCTCCCGGCTGTTT
>CAZVOU010000105.1:0-5499 GCA_964628605.1 uncultured Syntrophaceae bacterium
GGTCATTGATGTTCCTTTCCAAATGATCAGCACAGTATTGGTCGGGATGTCTTTGGCCGCAGAAGTAGCAAGAGCCTGCCGACCTCATCTGGTTCCAGACCTCATTGTTTCAGTCGAATTGTTAAGATCGACGCTTTTGGGCGCACAGGCGATAGCTGATGCAAACATTAAAGAAGCTGGTCGAAGTCAAATTTCTCCGGATCTTGTCTCTGGAATATTGCGCACAGTAGAGACAGGCAAAAGTATGTATTTGGAATTTATGCAAAGATGTTCAGGAAAGAATGTCATTGACCATTTTTGAAAACATCATTTGAAAGATTTTTACTCGAGCCTATATCGGCCGGAGTGTTTTTATGAAATTTGCCGCTGACAATCTTCACGGACTTAATCCTGTGGTTATTGATGCCTTGAAAAGGCTTGACCCAGAGCCAATCAAGGAGTTGGTGAAGCGTTTCGAGAGCGCCGGAGTTGATTTTATCGACATAAATCCAGGGCATTTGAGCAGGAGAGACGAAAACAAAATGGCCTTCCTGGTCGAAACCGTCCAGTCAGCAACCAACCTCAGGTTGATCCTGGACAGCCCGAACCCACGTTTGCTGGAAATCGGGCTGGGAGCTGCCAAAGACAACCCGATCCTTAGCGCGTTATCCCTCGAACCAGGCAAACTTGAAGGGATACTTCCTCTGGCCAAGAGTCGCAACTCTGAACTTGTAATCCTCCTGATGGATGAAAAATCCTTCACACCACCGATGGTCGATGAAAAAATATCATTGGCAATTGAACTCAGATCGGTTTGTATCGATTATGGCATAGATTCGGACAAGCTGATCTTTGACCCAGTCCTGCCGAATATGACTTGGCCTGACTCAATGGTAAGGATTGGAGAGGTGGTAAAGACGGTCAGGCTCCTGTCCTCCGGCGCAGTGTTTCAGGAACATGCCAGAACCATGTGCGGTCTTTCTAATATACGGAGTGGAATAAAAAATCTCTACCCGGAAAATCTGGAAGCACTAACCATGGCTTCTCTGGCGGGGGCAGGAATAGATATCGCGCTCGCCAACGGTTTGAACAGGAATATAACCAATACTGCAATGACCTTGAATATGATTGCTCTCTGAAAGAAGGCAATTCCATTCAGAGAGCTGTAATGATTTTCATAATTGAGAATGTGGGGAATCAGGCCAGAATAAGCCTTTGAGGATCGACCTGATTTCTGAGTGTGGATAGCTCATAATCAGTTGGAGGCTCAGCCTCGGAGCAACGACTTATGTCAATTGGAAAACCGGTTTGATCAACGACCTCTTCTGGTGTAACTCCGGGATATGTTCTGGATAGGAACATCTCTCTGGTTGTAGGGTCGAACTCCATGATTGCAATGTTGGTCACTACCGCTATTGGCCCCCCGCGCCTGTATCCGGCCTCTTCTCTGGACTTTCCTCCTGAGAGCCATCCCGGGCTGGTTAAGTAATCCAGTTTCTGAACGAAGCGTCTCTTTTCATGTTGCATGAAGATGATGACGCCTGACGCCAATGAAGCCGCGTCGCAGGCTCCACCGCTTCCGGGGAATCTCGATCGAGGCGCGTGGTAGTCACCCAGGCTTGTTGAATTCAGGTTACCGTAACGGTCAATCTGGGCGGCGCCTAAAAATGCGATTGTCCTGAAACGCTGATTACCCAGTATGGAGAACGAATCGATCAAACCGGTGTTCATGCATGTTCCGGACATGACCCTTGGATCCGCTACGGCAAGAGGCAATTCATCCAACGACGGGTCTATACCTCCTGTCTCGAAAAACACAACAGAGTTTGGGGCATGGATTCGTTTTGCGACGGTTGCCGCCAACATTGAAACACCGGTGCCTGCAAAGAGAATGTCTCCGTCGCTGATCATTCTTCCGGCGCTGATAGCCATCATTTCCAGTCTGGTATATTGAGTCAATTCGTGTCCTAACTTTACCTTCTGTCCAGACCACGGGCATAACCCAGGCAGGGATCTGCTTTTATTCTCAACAAATCGTTGATTCCTATCTTTTCAAGATAAATCGACTGGTCTGCAACATCATAGACCCATTCTTTCAGGTAGCTCTGAAAAGCTTCATCATCTTGAGCTGCTTTCTGATACAACCTGAGATGTGAAGGGTCATAGTCGTAAAAATAATGACATGCAGTTGGGTGCGCTGCGTAAGGCGCATGCACCACGGCGTCTATAAAGAACGGAGGCAATGAGTTTTGATCAGGGTCTTGCCTGATCACATTTCTTGGTAGTATCTCTTCGCATGTCACGATAACATGTTTGGAGGCTTTGGCCTGCTCGAGGTCAGCAAAGGTAAGGCCTTTTATTCTGACAGCCCCGTCTGTCCCCACGTATTGCGCATGAATGATGCAAACATCCGGATTGAGAGCCGGCAAGAGTATTACATCGTCTACGTCCTTTGAGAAAGGATTCTGAATAATGTCAAGTTTCTTGTTGGGTATTTTTGCGAGACCACGCTCCTCTGACGGAAAGCCTTCCAGCCTGACCAAATCCGTTTGCAGCCCTGATTTGGTTGCCATGAAAGGAAGACCCATGGAACCGGCCAGAAACCTGAGACTCATGTGGTAGTTGGAGTAGTCTTCCAACTTTATAGAACCCTTACAAACTGCTTTACGAAATCGTATGCAGGTTGGGGCAAATCTGCCGGTGCCGCCGTAGGCTATTTCCAGATGCGAAACACTACCTGCCCCTACGAGCAAATCCAGCGCCTGACCATGAGAGTGACACACAACATGAAGGTTTTTTAGGCCCTGGCGAATGACTTCACGAGCTATGAGCATCGGATTTCTGCTCACGGTAAACCCGCCAAGAGCTATTTGACAACCATCTTTAACAAATCTCGAGACCGCCTCGCTAGCGCTCATCAGCTTGGCGTCAATAGTATCTCCATACATTTAAGAGTCCCTTTATCGCGGGCTGAATGCGAATATCAAATGATACTCATAGAATGAAAATTCGATTGGATGAACAAGAGTGGAAAAAAGAAAAAATCGAAAATTTCCCTACTCAGTGGCATGTTCTCCTGGAGTCGGTCTTGATCAGATGTTGCCAGTCCCTTATTTTTTCTCTAAATTGGCACATATGATCACAAATATAGTAAACTCAGTGTTAATTCGATCTCAAGAAAAAAAAATAAAGAATCGACGAATAAATGGCCCAAGAAAATAAGACTCAGACGGACAGATTTGAATTTGGCAAGAACTGGACCAGCTTCCTGAAAACTCTCAATCTGGCGCGAATTGAAACCGCAGAGGAATCCCTCCTGGAAATGCTTGAGCTTCCAAACCTGAAAGGCAAGAGTTTTCTTGATATAGGATGCGGAAGCGGTTTATTCAGCCTTGCTGCAAAAAGACTCGCGGCGGCTTCAATCTGTTCATTCGATTACGACGAGCAGGCGGTAGAATGCGCTGGACGACTTAGAGCTGAATATGCTCCAGGTGATCCTGACTGGAAGATAGAAAGAGGTGATGCTCTTGATTCAGAATATCTTTCGGGACTTGGCCAATTCGACATAGTGTATTCTTATGGCGTTCTTCACCATACCGGAGACCTCTGGAGAGCGCTGTCAAACGTTTGCGTCACAGTCAAACCGGCGGGAAAGCTTTACGTTGCAATATATAATGATCAGGGGTTTGCCAGCAAGGCCTGGCTTTCTATTAAAAAATTCTATAACCGTCTTCCCGAATGGGCGAGGCCGGTGTTCACCGCTTTGTTTGTCCCCGGCGCGGAGGCGCCGTATGTAGTCAAGAACATCATGCAAGGAAAACTCCCCTGGAACCATTGGTCAACTTATTATAGCCGCCGTGGCATGTCCAGAATGCATGACATCACAGATTGGGTAGGAGGCTTACCCTTTGAGGTTGCCGGACCCGATAAGGTATTTAATTTCTTCAGAGCACGGGGTTACAGGTTGGACCGAATGATTACCTGTGGTGGTGGCCACGACAACAACCAGTTTGTTTTTACCAGAATGTCATGATCAGACCCAGCCGGTGGCAATAGATTTTAAACCCCCCATATTGGAACGGGTGTCTTGGAAATCGCTATCACACGGGAGTGGTGGCGCGTGATTCGCCATCAGGAGTATACGATAAAAGGTTGGATGAAAAGAGGAACGCTTGTATTAGCTTCATGACATCGAGATCCATTGTCCATTGCCTTAATTATCGCATGGTGTAATGAAAATAACACATTATTATGACGAGCTATTATTTTTTGATTTGTTTGCAGTTTCCGCAAATTTCTCAACATCTCCCTGATGAGGAATGCCGGGTGTCAAGACATGGGACTGAATTAAATTCGTAAAAACAACACTATTGACAGTTACTGAATAACCGTTAGCTGAATGACGTCACCTGGCGCATTCCAATGTTAATCTCACGTGTAGGAATTGGGAAGTTTTTAAGGGGATTTGGGGAGCGTTTCATGCTAGGGGCATGGAATCTATGTTGAAATATCTCTGGACTTTCCAGTTCCGTCTCCAGGAATCATGAATGTTTCCAATCGTGAATTGTCTCAACAACCGACATCTTCAATCTGTTTTTCCTCCTTTTTTAAAAAGTCTCTCCGGAATTCTGGGAAAAAGTTTTCAAAACCGGAAACTGTTTTCATGGGAATGGCACACGTCTTGCTCAGTTGTTTGGTGGGAAATCGATCAATCAGTCGTTTCAAGTCAGAGCAGGAGAAAAATATGATTGCCGGAAACAGAAATGAGATTGAAAAAGCAATCGTTGACGCTATCAGCGCCTACAACGACAGGAACATTGAATTGACGCTGTCACACTTCCACTTTGATGAAAACTTTATTGGTTACAGTCTGGATGGCTTTAAAATAACATCCCGGGATGACTTCATGCGACATCTAAATGATGAATTCAGTCAAATCAATCGTCTGCAGATCAGCGTTGTAGCGAACCATGTGTCAATTTACAGGACTATGTCAATATTTTCGGGAGAATGTGTCCTGAGGGCCTCCACCGAGGGAGAAAGCCATTTGGGGACAGTCGAGGTGAATGCGGAAGGCAATGTATTCACATTGAGAAAAGTCAACATAGATCGTTTTACCCCCATTCCTTTCAGGTTTACTGCGGTCCTGCGCCAGATTCATGACAGGTGGAAAATAAACCAGCTCCACTTTTCGGGAATGGCCGTGACCCGCGCAGCCTAAGAATTGGTTGTATCAACCAATTTACCTCGGCCTTTGGTCAATGTTCAAGATGACTAGACAAGAGGTTTCACACTCATTTTCAGGTTGTCCGACGGTGGTTTGAAAGAACAAAAATTTCTCATTGGTCTCATTCAGGTTGTGCGCTCTACGTGAAGGTAAAACATCCATCTCGTGAGCGCTTTTTTTACGCAAAAATCATTCTATTGCCCCAAGATGTCAAATTGATCGAGGACGCAATGGTATTGATGATAAAAAAAATATGTACGCGCTGAACATGACTCGGCGGGTTATCACGGCAA
>CAZVOU010000106.1:0-4178 GCA_964628605.1 uncultured Syntrophaceae bacterium
ATATTAATTGGCTTGATATATGCAAAGGTTCTAGTCTAATAAACAAATATAATAAAAAAGTATTTATGTTTATGGATTGGGAGTCTGCGGCGATTGTGATGTTATGGCAGCCATGGAAAAACTCGCGTTATCTCTGATTTAGTTGCAAGAATTGAGAAAAATCTGTTATTTTAAAAAGCTGCGCCAGAAAAGCGCCCTATGATAGCGCCTGGGGATTGGGCTCATTGAGCCCCCGGTAGTGGGCAGATCCTTTTTATGGTTGTCGCATAAAGGCTATCGACTGCGTCTGGGACGTTAGATTTTTCGCACGGAGGTCACATGACGGGAGCAGAACTGAGGGAACGTTTTTTAAAATATTTCGAACAAAGAAGTCACAAGAGACTTGCCAGCTCCTCGCTGGTTCCCGAAGGTGACCCTACATTGCTTTTTACGAACGCAGGTATGGTTCAGTTCAAAAAGGTGTTTACCGGTCAGGAGAAACGGGAGTACTCAAGGGCTGTTACCTCACAAAAATGCTTGCGAGTGAGTGGTAAGCACAATGACCTTGAGAATGTTGGGCACACAGCCCGTCACCATACCTTCTTCGAGATGCTGGGTAATTTTTCTTTTGGAGATTATTTCAAGAAAGACGCGATAGCTTTTGCCTGGGAATTTATGACAGAAGATCTGGGGCTCCCCAAAAAAGATCTTCATGTAACGATTTACACTGATGACGATGATGCTGAAGACCTTTGGAAGAGTGTGCTGGGGATCAATTCCAACCCGATACAGAGGCTTGGAGAGAAAGAGAACTTCTGGAGCATGGGTGACTCAGGACCTTGTGGTCCATGTTCAGAAATTCACATCGATCAGGGACCGAGGTTAGGTTGCGGGGCTCCTGATTGTGGTCCGGCCTGCGAGTGTGATCGGTTTCTCGAGTTGTGGAATCTGGTTTTCATGCAGTTTGATCGAGATTCCAGTGGTAAGATGACGCCACTACCGAGGCCATCAATTGACACGGGTCTTGGTCTTGAGCGTTTAGCGGCCGTAGTCCAAGGGAAAGATAGCAACTGGGAATCTGATCTTTTTATTCCGATCATAAACAGGGTTGAAGAATTAAGCCACAAGAGGTGTCACGGGCACGACTTTGATTCGATAGCCATCAGAGTCATAGCTGATCATAGCAGAGCTGCGGCTTTTCTGATATCGGACGGTGTTTTGCCTTCTAATGAAGGCAGAGGATATGTCTTGCGAAGAATCCTGAGGAGAGCCATTCGGTACGGAAAATACATAGGACTTAATGAACCATTCATTTTTGATACATCTGGTGTGGTGATCGACCACATGTCTGCAGCGTATCCTGAGCTGACTACCCACAGGACTCTGATCAACAAGGTAATTCGGAATGAGGAGGAGCGTTTTTTCGAGACTCTCTCCAGAGGATTACTGCTCTTCGAGGAGGAAGCGGACAAAATAAAGCGTCAGGGTCTTTCCATACTACCCGGATCGGTGGTGTTCAAGCTCTATGACACATTTGGTTTTCCGCCTGATCTCACTCAGGATCTGGCCACAGAACTGGGCATTGCTGTTGATCACTCAGGATTTGAATTTGAAATGTCGAAACAGAAAAGCCTTGCCAGAGAAGCCTGGGACGGATCCCAGGGAGCTGAGAAGAAGCTTGACACCGATCTGGTGGGCAAGGTTTCAGAAGTCGATTTCACAGGTTATGAAAAACTTCAGGATTCCGGGTCCATAGTAGCCTTGATCAGAGATGGAAAGTCCGTGGAGCAATTATCCGAGGGCGAGAGTGGACTGGTGATTTGTGACCGAACCCCATTTTATGCCGAGTCAGGTGGCCAAGTAGGCGATCATGGGCTAATTCACTCCAATGGTTCCAGTATGTTAGTGGAAGACACCATCAAAGCGGCCCCAGGGATAATCTCTCATAGAGTCTCTGTCAAAAAGGGCGCTTTTGTGGTGGGACAAAAAGTCGCATTGAAGGTTGACGAAACTCGTCGTAAGGCCATCATGGCCAACCATTCCGCTACACATCTTCTGCAGTGGGCATTAAGGAAAGTCCTTGGAGACCATGTTGGTCAGAGGGGTTCCCTTGTTGAGCCGGGTAGGTTTCGTTTCGACTTCACACATTTTTCTTCCATCTCTCAGTCTGAACTCGAAAAAATTGAAGACTTGGTAAACGAAGCCATAACAATCAATGTCAATGTGGAGTCTCGAATAATCCCGGTTGAGCAGGCAAGCTCCGAAGGCGCCATGGCCCTTTTTGGAGAAAAATATGGGGCTATGGTGCGGATGGTAACAATGGGTGATCTGAGTAAGGAGTTGTGTGGTGGAACGCACGTAAACCGATCAGGAGATATAGGTTTCTTCAAGATCCTTTCAGAGGGCGGGATAGCATCGGGAGTGCGTCGTATAGAGGGGGTAACAGGGACAGGGGCCATAGAATATGTGAGATCACTTGAGGCTGAAATCAGGCAATTGGCTGAGCATTTGCGCGGCTCTCGCGGCGAATTGACAAAAAAACTGGAGAAATTGATTGAAGAAAAGAAGGCCAGGGATCGTGAAATAGAAATCCTCAAGCATAAGTTGTCTTCGGGGTCTGGATCCAAAGACATCCTGGGTGGTTTAAGGGAAATTAACGGGCATCGGGTAGTGGTTCAGCATCTGGATGATATTTCAGACCCCAAGGCGTTGAGGGAATATGGAGATCGTCTCAAGGATGCCTTGGGATCAGGAATTGCGCTTATTGGCGCTAGTTCTGATGGTAAAGGTTTTCTGCTGGCCCTGGTCTCAAAAGACCTGACAGGCAAATTCCACGCGGGTAACATAGTCAAGAAAGCGGCGGCAGAACTCGGAGGATCAGGAGGAGGACGGCCGGACATGGCTCAGGCAGGTGGTCCTGATTGTTCGAAGATGGATCAGGCTCTCAGATCTATCGAGCAATTTTTCCTGACAACCTAGATTCTTTATTAGAAGCTTGAATCCCAAAATTTTGCTTGCTTGACCAAAAACAGGTTTCGCACAACTTTCAGAATTTTTTCAAGGGAGAATCTTCATGGATATTAACCAGAGTAACGAGGTTTTTGGCAGGATAACAAGGATCATCAACCAACTCAGGATGGAACGCAAATCAATAACCATTTTCAAGGTGTCTGAATTGAGCGGTCTGGAGCCCTCCGTGGTATTTCAGTATTTCTATGAAAAAGGATTGCTCAGGGGCAAATAACCTTCCCCTAAGTTGGATCGAACGTACAAGATCTTTTTTGGAGAAATAAATCATCTTACGAGTCACAATCAGTCATCTGTAAATCCTTCAGGCAAGTCCTTCTGTCTACTGGGTGTTTTTGCTTCAGAGGCGCCATCCGGATTAAGGTCCTTACCCGTTACATCAAACGTGTCGGGCGCAAGGACATCACCATGTGTCTTGTCGGTTTTGAACTCCAGACCATATTCAGCGGCCTTTTCAATGTAAGAACCAGATCCAAGCCGCACCTCACCAAGTATGCTGATCCGTATGGCAGACGTTCCTGTCACCGGGCACTTGTTTTCACACCAGCCACAGCCGGTACATTTATTTGGAATTACATGGGGAACAGCATTTTTCCTGTCTTTGGTTGGGGCAAATATTACAGCGTTGTAAGGACAGACCTCATCGCAAACCAGACATTTTTTGTCCTGATTCCAGACCAGACATATTTGCCTGTCGATCCAGGCTGTCCCAATTTTGACGCTCTTTTTTTCTGGAAGATCTAAAGGCCTTATTGCGCTTGTGGGACAAACCTGTCCACAAACTGCGCAGTTCAATTCGCAGGCAGCGAGTCTTGGAACAAGAATCGGGCTAAAAATGCCCTCTAGTCCGGCTTTAAACCATATCGGCTGAAGTGTGTTAGTCGGACAGGCTTTCATGCACAGACCACACCGGACACATCTCGCCAGAAAGTCTTTTTCGGGGATAGAGCCTGGAGGTCTTATCAGTTCTGAATCTGAAAGCGTTTTCTCTTGACCGGTCAGTTTGGGCTGGTTCCACCCGGTACGGATCACAGCTCCAATTGTCAACCCGGAAAAAATCCCTGCCAACGTTTGTCTTCTGGTCGGAAATAAATTATTCACCGATGTGCCATCCCTGCTGACAGGACTCTTTGCAGGAAATCCAAAAGAAATGGCCGAAACTGGACAGGTTC
>CAZVOU010000107.1:0-1865 GCA_964628605.1 uncultured Syntrophaceae bacterium
ACAGCCTGGTGAGCGAGTTAGTTACAAAGAACAATGTCCAGACACTATTGCCGCATTGGGACAACAAGCCCAATTGCTTCTACATCGTTTAAGGAAAGGGGGCTGTTACATGTCTATTCAATCAGGTTCTGTTTCCTCTCAAACTGTCCCGATACCCACGGGTTGGACCAAACTTCTATGGCCAGTGTGGATCCTGTTTGTTCTTGCCGGGCTTTTCGGAGTTTATCTTCGGCTCACTCATGGCCACAACCTGGCCGGATATGGCTCTTATGTCCCGTGGGGACTATGGATCGGAGTATATTTTGTAGGTGTGGGAATATCTGGAGGCGCTTTTGTTTTGGGAAGCCTGGGCTATCTGTTTGGAATAGATGGTTTTTCAAAAAAATCTGATCTCAGGACGGCCATTGTTTTGAGTCTTGCCGGGCTTTTCCCCGCTTTTCTGGGTGTTTGGCTGGATCTGGGGAGGATGGACAGGATGATGAACATTCTCTCGAATCCTTCTTTTACCAGCATGATGGCGTTTAACGCCTGGATGTACAATATTTTTGTGGCTGTCGCCGTTATATCGTGGGTTCTGAGTTTAAGCGAAAATAGCAGTTTGTTAAAACCTTTCCTGGTTCTTGGGATTTTTCTTTCGATTCTTTTCCCCAGCCAGAGTGGTGTGTTCTTCGAGGCAGTCCGAACCAATGAATTCTGGAACAGCCCGCTGTTGTCCATGTTATTTTTTATCTCAGCCATCACTCTGGGAGCCACCGCACTGCTGTTTGTGAGAGCGGCAGGAGCCACACAGGCAGACTCCGCTCTTAAGGTCCTGAGAACAGTTACCATATTTGGTCTGATCATCTATGTAGTGTTTGAATTCGCCGAGTTTTCTATTGTCTTCTGGAATCCCGGAGCCCATTCTCCCCATGTTGAGTTTCTTCTTTTTGGCGGCTACTGGTTTGTGTTCTGGGTAATTCACCTCGCAATCGGAGTGCTTATCCCTCTGTTAATGCTATCGACAAACAACAGGGGACTATGGGTAGTGGCATCCGTGTTAGCGGTAATCGGTTTTGGCGCCGCCAGGATGTGCATACTTATCCCTGGGCAGGTCATTCCTCAACTACCAGGGATTCAGGAAGCTTTTCATGATCCAAGACTTTCATTTACCTATCATATAACCTCCATGGAATACCTTGTCGTCCTGCTCATGGTCGCAGTCGGGATGGCCATTTTCTATATTGGTTCATTACTAAACAGAAGTATTGAATCAGGCTTCAGCCAAAGCTAGAGGAGTCATCATGAGCGAGAATAAAAAGAAGATAGATATGGATACGTCCAGGCGAAGTTTTCTCGCAGGGGGAGCTTTGCTCGGCGCCGGATTGGTGGTTGCAGGCGCTTCGGATTCAGATGCGAGCGACAGTGGACGCTCTTCCATTATAAATAGCGCCAGACCGGACAAGATTTACGATCTAGCTGATTCATCCAATCAAATCAACACGGTCTGTCTCCAGTGCAACACCGGATGTGGAGTAAAAGCAAAGTTGCAGGACGGCGTAATAGTCAAAATTGATGGAAATCCCTATAACCCGTGGACGATGCTGCCTCAACTCCCTTTCAAAACAGCTTTGGAAAATGCGGCTGCCATAGACGGATCAATCTGTCCAAAAGGTCAGGCTGGGCTTCAAAGCGCCTATGACCCCTACCGGATACGCAAGGTTCTCAAAAGGGTGGGTAAACGTGGCGAAAACAAGTGGCAGACAATATCGTTCGAGCAAGCCATCTCTGAAATAGTTGAGGGAGGTAAACTTTTCCCGAAAGCGCCCGGTGAGGAAAACAGGAATGTGGAGGGCCTCAAACAGATTGTGGCGGTACGCGATGCGAAG
>CAZVOU010000108.1:0-8318 GCA_964628605.1 uncultured Syntrophaceae bacterium
ACAGTTCGATCCACGAAATAGAAGAAGCCGTCTGAATCAGACTTCACTATATCGCCTGTTCGATAAAACAGCTTCCCGTTTATTTCCACAAAAGCCTGCGCAGTCTCTTCAGGTTTGTTGAAATAGGCGCTTACCATTCTCCCGGAATGGACAAGCAATTCTCCGGGCTCGCCCAGAGGAAGGGGATCGACTCCGTCCAACTCCGTAATCAGCACCTCTTTACTGGGCAGGAGCTTGCCCATAGTCAAAGGAGGCAGGGAAACATCAGTTGGGGCCATGCACACTCCACCACATGTTTCCGTGGCGCCATACCCCTGATATATCTGTTTCTGAAATTTCCTCTCCCAACGGGCCCCAATCTCCTGTGGCAGCACATCCGCCGCAGAGAAGCAGTACTTCAGCGATGATAAATCATACTGATCGGCGCGATCATGGTCGAGGATCATCCTGTAAAGAGCCGGGACGCCGATAAGGCTGGTAGCCCTGTTTCTTTGGATTGAGTCAAATATGGCGTCCAGATTCACCTTGGGGTGAAGTATAAGTGTGCCCCCTCCTATAACCACAGTGGACAGGCTGCATGTCTGTCCGGCGATGTGGAATAAAGGAGCGCCTCCCATGATGACGTCCTTGTTCTTGGGGAACAGGGCGTCACGAACACCTAGCTGCTCCTCGGAAGACTCCAGGAAAAGCCCGTGCGAGATAGGCACGCCCTTGGGGTGTTTAGTGGTCCCTCCGGTGTAAATAATTTCTGCGATGTCAGATTCCTTCAGATCGGGCTTCGGGGCCGAGCCACCCATGGACAGCACACTGTTTAGCGTCGCGACCATGTTGGATTTTTCTATGCGACCCTTTGGCACTTTGTCCGCCAGAAATCCGAAAGCTTTTTTCCATGCGGGCAGCATATCCACCACATTCGTGACGATTACCTTCTCGATGAGGGAGTCTGAAATTATCTGTTTGACGTAACCAAAATTTCTGTCGGAACAAATGATGATTTTTGATTGTGTATCGTTTGCGACGTATTTTAGATCAGGCACGGTGTATATGGGCGTGATGGGAATGATTATCGCGCCCAGCCGCTGCGCTGTGAGCCACGCCAGAACCAGTTGTATGGAGTTCGGGATATACATCATGATTCTATCGTTCTTTTTTATCCCGAGTTGAGAGAGTCCGCCTGCAAACTTCTCTACAAGGCCGAGCAACTTTTTGTAAGAATATTTTGTGCCCAGATATTCCACTGCGGTATTGTCAGGATACTGAGTGGCTGTTGCTGCGAAAGCCTCGAAAATGGTCCCGTATTTAAGATCCGACATGTTAGGCGCTGTCTCCTTTAAACCCCAAAATAGGCGGCTTTGACTTCTGGATTTTCCATGAGTTCAAGTCCCGGGCCGTCCAGGCTCAACATCCCATTTTCCAGCACGTATCCATGATCAATGACCGGCAGAATCGGACGGGCAAACTGCTCAGTCACTATTATCGTCAGCCCGGCTTCCGACCTGATCTTCAAAATGGCGTCCACGAGAGTTTTCTGCATGACGGGACTCAGCCCGAGCAGAGGCTCATCGAGTAGCAGGAGTTTAGGCTTGACTACCAAAGCCATGCCTATTGTGAGCATTTGCTGTTCACCGCCGCTTAAGAAACCGGCCTTTCTTGTCTTAAGCCTGAGCAGAGTCGGAAACAGATCAAAAATGTATTCTATGGTATCGGACACTTCTGCCCTGGTTCTGAGGTAACCCGCGATTTTAAGGTTTTCAACCAGGTCGGATTCAGGAAAAATGGGGTGACGCTCCCGGCAAAGGACCATACCTTGCTTTACACGGTCACTAGGGTGCATCTCCGTGATGTCCTTACCGTCGAAAACAATCTTGCCATAAAGCGTAATTCTCTCCCCGCCTTTTCGCTGTTCCTTGATCTTCGTGTCAATGATCAGTCCGGAGATTGTATTCATCAACGTGGTCTTACCCGCGCTGTTCGATCCAATTACTGCAACTATCTGACCCGCATTGACGGTCATGCTGAAGTCGTTGAGCGCTATGGCGTTCTCATAGAAAACCATGAGGTTGGATATTTGAAGCATTTGTTTTCCCGACTCGATTAATGTTTCTAAGCGGTTGATTGAGAAATATATCGTCAGTCAGTTCCAGATTCGTTAGTCCTCGGTTCCAAGGTAAGCGTGTCTTACCTCATCACTCTCCATAACTTCAGCAGGTTTTCCATCAGCTATAACCTGTCCAAAGTTCAGGACTATCACCCTGTCGGCTATCCGGAAAAGCTCACGCAGGCGATGTTCAATCATTATGATTGTTTTGCCTTCCATCATCATCTTTTCAATAATGGGGATGATGCTGGCCAATTCCGCAATGCTGAGTCCCGAGAATAATTCATCAAGGATGATTAGGTCCGCCCTTAAAGCGAGACATTTTGCCAGTTCCAGCCTCTTCAGGTAACCGTGAGGGAGGCTGCCTGCGGCCTTGAACGTCACTGAAGAGTCTCTTTCGAAACCCACGTCTTCCAACAGGTCCTTAGCGACTGAATCTCTGTCGCCGTATCTACCGCCGGATAATCCACGAACCCTGGGCGAGAAAAGAGGTATGACTATGTTTTTAAATGCCGGTAAATCCGCAAAGGGTTTAGCCATCTGGAATGTTCTGGCTATTCCTAGCCTGGCTATGCGATACGGCATCAAGCCTGTAATATTCTTGCCCTTGAATTCGACCCTACCATCAGAAGGTTTGATGAAGCCGGTGATCAGGTTGACAAGAGTTGTCTTCCCGGAACCGTTTGGACCGATCAAGCCCAGAAGCTCTCCCTGGTGAAGGTCGAAATCCACACCGATGACAGCCCTGACTCCACCAAAATTCTTGCTGAGACCCCTGACCTTCAGAAGAAGTTCACCTTTTTTATTCCCAGTTGTTTCTGACATAAATTACAACCAGTTTCCTTTTGGCTTGGAATTATTCTAACCAATCAGTTTGAGGATTCACTCAGTTTTCCACTTCGGCCCATCTCTCAAACTGTTGATATTTTCTCTGAACGTAATGGAAAATTCCTTCGGGTATCGCCACTATGAAAACGACCAGTGATAGCGCGTAAATAACCGTTCTCAGCCCACCTATTCCCCTGAGAGCCTCCGACAGTGGAACCAGTATGAAGGCGCCCAGCAGTGAGCCTGCAAAAGACCCCATACCGCCTACGACAGAGGAAGCCAGTGGAAGAATTGAATAGTCGAGAGCGAACACGGGCATGCCTACGAACATGTAGACATGCGTCATGAATGCCCCGCAGAATGAGCCGATAGCGCCGGTTATAAAAAGAGCCTGAGCCTTCATCCAATAGATGTTGATTCCACCGCTCATGACAGCCCGGTCATTGTTGTTGATGGCCTTGAGCACCAATCCGTAGTCAGTAGTGACAAGTCGGCGAAATCCGAAAAAGACCAGCAGAAGCACGATTACTATCAGGTAACATTCAACCCAAATGCTCGGGAAGGACTTCAAGCCTGTCAAACCCTCTGTTCCCCCCAGCCAACCCGTCGCTTCGATAGTCCGCTCCAACATCAATGGCAACACCAGTGTGACCATGGAGAAATAAACGCCTCGGAGCCGCAACACCGGAAGTAGCATTAGAGCGCTGAGAAGGCCTCCGAGGATAGTGGCCAGCGGGACCGTCATCACTATAGGGAGCCCAAACGCCAGGTCCATGTAGCCTGCAAGATACGCCCCTATACCAAAAAAGAGGGCCTGTCCGAGAGATACCATCCCTACTGTCACCAGGAAGTCCCAACTTAACGCCAGGATTGCGAACACAGATGTGGTTATCAGCACCTTTTGCCAGTATAGTGGCAGTATCAGTGGAAGGGCCAAAAGCAATATTACAGGCGCCACAGGTGGGACAGAGACGTAAAGAAATTCCCGGTATGAAGTGAGCGCAAAAATATCGTCCGATCTCACCTTGATTCCACGGTCTATCCGTTCTCTTCGTTTTTGTTTCACTTTACCGCCATTGTGAGCCATAAACAGGCTGAATTTTATGGATTAATAAAAACCCAGGGAGCTTCCCAGAGTCAGATCCGCTCCTCAAGCTCCTTTTGTTTGCCGAACAGTCCCGATGGCTTGACCAGAAGAATGATGAGTATGGCCACCAGCGAAACTATCATCTTCCAGTGCGGGCCAGAGAAAGCGTCCGTTATCATCTGGGCGTAACCAATAAGGAAAGATGCCACTATGACTCCAACGGTGCTGCCCAAACCGCCAATGATACATACGGCCATGGCGTTGATCAGGACATCGTAACCCTCATTAACCGATATCGTTCCCCTGGGTAGGATGAGGATCGCCGCTATTGCCGCCAGACCGGACCCGAAAGCAACGCTCAGGCCGGCTACACGATCGGAGTTGATCCCGAGTGAAAGAGCCGTCTTTTCATCCTGGGCAATTCCACGGAAGGCCAGCCCGGTTTTTGTGAAGCGAGTGAACAGATAAAGTCCGATCGCCAGGCTGATACCGATGCCGACAATCCATAGCCTTTGATGGTCGATGTAAGTTTCACCAATCATGACACTACCGTCAGTAAACACCGGAAGAGTGTATTCAAAGCCGGTGAATCCCAGATACCTGAACAGTTCCAGAATGGCCAGACCAACACCAAACGTCGCTATGACCTCAGAGATCACCATGCCTCGGACTCGGAGTAGAACGAGCCTGTACAGCACCCAGCCGAACAAGGCTGTGAAGATGATGGAAAGAATAGCGGCCAGGGCAAACGGCAGGCCCAAAAGATTTATCATGATCCAGACCGCATATCCCGCCATTATGTACATGGCCCCGTAAGAGAAGTTGGAAACCCCGCTGATGCCGAAAGTCAGGCTGAAACCGAGGGCTATCAAGGCTAGGATGATACTGTTAATAAATCCGTAAATTATGGTGACTTCCAGCATTGGCGATCCCCTTGAGGGCTAAATTGTCATGGAGCCCTTGGCATGAAAAACCGGGCATTTCAGTCACAGGGCTCCAGTTTGAAATGTTTTAGATGCGAATGAAAGCGATACTACTTTGCCGGCTTGATCCATTCCGGCAGTTTGATGGCTCCCTCAGCAATGGATTTCGGATACACGATCACGCGCTTGCCATCCTCAGTCCATTGGGACACACATCCCAAGGCAGTCTGGCTGGGATCATTCCCATACACAACCTGGTTACCGTCGTTGAATTTGATGCGGCCGATTACACCCTGGCGATCAGTTTTCCTGATTTCCTCGGAAATTTTGTCAGGGTCCAGTGACCCGGCTCGTTCAATAGCTTCCGCCAATATGTAAACGGAATCGTAGGACGGAGCCGGCCCGTGACCTGCCTCCATGGGTTGACCAAACTTTTTCAGATAAGCCTCAAAGAATTTGGTGGCCGGAGGATATTTTTCAACCGGAATTGCGCTGCCTAGTTCAAAATTTGTGTTTATCAGGCCGCCGATTTTCCCCTCAAATGTCTTCCACGCTCCAGGACCCGCCATCGGAGATATGAAACCACCAACCATTGCCGGTATCTTCATGCTTTTCCACTGCTTGAGTAGAATACCGCTCTGGGGCATGTCAAAAACGGTCAGTATGATCTGGGCCTCCTGACCCTTTGCCTTGATCAGACCTGCGGAAAAATCCGAAGCGCCCGTGGGATATACTTCCTGTCCCTTGACCTTGTAGCCCATTTTGGACTCGACCACACCGGCGACTCCTGTGCCGGTCGCTTTTGCCCAGAGAACATCCTGTGTCATCACGTACAAGCGGTCGAAACCAAACTCTGACTTCATGAAGTCAAGCGCCTGAGCCAGGTACATGACCAGTGACTGGGCGTTCAGACATACTCTAAACACATATTTGTATTTTTCAGGGTTTTCCCGGACTTTCTCCTCGGATTTGGGAGACATTGCTATTGTGCCCAGAAACGGCACCTTATGTTTGGCAATGAGGTCCATGCCAGCTATGAGCGACTCTGACCTGAATGGTCCAACAACTATTGCGTGGACCTTTTTCTCGGTGATCATCTTTTCCATTCCGAGCAGAGCTTCGGATACCGGAACTCCGGGCGACGCGTCGCGCAGGTCAAGAGTCTCGACCTTCAAAGGTCTTTTGATCCCACCAACAGTCACTCCGCCCTTGGCGTTGATCTCCTCCACAGCCAGTTCCACTGCCTTTATGCACTCCTTACCTTCCAAGGCGGTCACAGCGGTGGGCAGACCGATCAGAACAGGATCATTCGCCTCGCAGCTTACAGGCGCCATAAACACCTGTAACAGCGCCAACATCGCTACGGCTAGCATGGTCTTCTTCATTGCATTCCCCTTTCGGCCTAACAGTAACTCTGGGTTTAAGACCCATCAGAATTCATGTCATGGATGTAGCGCTCGCCAAACATGGACTCTTAAAGGCCCATGTTCACAGAGTCGCGCTGCCCGATATTCTTGACAGACGGTTGCTCAGTTGATGGAAAACCATCACAAACTCGTCCGAGGAAACAAGATTATTTATCTATTCATTAAAGGTTGTTGTGAAAAACAAGTTAAACTGAAATCACCGCTTTTATATCGTTCACGATCATGAATCATCAGAACTCTGAAAACGACAACTACGAACAGTTCAACAATTGATGAAAACTAACGGGGCCGGATGATCTTGCAGCGCTTGAATACAGCCATCGATCATTACCGGGAAAAATAGGTTAGAAAGTAATTCAGCGCAAAAAAGTCCCACAAGCTATAATCGATCATTTGAAACCATTAAAAGTTTCTTGTCAAGCCATTTTGTTCGAATGAGTTCAAACCGGAAAACCTGTGTCCATCTCTAACAGGTATCTGGCTAGTATTCACTATCGTGAATGAGGCGCATGACATCTTGCAAGACAGGGCTTTAAAAAATAAAGAAACATTGGATGACAAAAAATAGTTGGTTAATGGGATGGCAGAGTTTGAGTCGTCTCAAGAATTGGGCCGCAGGCAGCGCGCAATGTCATGGAATATTTTGCTCAAAAATACAAAAGGAGCCAGTATGAACTGACTCCTCAATATTTTTTGGCGTCCCCAAGGGGATTCGAACCCCTGTCGCAGGCGTGAAAGGCCTGTGTCCTAGGCCGGGCTAGACGATGGGGACGTTGTTGATACGCACGTCCGATATGAATCCCGTCATAATGCGGGATAACGAATTAGTTGTCAATAAAAAAATATGGTGGGCCGTGCTGGGATCGAACCAGCGACTCTCTGCTTAAAAGGCAGATACTCTACCCCTGAGTTAACGGCCCAATGAGAAAACACTACACTCGGCCGACCGGTGTGACCAATCGGCGTGACGTTGTCTTCTGAATAAAGCACAGATAAAAACGATCTGTCAAGTGCATTGCGGCGATTTTGAGGATATTATCTCATTTCCAGGGCAATTGTTCCTGTTCATGAACCGGCATGTCGGATAATATGTGAAGGGGATTGCTCAAATAACGTGGCGTTTTGCAACATTTGGAGCCACTTTGCTCTTCAACTTCGGAACTTGTGGAAAGTGAGTTTATGACTTCCAACAATTATAGGCTGCGAGGCGCACTGGTTATCTTAGGAATTTGGATTTTGGGGTTCTTTGGCGCTTTTGTCATCGGCGTTTCCAACTCCGACCTAGCTTGGACGACATGGTTTTATGTTTCAGGTGGAGATGACGGTTCGTGGATGACAGGAAAGACTCCTGTTTTTTCAACGTTGTACAAGTATGGGGAAATCCCTGGTATAGCCTTGGCGACGCTTTCGCTGGCCGGTGGTCTGCTGGTAAAACTGGGGCGTTTAAACAGACGGTATACCAGACCCTTCCTTGTGATCATCCTCACGGTCATTCTTGGACCTGGACTTGTGGTCAACGGCATCCTGAAAGAGCACTGGGGCCGCCCTCGGCCGGCTGACCTGAAGCAGTTCGGATCTACGGAGCAATATCGCCATTTCTGGAACCCCGGTGGCCGAGGATGCGGAAAGTCATTTGTCTGTGGTCATTGCGCGATTGCCTTTTCGACTTGTTCGGTGGTGGCGCTTTATCCTATTCATCCTGTAGTCGCTTCGGTTGGACTGGTGTCAGGTTTGCTTTACGGGGTGTTGATGAGTCTGGCTAGAATTTCTCAGGGTGGACACTTTTCGACCGACGCTGTATGGTCTGCGGTAATAGTGCTATCACTTATTGCGGTCCTGTATTATTTCGTGTTTAGAATTCCCGAACAATCGGCTCCGCCCGCTAAGAATTCATTGTGACGCCTTCGCAAAGGTCGTATAGCGCTGGCCCGAACATTGGCTGCTTGACCAATCAC
>CAZVOU010000109.1:0-3466 GCA_964628605.1 uncultured Syntrophaceae bacterium
GACTATTTTCACGATTATGGCCCAACTGTGTTCCTGCTCCGACACGGCAACTGATTGACAGGACCTGCCATGCAGTCGCCATACACAGTTCGTTACACTTTATTAAACATCGTAGCATCCGTCAAGAGACGCTTGATCCTCTGATCGCAATACTCTTAAAACCGTCCTTTTTGAAAGGCATAATCTATCCAAGTAATTATAAATTTCTGGAGACTTCTTGCAAATTGTTCTTGACAGGCTCATCAACTCTATTTAACTTGATCTAACTTAATTAGACACGACTAACTGATTAATTAGGAGACCGGAGTTGAAAGAAAAAAAGAGACTGTGGCAACTGAAGCCTTCAACCATTTGCAAGCTACTGGGAACGGTCCTGGACACCAAAGACGCTCTTAAATTGGGCAGGAAATTTCGTCTGACCAACTGCAATGATCTTGTTGATGATGAGCTTGCCTTCCATTCCGCCCTGGTAGAACACTCCCAGACAGAAAACCCAATATCCCGTCATGTGGAAAAGCTCATCAGGAAGCGTTTTGAATTACACGCGCACAAACTGTCACATTTATCCACGGCATCAATTGTACAAACTCTAAGAACAACTCCGGAAACACTGAGGGCGCCTCTGTGGGCGTCATTATGGGCAGTTGCTACTGCTGACGAAGGTGATAAATACGAGGCTGCGCTGTTTGGATTTGTCCATCTGCTCGAACACAGACTTGTCCGTGAACACTGGAGGGAATTACTTGATCAGGAAGCCGGACGAACCACTACCGGGATTCAACTAGAGAAAGACAACGAATTGGGAAGACTTCTGCTTGATTCGCAACGTGAAATTGATGCTCTAAAAAAATCAAATTCACAGCTTCAGCAAAAGCTGGTTCAATACGAAGCATTCTCTCTGCGCTCATCCCCAGCGGATGTGGCCCCTCTTCACTCGGGTTGCGGATGCGGGTGCAACAACAAGCAGAAAATTATCGAACTGAAGCAATTACTGGAGGACGAGCGACAGCGGAGCAAATCATTTCAAAACGAGATGTCTCTTTTCAGGCGTGAGGTCGAGGACCTGATGCAAGAACTGGCTAACCTCAATAAATGTGAAAATTCCTCCCAATGCGGCTCAACTGATTCGCCCTGCCCGATTTCAGGTTTCCTTGATGGCATGAGCATCGCAATGGTGGGAGGGATTGAGAGCCTTGAAAAGCATTACAGGCAATTGATTGAATCCATGGGCGGTCGCTTCAACAGACACGACGGATATTGCAGGGGTGGACAGGATTCCCTCGAGGAAGTCATCAGCCAGGCCAACCTTGTGGTTTGCCCAATAGAAGTTAACAGTCACAATGCGGCCCGATTCGCCAAGAAGATTTGTAAGGTCAAGGGAATCCCGTGTTGTTTTGTAAAATCCGCCAGCCTTGCAAGCCTCAAAAGGACTGTTGAGGACAGTTTGCAGAAGGCCTCGGCGGCCTGAAACATGTTTGATCCGGCAAAAAGGTGACTGAGGGCGACTAATTCGGAAGTTCCACTACCCTCCAACCAGTTATGAGTGTTTCGCTAATCATACATGAACGTGGATATGAGATATCGCGCTGGCAGGACGCAAACGTGGTCACACAGACTCGATGATGCAAAATTACGGTAGCTGCGTCTTGCACGATGCGAAAAGAGGCTGGAGCGCGCCAAAGTAAAATGGTATTGAAAGGTAATGCCTTCAAGCCAGTTACCCATAGCATCTTTACGTATTACGTGCTACTATTGTAATATTATATTTGTTTTTTGTGTTTAGGATTCGGAGGATGGTCTTATGCTCAAGAAATGGGGATATGTCTACATAGGAATTGCAACACTGATGTTGGTCGCTTTCCCGGGCCCGGCCAATGCATGGGAATTTTCGACGAAAGGCTCTTTTAATTGGTATCATGAATGGGTCAGTCAGATGGGCAGCAACGGTTTTTTTGGACAGTACAACGTTGACAATGGGAGCGGCACCCGAGTCGCTAATCTTAACATGTGGGCCGGTGGTCAGTACGACACCAGTTTTGTTTCTGGATCGAACGCTGCGTGGTCCTATTTCAATGTTGAATTTCAGCCTGAAATAAAAATCAACCAGGCTATCAAGATAAGAGCTTTGTACAGATTGGGGACCTATAGTGATCCTGCTGCTTCAGATTATCACACACAGGATGCTCCTGGTACAAGAAACGCCTTCAGCGACGGCCAATGGTCGCTATTCTGGATTACAGCAAACTCACCATGGGGTGTTTTTACTGTGGGTAAAAGACCATGGACCTTTGGCACTGCATTACAGTACGACGGCTCGGACGCTACTTCTACTGAATCTGTTTCATGGGCAGTCCCATTCGGGCCTTTTGATATAGGATTAGCTTTCTATCCTTACCGCTTTGCGGGTGATTCAAGCATATTTGTTGTGGCCGGAAGAACGGGAGTGACTTCAGCTTACGGTGATCCTTATGACCTACCTTTCTATTCAGACATCCAGAATAAACGGGGTTATTTCAGCTCTGCCGACAGAAGTGGACAATTCTCTAGCGACTTTCTAGGTTTCGTCACTTATTCTCATGGCCCGTTGAAAACGGGAGTATTGGCTTCCGTGGGCAACTACCACATCGGACCTGAGGCTTCATTAAATGCGGCCATCTGGGAGAACGGACATCCTGTCTTCTCCATCGATTCGGAATTCACTCATGGGACGATGTATTTTCAGTTCAACAATGGAAGGCTTTTTTTGAATTCAGAGGCAGCATGGCTATACTGGACGGACAAATACCAGGGAGAGGCTGGTCAGCAGTGGGAACAGGCGCATGGCGTAAATCCACCGTACACAAGGTATATAGAACAGTGGAGATACGCCGTTGAAACAGGAGTTCTAGCCGGTCCGGCAAAACTGAGCGCCATTGTTGGTTATTCTCCGGGACCTGATCGAAGGGCAGGAGTTTATTTTGACAAACAACCGGCAGGATTTGTCTGGCACGCAGGCTATGAAAATCACTACCTCAGCAACTATAGTCTGTTCGTTCCATACAGTCACATCTTTGTCTATGCATATGGCTCGGGTCTCCATGCGTATAACCTCTCCGGTGACGGTTACCTAAGGGACGCCCTCTTCCTTGGAGCCCGACTGGATTATGCAGTCGCCGCAAATCTTAACCTTTACGGGACCTTCTGCTGGGCTCAAAGGACTTCTGACGGATACCCCTGGGGAGTGCTGAGGCCGACTTTGGCCAGACGAGGTGTCGCTGACCCACCCGGCTCAGAATACGTCACAGATGGCAACGTCGATTTTCGTGGCGTAACTCCTGGTCCGCTAAATTATGCGGCTTTCACGGATGGGAATCGTGAGTTGGCGCGGCAGATTCCTAACATCACATCACGTGATCTCGGCTTTGAGGTAAACTTGGGCTTCAACTGGAAACTTCTCGAGGGTTGGACTGCCGGAGCGCTAGTAGGC
>CAZVOU010000110.1:0-3570 GCA_964628605.1 uncultured Syntrophaceae bacterium
GATTTCCGCTGTGAGTCGTTCATAAACAGCCTGAATAGTTTTCTCGACTGAAGCGTGACGGCGTGCTTTCACTTCCTGGAAGTGTTCAGGCGCCAAAGTTGAGGCGGCCAGCTCGATAGCCTTAGCTTCGAGGTTCTCGCTTAACCACGGCTCATTCAGAATGGGCTTAACAAGACACATTTGCTCTGAAGTGGCGGGTTTAAGGTCAAGATAGGGAGCGTATCCGCCATGTGATACTGAACCATCCCGACCGACGAGCGCAAATTGCATACGTTGCGAGATGACTCGTTGATGGTCTTGTCCCTCTTGGCCCGCTTCTTTGATTGAATGTTCAATTATGTACATGACGTGAGGTTCAACACCGAAATCCTGTTCATCAACCAGGACAGCGCCTTGCCTCAACAGATGCCTGGTGTTTTGAAGTGTAAGGTCAAGGGTTGAATTCATAAGCGGGTGGCCGGGGGAAATGAATGACGCAATCTGGGGTTTACCGGGAAATCGTATCTTGTCCTTTTCAAAACAAACACGCTCATACTTTTGCATCACGGGAGCGCCAACACCAATGACCCTATCACGGTCACGTATTGCAAACGGCACATGGGTTATTTCGTAACGCCCGGACTCGCGAGCCTTCAAAGAACCTCCCAGGCGACCGAAAGCCTCTTCAAAGAAGGATTTTATGAAATGAGGCTGTAACTTTCTGGCTTCAGCCTTTTCCAGTTCTTCCTTCACTGCAAATATTCGGGCGGTGTCCATAGTATCCGAAGCAAGGGCGTTATCTTGAAGAATCTGTTTGAGGTGTTCCCGGTCTAAAAACATATCAACTTGCTCATGAAGCTTCTTTCGTACATCTGGGCTGTCGCCGTAACGGATAGCTTCAATGAGCAATTCCTTAAGTGACCTGTCCTTGAATACTTCACCCAGGATGTCGAAAACTCTTCCGCCAAGGGCTTCCCTTTCCATGTCGAGTTTTTCCAGCAGACGTTGATATACCTGCCCCTCTCGGGTTTCATGGGCAACCACGTTCCAGAGGTGGCAGACTTCCGTTTGTCCTATACGGTGAATTCGTCCGAATCTTTGTTCCAGCCTGTTGGGGTTCCAGGGAAGGTCGTAGTTGACCATAAGGTTCGCACGCTGGAGGTTCACACCTTCACCGGCTGCGTCAGTGGCTATAAGAACCGATATTTCCTTATCCTGAGTGAAGCGCTCCTGAACCCGTCGCCGCTCCTCACGCTTTACGCTTCCATCTATACGGAGAACTGCTTCGTCCTTTCCCAAGAGTTTCTGTATTCTGGCTACAAGGTAATTCAGAGTGTCTCTATGCTCAGTGAAAATTATAATTTTGCGCCGGCTGCCATTGGCGTCGATCATGTGTGGATTGTCCTGAAGAAGCCGGGATAGCTCGTCCCATTTCCTGTCGCTGCCGGACAAGCTTATTTGCCGCGCGTTTTCTTCGATGTCTTTTAGAATTTCAATCTCGGCTTCCAGTTCATGAAGGTTGGCGGCCGCTGACGTTGTCTCGACAAGTTTTTCTTCCAGTTCTTCCAGTTCGCTGCTTGACGCTTCATCGTCGATGTCGTCTATTTCCTCCTGACTAAGGAACTGGAGTTCTTTCTTTTGATGGCCGAAAAATTTACCCCGCGCCATGAGCTTTTCTTCATCCCGGCGCTGCTCAAGCTTAATTCGCCTTCTGTTCAGTGAACTGTAAATTGCTGCGGGAGACGATGCCAGTCTCCGCTGTAATATCGTCAGCGCAAAACCAATTGTGCCTTTGCGTTTGCCGTCTTCAAGTTTATCGGCCCGGTTCATCTCCTCCCTAACGTAATTTGTGACCTTCTCATACAATGCTGCTTCAGCGTCTGACAGTTCATAATTTACCGTGTAGGCTCTTCTCTCAGGGAATAGCTTGGTCCCATCAAATTTGAGCAAGTCTTCTTTTATCATTCGGCGCATGAGGTCGCTTGTGTCAACCTTGTGAACACCATCACGAAACTTTCCATAGAAGCGGTCAGAATCAAGCAGGGCCAGGAATAGCTGAAAATCCTCTTCTTTGCCGTTGTGCGGTGTCGCCGTCATTAACAGCAGGTGCCTGGTTTTGCTGCCGACAAGTTCACCGAGCTTGTATCGCCTGGTTGTTTTGAGTTCACCACCGAAGAAATGAGCCGCCATCTTGTGAGCTTCATCGACAATCACAAGGTCCCATTCAGAGTTGGTGAGCTTACCTTGCAAATCTTCATTGCGGCTCAATTGGTCGAGCCGGCAAATGAGCATGTTGTTTTCATCGAACGGGTTTCCGGACTTTGCTGATTGGTCCAGTTCCCATGAGAATATCTTAAAGGACACTCCAAACTTGTCGTCCAGTTCATCCTGCCATTGTTCAACAAGTGAGCCAGGAGCAATAATGAGACATCGTTTTAGGTCTCCCCGCACCATCAATTCCCTTATGAGCAATCCCGCCATAATTGTCTTTCCAGCCCCAGGGTCATCTGCAAGGAGAAAACGCAACGGCTGTTTAGGCAACATTGATTCATATACGGCCGTTATCTGGTGCGGGAGAGGGTCAACATTTGAGGTGTGGACAGCCATTAAAGGGTCGAACAGATGAGCCATGCGGATACGGTTTGCTTCCGCCCCTAATCTGAATGAGGCTCCGTCCGCGTCAAACGACCAGGGACGGCCTTTTTCAATTAAGGATAGATTGGCCTCGTCGTCTCTGAACAACATCTGTTCCGCGACGTTTCCCTTGGCGGTTCGATACAAAATACTGACGGTGTTCGGCGCAATAAAAGTGACTTTCTCCACCGTGACTGGGTTATTGTGTATTATTCCTTCAATTACAGCATCAACTTTTATATCTTCCAGTTTCAAGATAAACCCCCGCGAAACCAGACCTCAAAAAAGACCTATTTAAGCCACTGTTCCGAGTGTATCACCCACATGTGCCAACCACGGACATTCCAAACTGGAAAATTTCATGGTTTCACATCTTTTTTTTGACTTTGATAGTGAGAGCTGATTGAAGCATATGATGAGAAAATTTACCAATATAGTATTATTGAACCACGGCTTTTGACAATGCCTGCGCGCCATTCATGGTAATGTATGTGTCTCCTTGGTCTAAAGAAAGCATTCCGACATTCGGACCACGGTCTACGAGTAAGTCATGATCCGAAAGCCAGGAGCTACTTTAACTTCCGTTTTTAGACCTGTTATTTGCTACATACCCGGCCATAGTCCGATCTGACAAACTCCATAATCTTTTTGGAATCGTCCGAATAGAGCTGAAGTGATTCAAAATCGGGTGTAAACAGAATTTTCTGCATCAACATCCCATCATCATCAAACCATTGTGGAAGCAAGCCACCCAGGAAATAACCACGTTCACGGAGTATCTCCACTGTTTTTCCGACCCAGGGTTCCGTCAGCTTTACCCAAACCTGGATGACTACCGATCCCTTACTGACGGCCTCCGATTCCAGTTCCTCCAATCGTTCGCCGAAGTCGCAACCGGTTTCGTGGAAAGCGATTCTGGCCACCTTGGCAAAATCGAAAATGTCCATCTTGGACGTG
>CAZVOU010000111.1:0-13973 GCA_964628605.1 uncultured Syntrophaceae bacterium
GCATCCTACTCTCAAACTGAAAAACCAGAAAACAGGCTTGAGATATTCGACCTTTCACTGGTGGTTGAAGAAGCCGCCGAACTGACAAAACCCTTCTGGTACTCCTGTTCCGTAAAAATAGGACTAAAAATTGACCTGACATTAAACACTATGGTTGGGTGTTTTGTGGAAGGATCAAAAAGTCAGATACTGGAGGTATTGGTGAATCTCATAAAGAATGCCGTTGAGGCGATGCCGGAGGGAGGTTCAATAGAAATTGAGACTTTAAAGGAAGCCGATTGGGTAGTTCTTGAAGTCCGTGATACCGGTATCGGCATACCGGCCGAGAAATTGGGTAATCTGTTCAATCCTTTCTTCACTTCTCACCTTGGTTTAGGACGCGGCTTAGGATTAGCCACTGCTTTAAAAATAGTGAAGGACCATCGAGGAGATATCAATGCGGAAAGTGTGGTTGGAACCGGGAGCACATTCACGGTAAGACTGCCCATTGCGAAGACACTGCACGGAAATAGCTGATTTTTGCAGACAAACTCAGGAAACGAAATTATTGATTGAAGCTACAGGTAATCCTGAAATACGATTTATCAAGAGCGGTGATCGGCCGTTGGTCTATTTCTGCCGTGAAAAGAGTTTTTCCCGTAATACCCGAGATAGGAAAACGGAATTGCCCACAAAGTACCGTTTCCATAATCGTCCCGGTTCCTGAAGGAATCTGTAAAACCATTCCATGCCGATTTCACGTACCCATGCCGGAGCGCGAGAGATACGACCGGAATAAAAATCGAAGAGTCCGCCCACTCCTATGGCTACACGGACGCCCGTTTCATCCAGATGGCGGTTAATCCACATGTCTTGTCCAGGAGCCCCCAAAGCCACCAGCAAAAGATGCGCTCCCGAATTTTTTATCTCCTGGATAATCTCGGGTTCCTCTTCTGAATTGAAATAACCGTGACGGTAACCGCAAAGTTTCAAATTGGGATAGTTGCTATGGACCCAGTTTGCAACCCCTTCAACAACTTCAGGTCTTGCCCCCAACAAGAACAACCCAAAATGAGTTTGATCCAATGATTTACACAGAAGCGGAAACATGTCGGTTCCGTTGACGTTCTGGGCAATTTCCTGACCCAGTAGCTTGCCGGCTATTTTTAGGCCAATTCCGTCAGCTAGACATAAAGTCGAATCATTAAGAACATTCAAGTAATCCGCACTCCGGTAGGCAATGTTCGCACAGTCGGCATTCACGAAACAAATTTGTTTTGATCTCGATTCGCCTAACCATTGCAGAATTGTTTCAACAGCCTCTGCCATGGTAATGTTATCTATTCTGATCCTTAGGATTTCCAGTTTCTTTGGCGCTTCTATAATCGCCTCTCCGTAAAGAATCGCCGGTATGGCTCTAAGGCATATTCCAAGATCGGTGACGAGGCTGTGGGTTTGCACATATTCCATGTCAACTTCCAACTGGGCCCCATAATCAATGTTGGCCCGTCTTCTGATCCACCACAGTGATATGATACCAGGCCGGACATTGTACCTCTTGCGAACTGCTTTTTCCTGAAGACTAAAATCACCAGGAGACGCCGGGAGTGGACCAACAAATGACATATCGCCCCTGATTATGTTTATGAGCACGGGAAGTCTTGAAATGTGGAGAAACCTGATGATCTTTCCCGGGAAACTTTCACTCACTGGAAATGAGAGTTCATTAAAAGTGATCCCCCACTTGCCCAGTCTCGGAGTCCTGATCAGTGATCGACCTGAAACAAGCCAGCCCAGTAGCAGCAATGGAGACAACAAAATGGTGAAGAACACTGCCAAGGTCAAATCGAAGGTGCGTTTTGAAACAGAAACGACAAATACTACTATGAACCAACTGATTGATCTAAAATACCTGCGTATCTTCAGGCGCATCAAACCCGTTCCGGAAAAGCGCTTGTAGACCGATTCTATGTCCTTGTTTCTGTCTCTGTTTTCCTGAGGTTCAAAATTCATGTGAAGAAGTCCTGCGTCATGTAGGCTGGAGAGTGTTGTGCGGCATGGTTGATTCTAAAATGCCGGCAACTCAATGCTGTCCAGTAGACTTAGAGCCAAATCATCCATGGACTGTTCTCCATCCACAAGTATGTTGGCGAAAACGCTCGTAGGTATGACGAATCTTTCGGTCATGGGCTTGACTGATTTCTCATATTGATCCAAGACCGATTGCCTGGTTCGACCTCTCTGGATAATGTCTCTTTCCAATCTTCTTCGTAGAGCTGCTTCATGGGATATGTTTACAAAAATCCTGGTGTCCATGAGTTCACGCAACTCTTTCCAGTGGAGGACGAACAACCCTTCCACAATGATGAGATCTGACGGGGTTATTAGAACTGACTCCGCTTCTCGAGTATGGGTGGAAAAATTGTAAATCGGGCGGTTAATTTCTTCACCTTCCGACAAGTCCTTGAGTTGGTCGGCTAACAGTTCATATTCTATGGCTTCCGGGACATCAAAATTGCGTTGTTCGCGTTCTTCTTCGGGCATCGATGACAAGTCTCGATAATAAGAATCGATGGAGACAATTACCGGCTTCCTGTGGGCCAATTTGTCTCTCAATTTCTTTGCGAGGACAGATTTACCCGAGCAGCTCGCTCCGGCTATCCCGATAATGTGAGATCTGCGACGTGTCAATTTTTGATCTTCCTGGCCCTGGATATGACATCTAAAGTCTTCATTGCCGTATTTTCCCAGCTAAATAGTTGGCTTCTTGCCAAGCCTTTTTTCACCAGTTGTTCCGACAGTTCCTTTTCCGAAAGCATCTTGAACATGGCGTCACTAATGCTGTTTTCGTCATAAGGATCGAAGAGCAAAGCAGCATCACCTGCCACTTCAGGCATCGAGGATATGTTGGAACAGACAGTTGGAGTTCCGCAGGCCATTGCTTCGAGGATAGGCATTCCGAAACCTTCGAACAGAGACGGAAAGACGAAGAGGTCAGCTCCCCTGAACAAAGGCGGTAAATCGCTTCCAGGAACAAATCCCGTGAAAAATATGTCATTCTTGAATGGGGACTGATCGGCAACTTCAAAAACCTCTTCAGCTCGACTCCACTTGCTGCCTGCCAAGACCAACTGATGAGGCAGGCTCGATCCGGATTTCAGTTTGTTAAAGGCCTTGATGAGCTTGGCGTGGTTTTTGCCTGGATGTTCGATACGGGAAACATAGAGTATATATGGAGATTTTATGGGATATTTTGCCTGCAAGGTTTCCAGCGCAAGACTCTTGTCTCCCTGGCAGTAGGTTTGAAGGTCAACACCGTTTGGTGTGACAACCACGCGATCCTCGGGTATGTCGCAGAAGTTGACAATATCCGTCTTGCTGCATTCACTTACGGTAAGGATCATGTCCAGTCTTTTTATGAGAATAGGGGTAACTTTCTTGATGAAAAACATCCGTGCTGGATCATACTTTTCGGTAACATGGGCGCTGGAAAAGTCATGAACCGTGCCTACTGTCGGGCATGGAACCCAGAAAGGCGCTCGTCTGTTGGCTGCTGGGAGGAAGAGGACATCATAGCCTCTTTTACGGCAAAGTCCCGGCAGTCCCACCTGAAACCATCCCAGATTGACGACTGGATTTCTTAGAGATGAGCCGTAGCAGTATGTCCCCATTTTTGAACCCTCCGGAACAAAAATGGATTTTTCGTCTTCGTAAACAATCACCTCAAAATCCATGTCGTGAGAGAGGATGTTGAACTGCTCTATGAGTTTAATTATGTACTGGCTGATCCCGGATTTTCCTCCGTCGCCACCAAAAGTTATCAACCCTACTCGCATCTGGAATTTCCCTCTCGTCCTACACTTGACATCGGGCTCTACCGCTAATCATTTCAGGCTTACCTGAAAATATCCCATAAATGCTGGTCGGGCATGATGTTCCAACCAGCCAGGTATTTTAAAAGGTATAGAAAGAAAAACAGAACAACCACTATCGGACATGCAACAAAAAAAGAGAAAAACAGGCCGTTCACCCAAGAGGAATTACGGCGTCTGAAGTCTTCCTCTCTTATTACGGAGGCTCTGCGGTCACGACCGACAAGCAACACAAAAAAATAACGCGCGAAATACAGGGGAATAATTCCTCTGATGTCTATCGGACGGATGGGGTGACCAGGAGTTTTGATCGCTTCCCTGATGGCGTTCAGTTGGGTAGGAGTGAGCGAATCTCGCACTTTTGGGTCTATTCTCTGAATTATTCCATCGGAAAACGGATCAACCCAATTGTTCTCTGACATTTGTTTTCCATTCAATTTTATTGTAGGTATTTTACTATGCTGTTCAGGAATTCCTCAAATGAAAATTTCTCCTGAGCCCTTTTTAGCGCTGCTCGTCCAAGTCTTTTGGCCAAGTCGTGATCAAGCAGTATTCTCTCCAAAGCCTGGGCAAAAGCGCCTTGGTCCTGCTCAGGGGCCAGTAAACCTGTGACATCGTGTTCCAGCCAGTCCGGAATTCCTCCGACGCCAAAAGCTACAACTGGTCTGGCGTGCCGCATGGCTTCAAGTCCGATCATGCCGAATGGCTCAGGCCAGCGAGATGGGACCGCCACAACGCGTGAGTCCGAATAAAATGAACCAATGACATTGTTGTCCACCCAACCTGCAAATTTAACCCTGTCATCCAGCCCAAGCCGGTGGCAAAGTTCCTTTAATTCGGTCTCAGCGTTGCCTGTTCCAACAATTGTAGCGTTGAAGTCACAGGTAAGCCTGCTTAGGGCATGAAGCAACAAGTCCACTCCCTTGCCACGGATCAACTGGGAAACGCATAATATTGAAGGAGCAACCGAAGGATCTGTGATTTTGTCGGGTTTTAATGGAACGGATGGAGCCACAATGTGAACCCTCTCCGACGGAAATCCGTTCATGATGAGTTCCTGTCTCATGAATTCACTCCCGACAAGTAAAGCGTCCCATTTGTAATTACGGCGCATTTCCTGCAGCTTGCGTTCAATACTTGCGAATTTGAAACGGTTTAGGATTCCAGGGCCTTTTTCCAGAAAGGCCAGATCCAGATAACAGCGCCAACCGGCTCTATGATTACAGATTCGAGTGTTGTGAAAAAAATACTTGTGCTTTCTGGGGCAACAAAGGTCGTGATCATGAACCATTCTTACTATTCTGATTTTGTTCACGAAAGCTGATAAAAAATCGGTACGGGAAGTCTTGTGAACATAAATGGCGTCGGGAGCGACCGACCTCGAAAGGTTTTCGAATGAAACACCCGGAGAAGTATTTCCTGACGCACAAATTTCCTCGCATAAGAAAATGTCATTGAACAAGGATTTGTAGTTGTCAAAATTTCGGGAACTTTCGCCATAACTGAGAAAACAGTCATGTCCCAATTCCCTAAGACCTTTGGCAGTAACGGCCACATTCTGCTCTACACCTCCAAAAAAGCCACATTTATCATTTACGAATAGAATTCTCACGAATGGCCTCCTCGTAAATAACTACCAATCTGCCGGTTATGACGTCCCAACTGTATTCAGTGACGGCTTTTTTGCTTCCACGAATGGCCATTTCTCTCGTTGTGTCGGGATTGTCGAGAACGTTTTTGACTGCGGAGACCAAGCTGGCAGCTTCGTTGGAGTCAAAAAGAATTCCATCCGATTGATGCGCCACAAACGAAGGTATTCCACCGACTCGGCTGGCAATTACCGGCAAACCGGCGGCCCACGCTTCGAGAATGACTATTCCGAAGGGTTCATGAATGGATGGCAATACAAACACATCAGCCGAATGATAGGCATTGGCCAGGTCCGAACTGTTGGCGTCCAGACCAGGAATGACAGTTATACTATTCTCAAGCCCATTTTCTGAAATATAAGAGACTATGTGGTCGTAATAAGAGCTATTGGTTACATGCCCGATGATCAGCAAACGGGCTTCAGGCTTCAGCGCCCGTATTTCCCTAAACTGTTTTATGAGGAAAAACTGATTCTTCTGCGGGTCTATTCTGCCAATAGTGAGAATAACATAAGCGTCCTGAGGAATTTGATGCCTCTGGCGAAATCCTTTTCCATCACCTTCCGAAAAAAGTTTGGGATTCACGCCGTTGGGAAGATGGAGAACCTTTTTGTGGGGATATTGGCGTTGAGTCTGTAACTTTTCTTCCTCACCTACGCAAATTATTGCAGACGCGTCATCAAACACTTTTCTGGAGCCTACCCACCAGCCAAGGATCTTGCCCCATTCCAAAGCCCCCTGTGTTGGTTCCGTCCAAGTCGCCGCTTCTTCTGTTGGAACGTCGAACAGTCCACCATGCAGTGAAACAACATAGGGTATACCTCTTTTTGAGGCTACGTGTCTTGCAATACCCCCAGTTCTTTTGGCGGTATGCAGATGAATTATATCCAGCCCGGGCTCTTTTTTAAGCGCTCTCATCAATTCAAAGGAAAATAGATTTCCTCCCTTGAGGTCTAGCTGTGATTTGGCGCTTGAAGACAAACCGAAATAGGGATAAAAATATCTGGTTCGATTTACCTCCACCCCTTCAATTATCTCTTTCTTCTGGTCGCTCAAGGCGCTAGGACACATTATTTTTGTCTCATGTCCAGTAGCCAGAAGCCTCTTGCAGGTTTCCAGGATGACGGTTTCGGTTCCTCCCCAATGACTCCTGACAAAACGTCGTGGCACTTGAACGATTTTCATGACGGGCGTTCCTTTTAACCACTACAAAAAAAATTAATCAGGTCAATTTCAGGTATAGCTGGTCCACGTCATTGAGAATAAAGCCAGCTATCGGCGTTCCGGTGCTTTTAACCCGCTCGATGGACTTTTTGAGAGTTGAAGCAGGGCACATCCTGCTGCGGACTACGAAAATGACCGCATCACACCACTGAGCGAGTAATTCTGCGTCCACGTAGGTTGAAACAGTCGGCGCATCGATCAATACGATGCTGAACTGTTGGGACAAAGCTTCAAAAAGTTCCTTGATTCGTGCCGATCCAAGAAGATCAGGACTGACGGCCGCTTCCACTCGAGGTATGCACTCAACTCCCGGCAATTCAGTCGGCCAGACGATCTCCTCCGGTGTGAGCGCCTCGAATGATAGCCATTCCCCCAAGCCGGCAAGAGGCTTGTCTTTCTCCGAAATCATGTAACGAAGATCCACTTCGCTTTGCACGGATCGTATTTCGGCGTCCATCAACAGAACACGCTCGTCCTGCCTGCCCATGCATGCTCCAAGATTGGCTGTCACCATGGTTTTTCCTTCCCAACGCTCGGCGCTCGTCACCATGATCACCGGATTCTTTTTGGGGACTTCCCGCCGAACATTCAGCACAATCATTCGGAACATTTCTACCGAAGGAAAGCTCGAACCAGTTGGCCACAGCTCGTTTGAATCTTTCATCTTTGGAATTACACCAAACACGGGTCTGGAAAATTTGGCCTGAAGTTCTGCGCCTGATTTTATTGTCGTGTCCATCAACTCCGATGCCAGGACGGCGACATAACCGATCATCGTTCCCAGCACCAGGATTGCCCCGAAGAATATCTTTTTGTTGGATTTTACGCTTTGAAGCGGAACCGGAGCATTTGAAACTATCACATATCCGGAATCAGTTGATTCAAATTCCTTTCTGAGTTTGGCGAGTGTTTGTTCGATGGCTATTTTTTGGGCTTCTTTGGCCGAGAACTCTTTTGACAATGTGCTGTACTGTCTCTGGAGATTCGTGAGGGTTTCCAGGCGGGACTTAAGGCGAACAATCTGATCGCTGACAAAAGTGACTTTTTTCTTCAGGGAAAGCTCCTGAAGTTCCATTTCGAGAACCTTATTCTGTAGATTCTGAAGCATTTCCTGGGTTGGACTCTTGAAGTTCTCTTCCTTCGGAATGACTTCCTCTTCCAGAATCTTGAGTTGTCTTTTCCATTCCTTTATTTGTTCCGTGTCTACAGCTTCGACTTCTTTGGCTTCAAACTCAGCCTTTGCCTTTTCAAAATCCTGCTGGGCGATGAGACCTTTTTCGAAAAGCTCCTGAGCCCTTGAATAAGCCATCTCATCCCTTGTGAGCTGAACGTTCCCCTTGCGATACTCCTTGTCATCGTGAATAGCCCGTCTAAGCCTTTCAATGCGTATATTAAGATCAGCCAGGCTCTTTCCCGCAGTGGTGGCTGCTTTTTCCTGGGCCACCTTTTCTTTTAGAATTTCGATCCTGTCTTTGAGGTTTTGTCGTTGCGTGTCCAGTGTGTCGATTTCGTTTTGAGAGTTGGTTAAAAGGGTTTCCATCGAGGAAATCTGGTCAACATGAATTTGAATGTCTTTAGGAAGGTCAATAATTTTGTTGTCGGTAATAAAGTTTTGAAGTCTTTGGTCAGCTTGTTTGTAATCGGAATTGATACCGGCAAAATTCGCTTCAACCTCTTTGAGTTCCCGTTCGGTTTCCCCTCGTCGCAGATCAAGTTGACTCGCCACGAAGACATCCCTGAGATTATTGGCCAGAGCAGCCGCCATTTTGGCTGTTTTCCAGCGGGCTGTGATGTAAACGAGAGAAGTCTTCTTTTCAATTCTAACTTCAAAGGTTTCACGTAAGGCTTTTAGAGGAACATCCAACTTAAGCTTAGCTCTCACTGCGTCAAGATTTGAATTTATCTTCACCATTTGAACCTGGGTGCTTAGAGGTGGTGTCCGGTTGGTAGGGTCGTTGACCTTTTCAGGAATCATGTACAACACGATTGTTTCAGCTTCAAATGTTTGGGATCCCAGCATATACGCGGCCAGGGCTCCAAGGATGCCTGAAACAACCAGAATGGCGACCAGTAGCTTCCAACGACGAACAAATCCGACCAGAATGGTTACCGGATCAAAAGGTAGCTTTGGTCCTGAAGCAGCTTGTTCGTCGGGGGCCATCACATCTTTCTCGGGTGTCATGGACTATTGACTAAGCCATGACTAATGATTTTTTTGAGCCTTGCGCCTGAGTAATACCTTGCCTATCTTGTCTTTCAGGTAAGCTCTCTCCGTTGACCTGAAGCCAATGATCCAGAAAAAGGCTCCAAAAACAAGTATTCCTAAAGATTCGAGAATAGCTACCTCTAAAAGATTGGTCAAGACGTGAAATTGCAGCACCAGCCCAAAAAAAGCGCTCATGATGATTGCCGGGATGATGCTTGGGGCCAATGTAGCCCTATAAAAACTCCAGATTGAAATATTGTGTATTTTACATGCCCGAACCTGAATCAGTCCGATGTATATCGGGCCTGTGGCCATGAATGTGGCCATGGCTACACCGGTTATGCCTAATGGTTTTATAGCCAATAATGACAACAGTATGTTGAGTATTTGGCCGGCGAAGATGCAAATTGCCGTAAACTTCTGGTATCCGCCCATACTGAGAAGGTTGACAGAATTGCCGTGGGCTATTCCCAGCATTGCTGCTCCAACCAGCCATTGACATACAGGGGTGGCGGCCCTGTAGTCCGGGCCTGTCCATGCCAGAATCAACGGCTCTGCCAATAATGCCAGTCCCAAAAGTAGCGGTGTTGAAAAGGCTATGGTTATTTTGGTTCCTAGAAAAAGAGTCGCCTTGGCGCTGGATTTATCATCGGAGCCATGAAGCTCTGCAAAAACCGGAGTGAGAGCCCGGGTCAAATGGGAGCAAAATAAAGTAGCTTTTTCAGATAATCGCATGCCAATCGAATAAATTCCAACCATCTCCAGGGGAAGAAACAGTTTTATGATCAGCGCATCAGCTCTGCTGGCTATCATCCCGGCCATTTGTATCAAGGAAAAATAAAGCGAGAAAGAGGTGAGTTCTCTCACAAAGTTTCGCTCAAAATATCGTGGAGAAATGCTCAGATATGGGGCAATCCTCTTGACGTGAATCATCATGGCAAACATTGGGATCAGTCCGGTTACGGTGTTGACCCATGCAAGCACCCTAATGTCCGGAGATATGCTCAAGAACACAAGGACCGCCAAAAGATACAAAATATTTGCCAATGCCTTGTAGATATTGGCAACCATCATTTTCTGGTATCCGACCAAGACACCCCGAAACATGCCCAGAGGTAAATACAATGCGGATCTTACACCGAGGATGAGTAACACGGTGTTAGCGAGTAAAGCCTGATCAGCAGGAATCTGAAAAATTTTGTTGAAGAAAAGAAGGCTGGAGAATATTCCTGCAACAACCAGAGATCCGAGAAAAACATAAATCCAGAAAAGCGTGCAAACTATTTTTTTTAAGCGTTCGTTGTCCTGCTTGCCCCGGGCATCCGCCACATATTTAATGACAGATGCGGCAAAACCGAAATCCGCAAGTTCGAATATTGCCAGAAATGACCATATAAGGGACCAGAGACCAAAACCTTCATTGCCCAGAGTTTTGATTATGAACGGTATCATCACCAGGAAGGCGATGGTGTCAACCATATCTCGCCCATAACTGGAGATGGTGTTCAAAATGATGTAGCGCGACCTGTTTTGAGGGACGGCCTTGGAAGCGGTAGGCTTATTTCTTTCTTCCATTTTTTATATGTCACTTTCCATAACTCATGTTCCCTTGTGTCTCGCAACTCTCCCGGTGGCGACCATAAGGCCCGAAAGAAGACAAAAAAGGAAAAAGACCTGGGTTTGCCTGAAAATCCACTCCAGGAGCCCTTGAAGATGCAAAGTCGAGAATCCAACAAACAATCCCAGTAAGATTGCCTGGTAATAGTCATCCTTGATTCGAAAGAGCAAAACAATATTATGCAAGTAATAGTTCCCGATAAACATTATGAAGACAATCATTCCGGGCCAACCCATTTCCGCAGCAAACAGGTAATAAATATGATGAGCGGTTCCCAGCCTGCTCTGGCCCATAGGACTCTCACGAAACTCTTCCTCATCTTTTATAGTGTCCTGCTCCTCTGCATACACATACCAGTAATAATCAGTATTGGCTAAAGTCCAGGAATAGGAGTTCAGCCCGGTTCCAAATGTGTGCTCATTGGCCATCGCATGGGCCGCATTATTGAAATATTTTCTCGTTAACTCAGATGCTTCAGGCGCTTTCTGAAATCGCTCTATTATTTTTGGGGCAGCGATGATGCCGATGATGTCAACCAACAAGAATCCGACCATCGCCACTGCTATTTTTTTTCCGGTTGGTTTGAGCAGGATCGACAAACCGGTGACTCCGCCCAACGCAGCGCCGGCTATCACCAGGGCGGCCCTGGATTTGGTAAAAATGACACATAACAAGGCCCCAATTATTGATGCAGGCGCCAGTTTACTCCAGATATTCTTGAATCCCCCCGATAGCAGCACCGCCAACACCATAGGGGTGATCAGGTCAACGTACATGGCAAGGGTGTTGGGGTGAGGAAATGATCCGACTGACCGATTTACTACCTTGTGAGTGACATATTTGTCCCAAATCACAACTGTGCTTTGAAACAAGACTGCGCACATTACCCCGTTTACGACCGCCTCTACCGCCTCCCTGTCTCGAACCAGGTTTACTACGACCCAATACAGAATGTATCCCCTGACAAATTTGTGAAATGTGAACAGGCCATAGTAAGCAACTTTTGAATTAAGTAATGAGATGATGGAAAAGAGTAGAAGCAGCTGCCACAGCAACGTGTTGTAGGGCCACCAAATGATCTTCTCTTTGGATCCGCCCAAGAGAATCCACAGAAAAAAGCCGAAGAAAAGTAAATCCGCCACTGTGACGCCAAAACCGCGATCAACACCTCTGTAAGCGACAAAAAAAACTTCCTGATAAAGTGGTTTTTTTACGTAACAAGTACTGAAAGCCATGAGTGACAAAAGTGGGTTTCGGAGTTTTGGAAAAGAAAATAGAGTGAGAAGCACCGATGGAACTCCGACGAGAAAAGTGAGAATTCCAAGCAGGGAAGCTACAGTCATAAAGAATGAATCCGGCCCGAAACAGGTCTGGCAAAAGTTGCCAATCCCCGCAGACCCTGAATAAAATCTTTTGGATTCGATGAGGAAAGTTTCAGCATCAGCCAGCGTCTTCTATGGTATTCGCGGTAGAACTCATGGGCAATGTGGGGAAATTCAACCGGGCCTAAGCCGTCGGCGAAGCTGGACAATAACTCTGTCTTGAAAGCTTTTGGCAAAACCATGTTCCCCAATGCCATGCGCATGTTGTAGATGTCATTAAGAGGGTGGCTCAAATAAATTGCGTTGGCAAAATCAATCAGTCCCAATTTGTTGTCACGGACATGAATATTTTTGAAAACCAGATCTCCGTGGACAAAAGAAGGGACAATCTTTGCTTTTTTGAATTGCTCAATAATCTGGAGGGCGTCTCGTCGATATCCGCTAAAAAAGCACCGGCCCAGGATCGGGATTTCTTCTAGACGTCTTGATGAGTATTCAAAATATTCATATATGAATGGAGCGGTCTCGTTTCCAGGCTGCTGTGTCCTTTCGCAGATTGTTCCGACTAGCCTGCCCAGTATCTTCATGAGATTTTCTGATCTTAGCTGAAGTTTCTTGTCCTTCCTGGCCTGGTACAAAAAGTCACTAAATGGGGTTCCATCGACAAACCCCATGCACAACAGGTTCTTTTCCGCATTGAGAATGGGCTGCCCGGAGTCAAGGAGTTCATCACTGTGTTGCGCCAACTCATGATAGAAGAGCAGGGCATTTGCTTCCACAGTCACCAACGAGGGGTCGGTCCCCCTGTATTGTTTTACTATGCATTTCGCGTCAGGGGTTCTTCCTTCGTAAATCAGACAGTATTTGTTTTCCTGTATCAAAATGAGGGATTTAAGCTCGACCCCAAGAGCTAGAGAGTATTGTTCCAGTTTTTCGTTGTCCATCTAGTTAAACCTGTCCCAGACTTTCAGGAATTCCTGCGATTCCTTGGACCAATCCTGTGAATTCCGCTTTCCCAGGCCTAACAGGACAGGTAACTGCCTGTACAAATTCTCACGAGGATACCGAAGAGTCAATTTGCCAAGGCTTAAATTCCGGATAATGTTTCGACAAAGTGGCTTTAATGTATGCTGGTCTTTTTCTCTTATGCCAGTCCAATCGACGTATTCATCAAGAGAGCCCAAATCAAGACCGGTCCGGATGTTTTCCACCAGAAGAAATACCTCTCCCCATTTTTGAGCAAGCTCGGACAACATTTTTTCATTTTTGGGTTGAGACGTTACAGAATCAGGTCTAAATTTGAATTTTAACGCTTCTTCATAAAGAGCCGTCAAGTCCAACAGAGCTACTTTGGGTTCATCACCGGCCAGGGTTCTGACCAGTGCGTCTCTACCAAAATATTTGGTGGTATATCGACCGTAGGTGATCAGCAGGGCATCTCCAAGGGCCAATGCGCACTTGTAATAATTGCGTCTAACAAAGTCTTCGTCCGGTTCATCCTCCAAATTTCTGACGACTCTAAGCGCCCATAAAACTCCGGCTCCCCTGTTCAAAAGGAGTCTGGTTCCCTCTATTGCCGGCAGAGGCTTCTTCAATTCATCCGGAGCGTGTTTTTGAAGCAAGTCGGACGGGCCTTTAAGGGTCACATGACCGTTCAGCAGATCGTACCACATGAGCCAGCACGGCCAATTCTCAATGTCCCGAATTGTGAGCGGCCTACTGAAATCGACGTGAATCTTCAGTTCTGCAGCGAAATCGCTTCGCACCGCGTTTAGTTTCTCCCACGGGACTTTTGTTTTATTCTGGACGACAAGTGTAAAATCAAGGTCGTTATAGGGCATTTCGATCCCGTTCAATACTACTACGCCACCTTCTCCCCTACCGTAACCGCCGCCGAGAATCAGCGAAACGAGGTTGTTTCCCATATCTGTCTCGACTCGATCAGCTATCCTGGTCAGGACATCGTGAAGTCTTTGATTGAAAGCTCCGGATCCGTCTCTTGTGTATGTTGCGGTCACTGGGTTTTCTCCCGTAAACCTTCCTTGAATCCTTTTCGACGACCAAGCAATTGCGAAAGCCTGATGACAGGAGAGGACAGCGCCC
>CAZVOU010000112.1:0-1763 GCA_964628605.1 uncultured Syntrophaceae bacterium
ACCTAAAGTATTTTATGAGATTTTATGTGTGGGAGTTTTGGATGGACTTATAGCTTACTTTATTCTATAATCCTATTGAAATGACTCAACATACTATTAGTACAATTGTGGATTCATATCCGGATGAGTTCCGCCGTCTACACTGGGCATTATTCCAGCCTGAGAGCGAACTTGTCAATGCTGCGGTGCAGATAACTTCTTCGCGAATTACGGAGGGAGTATCATCCACTGCCTTAGCTTTCACAAAATTCGTTTCGGAATTATGGGATATTAACAGTGTTCTAGCTGTAGAGGCAAATTTTAGAAACCCATGTTTTCGTGAGTTGCTGGGTTTGTCTTCCTCGAAATCCTTGAATGCGGCTCTTGAAAACCCTGAATCGGTGTTCGACAATGTGGAATTATCCGAGATTCTCAACATCCAGGCGATAAAGGCTGCAGGCAACGAGGTTGCCTCGAAGAACATGAACATTGAGATGATCCTGGAGAATTTCGGGGTTGTTGTGGACAAGCTCAAGCAGAGGTATCGCCTTATTGTGGTGGATTCACCTCCGATGATTCCGTATGTCGACGCCAAGATAATTGGGGAACAGGTTGACAGGTCGATCATAGTGGTGGAGGCCAACACGACCAAACAGCAGGTTCTTGAATTTGCCATAAACAAGACGAAATCGGCCAGGACGAACATCCTTGGTTTGGTGCTCAATAAACGTGAATTACACATCCCCAAATGGGTCTACAGATTCATCTAATCCTCGCCCCTTACGGGTGTTGATGCTCCTCCACAACATTTTTGTCCGTCATGTGAGGGTCAGGCGTCTTTCTGATTCGCTTGCTCAGGATGGACATTATGTGGATGTCATAAGCCTGGCGTCAGATGACGGTTCAGACCAGAGCAGGCCTCCGTTTGTCAGATGCTACACATTGAAAAAGACAAGGTCACGTCATGAAGGATTGGGGCACATCCTGGATTGGGCCTCAACCGTCGTTTCGATGTTTTACCATTTAAACCGTCTGGACATAAAAAACCGTTACGATGTGATTCATGTTCATAACATGCCGGACTTTCTTGTTTTCACTGCTTTATTTCAAAGGTTGATGGGGAAACCGGTCATTCTTCACATCGGCGACCCGATGCCGGAACTTGGAGAGTCCAAACTAACGCGGGGCCGGATCACATACTGATTAGGGGATTGAAATTACTGGAACAGGCTTCCTGCCGTTTCTCAACACATGTGATCACAGCGCTGGAGTCTTTCAAGAGGCAGTTGGTTCTCCGTGGAACACGGGCAGACAAGATTACGGTCTTAATGAATGCCCCTGATTCCAGGCTTTTTGCGGCGGAGTTGCTTGAAGCGGAGGCAAAAAAGGATCCTTCGGTTTATACAGTCCTCTATGTGGGCACCGTAGCCACTAGGTACGGCCTGGAAACTATGGTCAGGGCTCTGCCACTACTGAGGCAACAGATACCCAACATCAGGTTCAAGATAGTTCCCAAGATAATAGACGAGGGCAAGGGCCTTAAAGATTGTTTTGCGCTGGCTGATGAGTTGAGTGTATCGGACCTTATGTATGTGACCTCACCTGTTCCCATAGAAAAGATGCCTGGAGTCATGGCCTCTGCAGACGTCGGGATATATCCGGCCATCCGAAACCGTCACATGGATTGGGCGTTGTCGTTAAAAATACCTGAAATGGCGCTTGCAAAACTCCCTATTGTTTCAACCAGACTCACCGTTCTGGAAGAACTGTATGGGGATCAAGCA
>CAZVOU010000113.1:0-1754 GCA_964628605.1 uncultured Syntrophaceae bacterium
GAGCATGAAGACTACCTTGGGAAAGGACTTGCCGCAGTGGCCGGGGAGAAGGCCGGGATAATCAAGGCAAATACCGCAGTTGTTACCGGCGCCACCAGGAGTGTTCCTTTTGAGGTAATTTCCCGTAAAGCCTTGGAACTCGAATCTAGTGTGAAATTGTTTGGAAGAGATTTTGTTGGAAAAAGACGAAACGCCTCATCATTTGATTTTTCTTCTCCAACGCTTAGGCAGGATGAACTGGAATTGGGCATGCAGGGGGCCCATCAAATCAAGAACGCTTCCCTTGCAATTGCCGTATCTGAAGAACTGATCTCAAAGGGATTCGACATAACCCAAACACACATCAGGGAAGGTATCTCCAGGACAAGGTTCCCGGGACGCTTAGAACTGTTGCGCCACAACCCGGATGTAATTATAGACGGGGCCCACACACCTGAGGGTATGCGTCTATTACGGAGTTCGGTCCAACGTGGCTATCCGGGTAGAAAGCCGCTTGTGCTGTTCGGAGCCTTGAGAGACAAGAACTACGAGAAACTTGCCAACATAATCGCCCCAATCTCAAAGGCGGTCATGTGCGTGGCCCCCGAGAGCGACAGGAGCCTGGCTTCCCAGGATATGGCCGACACTTTCTGCAGGCTCGGCGTAACGTCTTATTCCGCTGACTCCATACAGGAAGGCTTTAGGCGACTTCTGGAGATGGCCCACGACGATGATTTGATTCTAGCCGCCGGTTCGCTTTACATGATCGGACCGGTCAGAAGGCTCTGCGGACTTACGGACGAGTGACCCTAACCCTTTTACAACCAGGTTTGCGTAATAGCAGGGGCGCCCCAAGAGCCGGCGTGCGCTTTTTGCTGCTGGCTGCGGTCTTGTTTCTTGCGGTGGGCTTTTCTCACGCTCAGGACGCAGGATCAAAGAACGTTTCAAAGTCAGCCACCATCCTGCCGGCGGATTTGCCTGTCCAGATGTCGGCGGAGAGGCTCTCATTCAATTATCAGACCAACACCTACACCGCCAGGGGGAATGTGACGCTCAGTCAGGGCGCCACGCGTCTAAGGGCCGACAGCATAGTTTTCGAGGCAAACACCGGCGCTCTTACCGCCATGGGTGGCGTAATAGTCCGATCAGGCTCCGACATCATAGAAGCGGAGAAAGTCACCATCAATCTCAACGCCTCCACAGGCGTGCTGTTCAACGGTAAGTTGTTGCTGTCGCGGCACAATGTTTATCTGGAAGGTAAAAAGCTCGAGAAAAAGGGCGACGCCAACTACAGGGTGGAAGAGGGCAGTTTCACAACCTGCGACGGCGCAACTCCGGACTGGAAAATCACCGGAAAAGACCTGGATGTTACCCTGGAAGGCTATGGCGTGTTGAAGCACGGCTTTTTCTACATTCGGGACGTGCCGGTTTTTTATCTTCCCTGGCTTATGTACCCCGCCAAGCGTCAGAGGCAGACCGGTTTCTTGATGCCGCAAATGGCGAACAGCTCAGTTAGGGGTTTTGATGTTAAGCTCCCATTTTTTCTGGACATATCCCCCAGTGTTGACGCCACCATTTCGCCGAGAATCTGCACCAACAGGGCCGGCCAGGTCGGGCTTGAATTCAGGTACAACCCCACTGACTCACTGAAGGGCAGATTTTACGGGGAATACACCTATGACTGGAAATACGGACCCGAATATGATCCCAGGAGTCATCGTTTCTACGTGACATGGCGACATGATCAGGAGGTCTTGTCCAGTCTCAGGATGAAG
>CAZVOU010000114.1:0-2791 GCA_964628605.1 uncultured Syntrophaceae bacterium
GCGCCGCATATTTCTTTGAGGCCCGGGCCGCACATTTCAAGGGCGGACATTGTCTTAAAACCGGCCTTGGCGTGAGCTACCGAGACACAGCCGGTGTCCAGGACCAGAAAATCATTGGCTATCAATTCCCTTGTCAGCCCTACATGACCATAGTCGTGTTTAATGCGCGGGTTATTACAGCCGACTATGCCGACAGCTCCCCTGATCTTGCCGTTCTTTATAGCGTCGAGCAGCGGAGCCGGTGATCCTCCGAGGGCGCCCACAATAGCCTCGACAGACATTCCGGCGATTGCTTCCTGTGGTTTTACAGGAATCAGTACCTTGGACTCATCCCGGCGTCTGAAGTTTTCAACAGCCAGTCTCACCAGTTCATGGGCCATTTCCCGGGCCTTCTCCGGGCTGAATTCATGGTGTTCCATGCCGGGGAATTTTGCCTTGTCGGATGTAGAAATCATTTTTGTGTGATAGGAGGCGGCGACCTGACTGATGGCCGGCATGATGCACTGGTAATCAACAATCATCATTTCCACAACGCCGGTAGCCAAGACCAGTTCTGTCATGAGATGGTTACCGGCCATCGGAATGCCGTGTCTCATCATCAACTCGTTACCCGTGCAGCATACTCCGGTGAGATTGATGCCGGATGCGCCCATTGTTTTGGCCAGGTCAATCAGTTCCGGGGATTGCGATGCAGCTACAATGGTCTCAGAAACTACAGGGTTATGACCGTGGACGATTATGTTGACCTGATCTTCCTTGAGCACTCCCATGTTGACCGAACTCGCCACCGGTTGTGGGACCCCAAACAGGATGTCCGACACTTCCGTGGCGATCATTGATCCACCCCAACCATCTGACAGGGCATTTCGCATTCCGTGAAGGAGAATGCTGACCCAGTCATTGTCCACCCCCATGTGGGTGCGGTGCATCATCTCGGATGTTTCTCTGTCGATACCTCTAGGCGTTACCCCGATGCGCGACCACAAAAGCCTGCGTTTCTCAGGCGCCCTGGACAGCAGAGTCAGAGCCGATTTCCTGGTCCCGTAGTCCTCAAACATCGCATCGGCTAGTTCTCCCGCTAAAGTCATGTCATCCTTGCCATCGAGGCTAATACCGTATTCGGAGGCTACCGAACGGAGTTTATCAGGGGCCTTGATGGAATATCCGGGCGCCTTGCCCTCGGCGACTTTGGCCAAAACCTCCACCAACTCCCTTCCGTGGTCAGAGTGGCTGGCGGCCCCGGCGGCAATCATTCTTCCCAGATTGCGGGAAACTATTATGTCGGCGTCGGCGCCGCATACTCCCTGCTGAGGCCCCTCACCAAATGGGTCGATTCTGCATGGCCCCATCATGCATGTCCTGCAGGAGAGCCCCATTTCACAGAAACCACACTGAGGCTGTTGAGAATCAAAGCGGTCCCAGACTGTTTCAATGTTGTCCCGTTGCGCCTTGGCCAACATGACCTGGCCATCCTGACATATAGTCAATGATTCAAACTTCTTTTCAAGATTGCTCATCTGTTAGCTCCTTCTCTCGACAACCTGCGTGAAAACAGCTCGATCTGACTCCTTTTTGACTGCTTGAGTGTTGAATAAGTCAGCGGAAGAGTTCCTTCCACGGTTTCAGGCCCCTGAAGAGCCGAGCGGCTGACTTCGTTCGTCTTGCGCTTAAGCGCCAAATCCGGTTCCTCAAAGGTGACGGCGCCAACCATACAGGCCTGCGCACAGGCAGGAGCCAGTCCCTGATCCTGTCTGTCTATGCAATTATCGCATTTGACAGCCACCTGCTTTCCCGGTGGCGCAAAAGGATCCGCATGAAAACGAATCACCCCAAAAGGACACGCCATGGCGCAGGATGCGCAATTTATGCATTTGTCGGGATCGATCAAAACCGTTTCCATCTCATTAACACGGAAGATAGCGCCTGGCAGGCAACCCATCAAACATGGCGCCGGATTACAGTGTCGACACCTGTTCGGAAACCCTGAATTGAAAGGCCCCACGCCTACGTGAATCCTGGAACGGGGCCTGGGAGTTTCTGAAGCCGCCGTAGCAAGGTTTTTCGATCTTGAATGGGCCACGGCGCAAGCGACCATGCACTGCATACACCCCACACACCTTTCCGGGTGAATCATCACCTTTTTCATGAAGTGAGCCTCCTATCCGAGAGCGATCCGCCAATAAAAGTGGAGCATCCGAACCCCTTGTTCAGCAGTTTCCCAGGGTCTTCCGTCAAAGGAAGTCCCCGTTGAATCATGGAAAGGATAACGCCTCCCTGTTCCACCGATCCGATGATCGCCGCTCCACATGGAATGTTGTCTCTCAGGACAATTCTTCTGTAAAATTTTCGGGCCGGATTATAATCAGTAAGGACTTCGTAATTTTCACCGTCATCTGGATTAACTATTCCACCACTCATGACATCGAGTCCGAAAACTCTCATCACATTTCGACCCATGCTACCTCGATATGAAACCTTGCGTCCAGCCATGTTGTGACCGGCTACTATCCCCTGTTCGACAGCCACAGGCCAGATGGCGTTCACCCAGGTTTGTTTTCTCACAACATCCATCGCCTGAGCCACATCCCCCACAGCGTAGACACCTTGAGCGCTGGTCTCAAGATTGTCATCAACAACGATACCGGTGTCTACCGTGATCTTGTCCCTCGGCACAAAATCCACAGCCGGAGAAACACCCTTCCCTACTACCACCAGTTCACAATCCATTGAAGCCCCGTCCGAGAAATGCGCCCTCCTCACAGAACCATTCCCTTCCAGGGCTGTAACATCG
>CAZVOU010000115.1:0-1530 GCA_964628605.1 uncultured Syntrophaceae bacterium
ATCTAAACCCTCTTTGGTCATACGATATTGTTATGAACCAATTCCCGGCTCATTGTCTGCCAGGCATAGAGGCGCCTTCGAGGCTGAAGGTGAAATCCTCATATTTGTCGATGACGATGTGATTGTATGCCCTGAGTGGCTTGACGCGATTGTGGAAACACTTGAAGATCCGCAGGTTCACCTTGTGGGTGGAAAGAACCTGCCCAGGTTCGAATCGACGCCGCCAGAATGGATCAACGCTTTTTGGTTCAAAGAAGAAGGTAAAATCTGGTGCGCCGACCTAAGCCTTCTGGATTTTGGCGACGCAGTCATGGAAATAGATCCGGTTGATATCTGGAGTCTCAATTATGCCATTCGACGTTCAACACTTTTCGAGCTGGGCGGGTTCCATCCCGATATCGTTCCTGCGCCATATGAACACTACCAGGGCGATGGGGAAACTGGCCTGGCATGGAAGGTCAAGGCCAAGGGTTACAAGGTCATGTATCAACCCAAGGCCATGATCCACCACATAATTCCTGATAAACGTGTTGATGTCTCATATTTTATGAAAAGGATGTTTTTCTACGGGATATTTGACTCTTTTACAAGGGTCAGGGCCAACAAGGGGCTAAAATATGAATGGCGCATGCAGAAGCCGATTCCTGAAATCAAGAGGGGGGTCCGCGGAGTCCTTGCGAAGTTCTCTTCTGATCCTTATGCGGAATTGAAGAAAACGGTCCGTGCAGAGTGGTTAAGGGGATATCAGTTTCACCAGAATGCCGTCCGCAAGGATCCCGCAGTCTTGGAGTGGGTCCTCAGGGAAGATTACATGGACTATCGTTATGGCCCTTACATGAAACAGGAACTTCTTTTCAGGAACAGATTGTGCCCACGGATTTGAAACCTCGTTTCCTCGCTTAGGAGTCGTCAACTCACAATCGATGAAAACGTCCATAATAATTCCGACTGTTAACCGGAGCGCCTCCCTAGAAGAGACATTTGCCTCATTACGCTCACTGGACGTAAATCACGATTCCATTGAAATCATAATAGTTGACAATGGGTCCTCTGATGACACACGAGCCGTTTCTCTGTCCATAATCGAATCCAATCCCCATTTATCGATAAAATATTTTTTCGAACCAATCCGGGGACTTCTCTCCGGGCGACACAGGGGATTGTTTGAATCTTCTGGGGACATCCTTGTTTTCATTGATGATGATGTAGATGTTGATCCTGGGTGGCTCAATGCAATCATCGAAACTTTTGAGGACCCTGAAGTTCATCTTGTGGGCGGAAAGAGTCTGCCTCGATACCTCAGTGGGCCTCCCCAGTGGCTAGATCATTTTTGGAACAGGGAAGGACCTCGCAATTGGTTGGACTTCATCAGTGTGCTTGATTTTGGAGACGAACCGGCTGCGCTCGATCCCCTTTTCATCTGGGGCCTGAATTTTGCTATCAGGCGCAGTTCCCTCATCGAACTCGGAGGGTTCCATCCGGATTATGTTCCTCATCCTTTCGAATATTACCAGGGTGACTCCGAGACAG
>CAZVOU010000116.1:0-2207 GCA_964628605.1 uncultured Syntrophaceae bacterium
AGAAGGAGAAATTTTTATGACCAAAGTTGCTATTGCGTATCACAGTTCCTATGGACACACAGAGGCGGTGGCCGAAGCGGTGAGGGATGGCGTTAAGAGGGTTCCGGGAGTAGAAGCGTTGCTTGTAAATGTAACCGAGATTGAAGACAAATGGGACATCCTCCACAATGCTGATGCCATAATTTTCGGTTGTCCAACCTATATTGGTAGCGCTTCGGCTGAGTTCAAGAAATTCATAGAAGCCACATCAGCTTTCTGGGGTCAGCAGTTGTGGAAAGACAAACTCGCGGCCGGTTTTACAAATTCTGGCAGCCAAAGCGGCGACAAGCTAAACACTTTGATTCAGCTTGCCATTTTTGCGGCCCAGCACAGCATGATCTGGGTAACATTGGGAATGTTACCGGGAAACAATTCGAGCACTGGTAGTGTTCAGGATTTAAACCGTTTGGGAAGCTGGATGGGGGCCATGGCCCAGTCAAATACAGATCAGGGTCCCGACGTTGCGCCTCCGGCCAATGACCGTGAAACAGCGGCCCTTCTCGGAAAAAGAGTGGCAGAACTGTCTCTCAGATTCAATAAATAGCCGCAGCTTGGGGGAGCGCTTCCCCCAAGGCTATGCCTCAATACATTGGCAAGGGTTAGTTTTACCGCTCCATTGCCAAAACACTCCATGTTCATTTCAGACGTTCAAAATCGACGCAGTTCGATGGTTATCAGATTGTGTTTATCCACACAATCCATCTCTACCACATTCGGCATATACCCATTCTGAACTAATACATGTAAGGAGGGTTTCTGGGCTTTCCTATCTCATCCCAAGTCAGGCCAAGGCGTTCTCTGAAAAAAGGCCCAAGCCTGTCGAACAACTTTTTCCAGTGACTTCTGCCTTCACTAAGGCCTCTGAGGATTTCAACAACATGTTCCTGAATGTTTTGAAGCTCCTGTTTGGGCAGAAACGAAACAGCCCCTAACTCCAGCGCCTTGTTGACACTATCGACCGTGATGCTGTGGGCCGTCAACATTGCCGCAGGGATTCCCCGGCGACGACAGATCTCGAGCAGTTGAAAACCATTCACTCCCATTATGTCCAAAAGGGCCAGATCGAATGACTTTGTCGTCAAAAGCTTCTCGGCTTCATCAAAGCTGTTGGCGGTAACAATCTCATAAGGCTCGAACTGTTCTTGCAATGTGTCAAGAATGTCAACTTCGTCATCAACAGCAAGAATTCTCTTGTCCCTAAGGAAGTCGTTGTCTGTCATTTGTACTTTCTCGCATTCATCTAAGGTGTTTGTGGCTGCCGTTCGTTATTTCTATCATGTAAACCCAACTCTTTTCTGTACGCTTTTTCCATCCTGATCATGGTCTCTCCGAATTCCACCGCGTGGCGCCTCATGGCTTCAGCGGCCTCATCCGGTTTTCCATTGATGATGGCTTCAACTATAGGACGATGCATGCCGGAAGGGTGCATCGACAAAGTATTGGGATTCACTTCCTCTATAACTTTTTTTGTTACCCTCATCAAAGACTTTACCAGAGCTTCTAAAAACCTGTTTCCACACAATTCCGCTATCACAGCGTGCGCCATGGTTTTGATCTCAATATCCTTGCTGAGAGATGTTATCGGTAACTCTTCCAACTCGAGAATGTGGAGGAGCCGCTTTTTGTAATCCTCTGTGATCGCTTCAGCCGCCAGTCTTGCGACCTCAGGCTCAATCAAAAACCTTACGTGGCAAAGTTCCGGAATAGATATTTTATCGGCTAAAAAGAGATCAAGAAATGAATCTGCAAGGTTTTCAAACGAAAGCTCAATGACGAAGGCCCCTCCGTTCGCGCCTTGCCTGGTTTCCACAAAGCCGGATTTTTCAAGATATCGTAAGGCTTCTCTGACCGCCACACGACTTACCTGGAACTCTTCCATCAATTCGCGCTCCGAAGGCAACTTGTCGCCTACTGCGAAATCTCCGGCTAGAATAGACTGTTTAAGCTGTTCAGTCACTTCTTCAGAAACTCTGGTCGGTCTAATGGGCTTGAATTTTGGCATTTTGACTCCGTAAGCAAGTTTAGCGAAAACACGGTTTTTTGAAAACAAATAATTATTAAACAGTATAAATTTTCTTGACTGTAAATATTTATATAGTTAAACATTAGACCATTCGATCTCTCCCAAGTGTTCCAACGTAGCCGTTAACCTGAGGAACTTCATGAAT
>CAZVOU010000117.1:0-5795 GCA_964628605.1 uncultured Syntrophaceae bacterium
TCGGGTTTGACTTTTGTTAATCAGGCGTTCTGCAATTTTGCCAGAAAAGACAAGGACTATTTGATTGGAAGGGATTTTTTTGATTGGGCTGTGGCTGACACAGATATGGATCCCAAAACATGTCTTTCACTTTCAACAGCCGAATCTCCGTCAGCTTCTTCCGAGTTCGCTCTGGCTGCTCCCTCAGGCGACATCCTCTATTTTGAATGGGATCAGAAATGTTTCTTTGACGATGACGGAACGCCTGCCTTTTACCAGCTGATTGGTCGTGATGCGACATCAAGAAGACTCGAGGACAAACGCCAGGACAGGATTCGGGTTGAGCTTCAACAAACCAATCTGCAATTGTTGGCAACAATAGAGGCTTTGAAAAAACAGGCCTCCTCTACTTTGGGACCCGAGTCCTCCGAATCTGACCAGAATCGCTCCGCGGAAATAGATAAAACATCATTGCCGGCAACCGCAGCGAGAACCAACATTCTGACAGAGGACGACAACGCTCACATTTTGAAAGTGATAGCTGACAGAGCCAATTTTGGTCTGGCAATCGCTCAAACGGATGGAACAGTCATTTATGCGAACAATTATTTTCTGGATGCCCACGGTTTAACGGTCCAGGAGGCTATTGGAAATCATTTGTCGATATTCCATTCTCCTGAACAGTTAGAGCAGGTGGCCTCCCTAAACACCCGGGTACAGACAGACGGATACTACGACGCGCAGGAAGTTTGGCATCGACATGTTTCCGGACGCGATTTTCCCATGTTAATGAGCGGTTCTCTCATCGTTGATGATAAAAATCAAATCAAACTTCTGGCCGTCTCCGCTGTTGACATATCTCAAATCAAGCAGATGCAGGAGGCTCTGAATCACTCGCAAAAAATGGAGGCTATTGGCACACTGGCTGGAGGGATTGCCCATGATGTCAATAACGCCCTGTTTGTGATGACCGGTTACGCGGACCTCGCTTTGGGTGGGGTTGAGCCTGGCTCGCGCACTGCAAATTATCTTAATAGCGTGCTGAATGCCGGTCAGCGCATCAAAGCTATGGTTAACCAGATTCTGGCTTTTGGAAAAGGTGAAGGAGATCAGAAAAAGCCTGTCCACCTGACTCCTTTACTCAAAGAAATTGTCAAATACATGCGGGGAGCCATACCTCAAAGAGTTCGACTTGAAGAACAGATTGATTGCCAAAATGACCTTGTAGAGGCCGACACCACTCAGTTGTACCAGCTCATAGTCAATCTGATGGTCAATGCTCGGGACGCAATGATGGATTCAGGCGGCAAAATTACGGTCTGTCTAAAGAACATCAGAAAAGAGGAGACAAAGTCGGAGACTGCCAGAAAATTGTCAGATGGCGAGTATCTACTTATGACAATTAAGGATACGGGTCGCGGAATGACCAAAGAAATAATGGATCGAATCTTCGATCCTTTTTTTACCACGAAACAGGCAGGCGCCGGACTGGGGATGGGTCTGTCCATGATTCTGATGATCCTGGACAATCACGACGCAACTATTGAAGTTGAATCAGAACCGGGCGCAGGAACATCATTTAGCGTCTATTTCAGGGCATGTCAGATCGATGACAAGAAGTCTGAGTCCAGGGAGCTACCGGAGGAGATTTCCGGTTCTGAGAGAATATTGTTTGTGGATGACGACTCGGCCATACTTGAGATGTCCAAACAACTTCTTGAATTGATGGGTTATCAGGTCACTCTGGCTTCTTCCGGTTATGAAGCTCTGGATTTGATCCAGAAGCGCGCCGATTCCATAGACATGGTCATAACGGACATGACCATGCCGGGTATGAACGGTATAGAACTGGCTCAGGAAATCATAAAAATAAGTCCTCAATTACCGGTTATTCTCTGTAGCGGATATACAGACGTGGTTGAGGAAGAGAATGCCTCTGACATTGGAATAGGAGCTTTCATAACTAAACCAATCAGCCGAAATGAACTCTCTGAAACGATTCGGAGACTGCTGGATTGAGATTCCAAACAGCATTCCTCTAGTTGGTCCGCCTATCTCACCAGATTAAGTTTGACTGGAGCGTTAAGAACAACGAACGGACCATTTTCAGACTCCCTGCGATCCAAAGCGCCAACGTGATCTTTGATCAGATTTGACACCTTTTTAGCGTCGTCTGACAACATCCTGACGCAACCGTGAGATTGGTTTCGACCGATGCTTCTGGGCTGGTTTGTTCCATGGAAACGGTAGCCGTAGTCTTCCAGTTTTACCTGATTCTCTACAAAGTCTTCGTGCCCCCTTTCTCTGCCCTTTTCTTTTTTCCGGACACTCATCACTTTCTTTTTCAACAGGGGCGCCATAGTTCCACCATAAACACGCTGACTCGGAGAATCACCGGCTGCCCAGGCTCGGTTGGCCGGAGGAATCCACCACGGATCCTGATCATAGATGTGAGTCACATAATAGACGCCAACAGGCGTTGGAAACTCCGGAGCCCCAAGTCCTATTTTGCACTCATACAAAGTTTCTCTTGTCCCATCGGATCTTTCATGAAACAGTGTGAACACATGTGAAGAATGACTCACCTCAATCTCCAGACGTTTCCAGACTGGTGTCTCGGGAACCTGACTTTTCTCAACCTTAGCCGGTGGCACGGACGCCAGGTTACCCAAACCTTTCAGAAACGTATTGGGCATCACAAGAGAGTCCATTCGTTTTCTCTCTACCAGAGACTCCGAATCGCCATTTTCCGGACGCTTTATCCAAACAGACATCCCAAGACCCTCATGTGCGCCGGGCATCATGACACCATTCAAATGCCTCTTCGAAGATATGTTATCTCCGGGTTTTCTTCTGTCATCAGTATTGCCGCCAACTTCCACCAAACTTGAACCCAATGTTAACTTAACCGCTCTTGAAGACGAACTTACCTCGGTTTCGGATGACTTTTCGTCAAGATTCCGAGCAAGCAATGAGGGTTCCGTGTCCTTTTTCATGTCCTGGACATTAGTCCGGCGAGGCCCTTCGAGTCTGATCGGCTCACCGATTTGCTGAGAAAAAGTGGAGCCTGCCGACAAAAACACAAACACAGCAGCCAGTAAGGTAAACTTCAGCATTTCGTTCCCACCAAACACAACAAAAAATTAAAAATAATGTGTATATTTAGCATTTTATGCCATATAAATCAATTATATTTTTATAGTTCAATATTTTGACAATAATAACGAATATTAAATCAAAACATATTAAGTAACTTATTATCTTATCTGTATGGGCAGGCTTTGCGAGCGATTCATTTAAATGAACATTGGACGAAAGACATTGACCGGATTCAACACTTTTTATCCGGTATATTCAGTTGCTTATATTGCCAGACATGATCCGGCAAGGATGACGGAAAAATTCCTCATGTGAATATCTTGACAGGTTTGCCATCTCGGGAGTAGGATGTGTCATACGGGCAAAAAGATGCCGACTTCGAATATAATTCCCGCATGATATAGTTACAGAGCTTTGCCTCAGGCGCGCCTGAATAGATCACACACCCTGAATAAAAATGAAAGGTGAATTGGCAGTGAAAGAGCTTTTGTCAGGAAACGAAGCGATTGCAAGAGGGGCTTATGAGTATGGAGTCAGGCTGGCATCAGCCTACCCAGGCACACCAAGCACAGAGATCCTGGAGTACATAGGGGCCAGATATCCCGATATCACGGCAGGCTGGGCGCCCAATGAGAAAGTTGCCGTAGAGGTGGCGGCCGGCGCATCGTATGGAGGGGCTAGGGCTCTTGCGGCGATGAAGCATGTCGGTTTGAACGTCGCTGCGGACCCTTTTATGACCCTATCTTACACAGGAGTAAATGGGGGGTTGGTCTTGGTCGTATGCGATGACCCTGAAATGCATTCATCGCAGAATGAGCAGGACACAAGGAACTATGCCAAATTTGGAAAGGTTCCATGTGTCGAGCCTTCAGACAGTCAGGAAGCCAAGGATTTGATCGGAGAGGCTCTCAAAATTTCCGAGCAGTTCGACACACCGGTGATATTCAGGAGCACGACTCGGGTATCGCATTCCATGTCAATGGTTGAAACCGGTTCTCGGACTGAAGGTCCGGTAGAGTTAGGACTGAAGAAGGATCCGGTGAAGTTTGTCATGCTGCCTGCGATGGCGCGCAGGAAACATCCCTGGGTCGAACAAAGAATGAAAGACCTGGCTGAATTTGCTGAATCATTTCCTTACAACTACATAGTGGAAGGATCAAAATCTCTTGGCATCATCGCATCGGGCATAGCGTACCAATACGCCAGAGAAGCGATTCCTGAGGCTTCATTCCTCAAGTTGGGAATGGTCTGGCCGCTACCGGAAAAAATGATAAAGAAATTCGCAGGAATGGTCGATAGACTTGTGGTCATTGAAGAGTTGGATCCCTTTTTTGAAGAAGCCATTCGTTTGATGGGTGTAAATGTCGAGGGCAAGAGCCTGACGGGACTGTGTGGGGAGTTGTCCGTAGAAAAAGTGGAAATTGCGCTCAAGGGTAAGTCTTCGTCGGAATCTATCGGGTCCATAGATATTGAATTGCCGATGCGTCCGCCGAACCTGTGCCCGGGATGCCCTCACAGGGCTACCTTTACCGCTCTGAAGAAACACAAACTTTATGTATGCGGTGACATTGGCTGCTACACATTGGGCGCCCTGCCGCCGTTGGGTATGTTGGACAATTGTTTGTGCATGGGAGCAGGCATCGGAATAGCATCCGGGTTGGGAAGATCATTAGGTGACCTTGCAAAGGGGAAGGCCGTGGCCGTCATCGGAGACTCCACATTCTTCCATTCCGGAATGACTCCGTTGCTTGAACTTGCCTACAATGGCGGTTCGACTACGGTCGTCATCGTGGACAACAGGACAACTGCTATGACAGGGGCCCAGCAACATCCTGGGACCGGTTACACGCTTCGTGAAGATCCCACCATCAGCGCCGACATGGAAAAATTGTGCGAATCATTTGGTTTCAAACGGATTCGGATCGTAAATTCATACCAAGTCAAGGAACTTGAAAAGGCGCTTGCAGAGGAACTTAATAGCGATGAACCTTCTGTCATCATTTCAAGAGCCCCTTGCGCACTGCTCAAGACAGGCAGGATACTTGCCGACAAGCCTTTGTCCATAAACATGGATAACTGTACCGGTTGCAAGAGTTGCATTAACACCGGCTGTCCGGCTTTGGAATATGTTAAGGAAGATAGGGTAGTTAAGGGTAAGAAACACAAAGGGTATTCCAGAATCAACCCATCGCTGTGTGTGGGATGCAACACCTGTGTTGAGGTATGCAAGTTCAACGCTATTGAGGAGGCGTCATGAGCCTTGATAAAGTCTATAACGTCTTAATCGTCGGAGTTGGCGGACAGGGGATAATCCTGGCCAGTGATGTCCTCGGTCGTGTCGCCGCTCGTTATGGATATGATGTAAAAAAGAACGAAATCCATGGAATGGCTCAACGTGGCGGCTCTGTTTCCAGTCATGTAAGATTTGGAAAAAAAGTCAGTTCCCCCATCATCAAGACTGGTGAAGCGGACGTGCTTCTGTCCTTCGAGCAGATGGAAACCCTGAGATATTTCAACTTCCTGTCCAAGAATGGGCAGGTTATTCTCAATGACCATAAAATACTGCCCCCAGCTGTCTTCACTGGTCAACAGGATTATCCGGCGGGGATCATTGAAAAGGTTAAGGAAAAGTCTCCTAAATCAGTGATTGTAAATGGAAGTGAGGTCGCGAAAAAAATAGGGAATCCGAAGGTCATCAATGTGATTTTCCTTGGAGT
>CAZVOU010000118.1:0-6394 GCA_964628605.1 uncultured Syntrophaceae bacterium
GAGGACAAAATTGATGACCGGCCAAACAAATGGGTGGAAGACTATCGAAAACAGCTTCCAGATGATGGTATATCAAACGAAACTCTGAATGCCCAACTCGAAATCTACAGGCGACTCAGGCCTTCCAATCCACCGACCGGAGAGATTGCCAAGAATTTTTTCAACAATCTTTTTTTCAAGATTGAATATTACGATCTATCGAGAGTAGGAAGGCTCAAACTCAATCGCAAACTAGGCATTGGCGAGTCAGATGCCCCCCTGGATCTGAGAATTCTGCGACCTGAAGACATTATGTTGGCTGTTAAATATCTCCTCGAATTGAAGGAAGGTAAACCAAACCACGACATTGACGATATCGATAACATGGGTAACAGGCGTGTCAGGTCGGTAGGTGAACTTCTTGAGAATCAGTATAGGATCGGCCTGGTCCGCATGGAGAGGGCCATCAAAGAGCGGATGAGTCTTCAGGATGTTGAAACGCTGATGCCCCATGACCTGGTGAATTCGAAGCCGGTCACTGCCGTGGTTAAGGAATTCTTCGGTTCATCGCAATTGTCACAATTCATGGATCAAACCAATCCACTCAGTGAAATCACGCATAAACGGCGTCTGTCAGCGCTTGGGCCTGGTGGTTTGACGCGAGAGCGAGCGGGTTTCGAAGTCCGGGATGTGCACCCCACTCACTATGGTCGAATTTGCCCCATTGAGACTCCGGAAGGACCAAACATTGGGCTAATTGTTTCGCTTTCAACCTACGCCCGAGTTAATGAGTTCGGATTCATTGAAACTCCATACAGGCCTGTGGAGGAAGGCGTTGTCGGCAAGGATATCAAATTCCTGACGGCCCTGGACGAAGAACAATATGTAAAAGTTCAGGCTGACGCTGAAATGGACGAACATGGTCGACTCATTGAGGAACTGGTGTCTGTCAGGAAGAGGGATGGTGAATTTGCTCTAACCGATGGTTCAGAAGCTAATTACATGGACGTTTCTCCGAACCAGTTAGTGTCTGTAGCCGCATCGCTCATACCGTTTCTGGAAAATGACGACGCCAACCGTGCTTTAATGGGATCCAACATGCAACGACAGGCTGTGCCGTTGTTGACGACTCAGGCCCCGCTGGTGGGAACGGGAATGGAACAGGTTGTAGCCATTGACTCAGGAGTTACGGTCCTGGCCAAACGCGACGGTGTAGTTGATTCAGTCGATGCCACCAGGATAGTCATCAAGGCCTCGGAATTCGCAGAAGGAGACTTGGATCCCGGGGTTGACATCTATAACCTCACAAAATATCAACGTTCCAATCAGAACACATGCATCAACCAGCGGCCAATCGTAAAAAAAGGCGATAGGGTTGCAGGAGGACAGGTGATCGCTGATGGCCCGGCCACTGACAAGGGTGAACTGGCTCTCGGTCGTAATGTACTGGTCGCCTTCATGGCATGGGGTGGCTACAACTACGAGGACTCCATTCTGGTTAGTGAAAAGATTGTGAAGCAGGACATTTTCACTTCTATCCACATAGAAGAATTCGAAGTCATGGCTCGCGACACAAAGCTGGGTAAAGAGGAAATTACCCGTGACATTCCGAATGTCGGCGAAGAGGGCCTTCGGAATCTGGATGAGGCCGGGATAATAAGAATTGGCGCTGAAGTTAAACCAGGAGACATTCTCGTAGGTAAGATCACTCCAAAGGGTGAAAACCAGTTAAGCCCCGAAGAAAAACTCCTGAGGGCGATTTTCGGAGAAAAAGCCGGTGATGTTAGGGATTCCTCACTACGTGTTCCCCCTGGTGTGGAAGGCACCATTATTGACGCCAGAATTTTTTCCAGGAAAGGCACGGACAAGGATAGCCGCACTATTTCTATAGAAAATGAAGAAATAGCTAAGCTCTCCAAGGATAAGGACGACGAGCTACGTATAGTGGAGGAAGGGGCCAGAGAACGAATTCGCCATATGCTGGTTGGCAAGGAAGTGGCAGCGAATCTGGTCGATCCCGAAACAGGACAGATTTACATAAAGAAAAAAGAGACCATCACGAATGAGCTGATTGACTCTCTTCCGCTTGAAACCCTGAAAAATGTCTCACTCACCAGCTCAGAGGCAGCAACTGAAGACGAAGTCGTAAGAATACTGGACAGGCTTAGTGACCAGAAACATTTCTGGAAAATGCATTTTGACGAAAAAATCAGCAGGCTGAAAAAGGGTGATGAGCTTCCCCCGGGTGTCATCAAGCTTGTCAAGGTATACATTGCGATCAAGCGTAAACTTTCTGTGGGTGACAAGATGGCGGGACGTCACGGCAACAAGGGCGTGCTCTCCAGAATACTTCCTGAGGAAGATATGCCGTATTTCGAAGACGGAACCCCTGTGGAAATAGTGTTGAACCCTTTGGGCGTTCCATCTCGTATGAATGTCGGCCAGATACTCGAGACGCACCTTGGCTGGGCTGCCCGCGGTTTGGGTGAGTCTTTGAACCGTATGCTGGAAGAGAACTTTTCCACTGACAAATTGCGTCAGCGCTTACTGATGATCTTCGACTCCAGAGAACCTGAGAGAAGGGACAAGGTCAGGGCCATTATCAATGAAATGGATGAAGACCAGATCAGAAGATTCTGCCAGGATCTCTCACAGGGAGTTTCCATTGCAACCCCTGTCTTCGATGGAGCCAGAGAGACAGAAATTAAGGACTTGCTGAACAGCGCAGGATTTCCAAGCACTGGGCAAACCCAGCTTTTTGACGGCAGGACCGGTGAGCCATTCGATACCATGGTCACCGTCGGTATTATCTATATGCTGAAATTGCACCATTTGGTCGATGACAAAATTCATGCCAGGGCCATTGGTCCGTATTCTCTGGTGACTCAGCAGCCTCTTGGCGGTAAGGCTCAGTTCGGTGGACAACGCCTCGGAGAAATGGAGGTCTGGGCTATGGAGTCGTACGGCGCAGCTTATTCACTCCAGGAGTTTCTGACCGTCAAATCGGATGATGTCACCGGCCGTACGAGAATGTATGAGAGCATAGTAAAAGGCACCAATGTGCTGGAACCTGGACTTCCAGAATCCTTCAATGTTCTGGTGAAAGAAATAAAGTCGTTGGGGCTTGAAGTCGAGTTACTGGAAAGCGAGCCTTTGACGGCGGTTCAATAAATAGTGTGCGAACAACTGTATTTGAACCTGGCTGAAGAATCTAAGGAAAACACATCACGGTTCTGGACTTGTTTCCAGAACCGGAAATCCCTCGGACGGCCGTCTTTAAAGCCGTTAACCCCTATACCAGGAGGGAAACATGGAAGAAGTTTATTACAGTTTTTTTGAAAAGCCAAAAGATCCTCTTAATTTTAACGCCGTAAAAATATCATTGGCGTCCCCCGAAAAAATCAGGTCTTGGTCACATGGTGAGGTCAAGAAACCTGAAACTATAAATTACAGGACGTTCAAACCTGAACGAGACGGTTTGTTCTGCGCCAAAATTTTTGGTCCGGTGAAGGATTTCGAATGTAACTGCGGTAAATACAAACGTATGAAACACCGTGGAACCATCTGTGAAAAATGCGGTGTGGAGGTCATACAGTCCAAGGTTCGTCGAGAACGAATGGGACACATTGAGCTTGCCACTCCTGTGGCTCATATTTGGTTCCTGAAAAGCCTACCAAGCAGAATTGGGACTCTGGTGGATCTGACTCTTAAAGAAGTGGAGCGAGTCCTGTATTTTGAATCATTTCTTGTCATCTCCAAGGGAAATACTGATCTCGAGCCTGGAACCCTCATTAACGAAGAAAAATATCGCCAGGTTCTTGACGATTACGGGACCGATATAGGCGACTTTGAGGCATTGATGGGCGGTGAAGCAGTCCGGATGAATCTGGAGAGATTGGACCTGGTTTCGGAGAGCGTTAGGTTACGTGAGGAAATGAAGGACTCGGCTTCCGAAGCCAAGAGAAAAAAACTGGCCAAGAGATTAAGAGTCCTGGAATCCCTCAAAGGAATTGAACCTGACATCTTGGTAAAGGATCTCACCACTATTTACGAGGGCGTCGATCCGGACGGTGAAAAGGGCCGTTTTCTATTCGAACTACTCCAGACAGCCAGGGAAATGCAGGTGAAATGGCATGAGACTGAAAGCTGGGAAATAAGAAAACAGCTTGCCTTTGTAGAAATCAACAACATCATTGACAGACTCACCAGGTCGAGGGTTGTTGCCCCCGAGCATCTCGGAAAATTCAGACAATGGCAGAACCCAGCCTGGATGATTTTGACCACTGTTCCGGTCATTCCTCCTGATTTAAGGCCTCTGGTTCCTCTTGATGGAGGTCGCTTTGCTACTTCTGACCTCAATGACCTCTACAGAAGAGTCATCAACCGGAATAACCGTTTAAAACGTTTAAAGGAATTGAATGCTCCCGAAATCATTCTCCGGAACGAGAAACGCATGCTTCAGGAAGCAGTCGATGTGCTTTTTGACAACGGTAGGAGAGGTAGAGTCATAACAGGGCCTAACAAGAGACCATTGAAATCTCTCTCTGACATGCTCAAAGGTAAACAGGGCCGGTTCAGACAAAATCTCCTTGGAAAGCGCGTTGATTACTCTGGTAGATCCGTCATCGTGGTTGGTCCGGATCTCCGTTTGCACCAGTGTGGCTTACCCAAGAGGATGGCTCTGGAGCTTTTCAAACCATTCATTTATAACAAGCTCGAAGAGCGTGGCTACGTCACTACCATTAAAAGCGCAAAGAAACTGGTGGAAAAGGAAACGCCTGAGGTTTGGGATATTCTCGAGGATGTGGTCAAGGAATACCCCGTTCTCCTGAACAGAGCCCCTACCCTCCACCGTCTCGGAATTCAGGCTTTTGAGCCCATCCTGGTTGAGGGTAAAGCCATCCAACTCCATCCGCTGGTTTGCACGGCCTTTAACGCAGACTTTGACGGCGATCAGATGGCCGTTCATATCCCATTGTCCATTGAAGCGCAGGTGGAAGCCCGTGTACTTATGATGAGCACAAACAATATTCTGTCTCCTGCTCACGGTAAACCCATCATCGTTCCCACACAGGACATAGTTCTCGGCCTCTATTACCTGACCAGAGAGACTGTAGATCCTGAATTGGACAAGGAACCTCGCAAATTTTCCGATGTGCATGAGGTTCGCGTGGCCTACGATTCCGGAGTGGTCGATCTGCACGAAAAGATTCTGATCAAAGAGAACAATGACCTCCTTCAGACTACGGTCGGGCGAATCATCCTCAGGGACATCGTCCCCGAAGAAATCCCTTTTTCCTCCATCAACAAAGTCATGAAGAAAAAGGAATTGGCAAACCTCATTGACGAGGCTTACAGAAAATGTGGGGACAAAAAAACGGTCATATTGGCTGACCAGCTCAAGGACCTTGGCTATCAATTCGCCACTAAGGCTGGAATATCAATATGTGTTGATGACATGCGTATTCCTGATTCAAAGAAAGAGATAATCGACAAAGCCCGAAGCGAGGTTCTGGAGATTCAGAATCAGTACAAAGAAGGTCTGATTACCGATGGTGAGAGGTATAACAAGGTCATCGACATTTGGGCCAGGGCCAATGAGGACATTTCCGAGAGGATGATGAGCGGTTTGCGTTCAATGACCGTGAGACTCGAGGATGGCTCCGAGAAAAAAGTTGAGAGCTTCAACCCCATTTACATGATGGCCGACTCCGGCGCACGAGGCAGCACCCAACAGATACGCCAGCTTGCTGGAATGCGCGGTCTGATGGCCAAGCCCACCGGTGAAATTATCGAGACCCCAATTGAAGCCAATTTCAGAGAAGGTCTCACAGTCTTGCAGTATTTTATCTCCACTCACGGCGCTCGAAAAGGTCTGGCCGATACCGCCCTCAAAACGGCCAACTCGGGTTATCTAACTCGACGCCTCGTCGATGTGGCCCAGGACGCCATCATTCATGACAGGGACTGCGGCACTCTCGACGGAATCGACATGGCTTCTCTAGAGGAAGGCGGAGAAATCATAGAGCACGTTGCAGACCGAATCCTTGGTCGAGTCGCCCTCGAAGATATAGAGCATCCTTATACCGGTGAAATCATAGTCAAGGCTAATGAGGAAATTCAGGAAGAACATAGGGATCGAATTCAGGACTCCGGCATTGACCGTGTCAAAATCCGTTCCGTGCTAACCTGCCAGTCAAAAAGAGGAGTATGCAGCCTTTGTTACGGACGTGACCTTGCCCACGGGAAAATGGTTAACATCGGCGAAGCCGTGGGAATCATAGCCGCCCAGTCCATTGGTGAGCCCGGAACCCAGCTTACAATGAGAACCTTCCACATCGGTGGAACCGCTTCATTGAAAAGAAACATAATATCGGCCCGTAAAAAGGGACGCGTTATGATACTCAAAGAAAAA
>CAZVOU010000119.1:0-9544 GCA_964628605.1 uncultured Syntrophaceae bacterium
CAACCAGGCTTTCAGGAACATGGCGATCCGCGGGTAGCGTGGGCTTTCAGGCCGCGGTCAATGGCCCCGGAGACTCCGCCATAGATATCAATTTCAACTACTACTCAGATTCATACGTCGGTTATGACTCACGCGGTAGTGTATTTCCTACTTTCAACCTGTTTGGGGCGATAGCAGAAGGAAGAGGAAATTACGACTTTGAGGCTGGAGCCTCACAACCGCTTTTTGATCGCTCATATGATCTCAGATTCAAACTGGCTGGCTACCAATACGACATGGGCAATTCAAAGGTTTACGGCCTGCGGTCAGGGGCAGACATCACAACTGCGGACGGGGTTTTCAAGGTCTCCGCTGAATACGGTAACGACCGTCTAACAGGACAATATGGTCAAGTTGGGGCTTACATTAATATCGGTTTTCGGACTGACAACATCCTGAAAGGCGAAAATCCCTTTACGAAACCAGAGCCCATATTCAGAAGTCCACGAAACTTGAGACAATTTGTAGCACAACCAGCAAAGAGACACTGGCGAAAACCATCAGCGGTCATTGCAAATGCAAAATGCACCGGATTACCAGATGATTCCGAATTCGCTACTCCTGAAGGTACTGCGTGTTTTTATACGGGGGGGACTTACCCCAACACGGCTTATAGTCAGTGCGCCGGTCGTAGAACAATCGATACTACGCCTGGGGGAATTTGGACACAGGCCTACGCCGATCAATATCCTACGCCTTATGGGCAGCCTAGCGTATATAACTATAAGGTGGACAAAGAACCTATGTTCATGTGTAGTTCTGCAGCGTTTGCAAGAATGGCTACCGGTGAAGTGTACGCCTATGTGGGGCATAACCAGTGGTATTGCACCGACACCATTTTTTGGAAGGTTGAATTGCCCATCTTACTTAGCAGAGGAATCGAAGTGAAGTTGTATACTAATTCTGCTGTAGCCCCTACTACATGGACTCTACAATCAACGATACCGAATTGTGGCTTCTAAAGGTTTAGGCCTTTAACATTCAAAGCTTTTCTCAAATCTCAAACACTCTGCCAGTTAGGCCAGACAAATTGTTGCTGATGGAACGAACAATGGAAAAAACTTATATCTATATGATCGAGGCTTTTATCGGCCAAGTGACGACTGTCTCGGGCTGGATATCCAATCGTCGATCATCGGGAAAAATCAGGTTCCTTCAACTTAGAGACGGAACCGGGACCATTCAGTGTGTTGTTCTTAAGAATGAGACAACGCCTGAAGTTTTTGATTTGGCGGATAAGATTCCGTACGAATCATCCGTCAGGGTGTCCGGTGTGATCAAGGAAGAGCCCCGGTCGCCGATAGGTTATGAAATGCTGGTGAAGGATATAGAACTGGTTTCGGAGGCCATGCCCTACCCTATAAGCAACAAGGACCACGGTGTGGCTTTCCTGATGGATCACCGCCACCTTTGGCTGCGATCATCCCGACAAACAGCCATTCTGAAGATAAGATCAGAATTGACTCGATCCGCACGTTCATTCTTTGATGAGCAGGATTTTGTCTCCATTGAAGCTCCAGTGCTTACTCCTACAGCTTGTGAAGGCACAACGTCACTTTTTCAGGTAGGCTACTTCGATCGATCAGCCTATCTGACTCAGTCCGGCCAGCTTTACGGTGAGGCCGCAGCCATGGCGCTGGGTAAGATTTACGTGTACGGCCCAACCTTCAGGGCGGAAAAGTCCAAAACGAGGAGACACCTGACAGAATTCTGGATGATTGAGCCCGAAGTCGCATTCTATGAGTTGTCAAACGCCATTGACCTGGCGGAAGGTCTGATATGCCGAATCGTTGGAGATGTTCTGAAAAACTGTAGGGATCAGTTAGCTATCATTGAGCGTGATCTATCCGCCCTGGAGAAGATAACCCCCCCCTTTCCAAGAATCACGTATTCACAGGCGGTTGATATACTTAACTCAAAGGGCATGGAATTCAAATGGGGGGATGACCTTGGGGCAGATGAAGAAACCACTGTTTCACAGGAATTCGACCGTCCGGTTTTCGTGACCCATTATCCCTCCGAGATTAAGGCTTTTTACATGAAACGAGACCCGGCGGACCCTAAACTTGCTCTGGCTGTGGACCTTCTGGCTCCTGAAGGATACGGCGAAATTATCGGTGGAGGTCAGAGAGAAGATTCCCTGTTGGAACTCGAAAAACGAATAGCAGAACACATGTTACCAAAAGAGCCTTTGGAGTGGTACCTCGATTTAAGGCGATATGGCTCCGTCCCGCATGCCGGGTTTGGGATGGGAATCGAAAGGGCGCTCACCTGGATTTGCGGCATCCATCATGTCAGAGAGACAATACCGTTCCCAAGACTCATGGACAGGCTCCACCCCTAAACGATCAAACTTCGAAAAATTTCCTGGTCTGGTGACCAATATTCTTGAAGATTTGCCTGCAACGTCCTACACGTTGCGGGCAAATCGGTATTTGTGGTTAGAATGTTTTGTAGCGGGTTCCAAATAATAGAAGTCCCTGTGAATCCACAAAAGCAAAAACCGGTAGGCCCTGGAGCGCTTATTTAGGTCCCAAAATCATGTTCATGGCTCTGCCTTCGAATTTTGGGTGCTGCTCTACAATAACCTCTTCCTTGACCAATTCCAGCATCTTATCGAATAGCGCTTTGGCGAGATCCGGGTGCGTGATCTCTCGTCCCCTGAAAACTATGGAGACCTTAACTTTACAGTCATCCGCTATGAATTTTCTTACTTGTTTCACCTTGTGAATCAGGTCGTGCTCTTCCGTTTTTGGGCGAAGCTTGACTTCCTTGAGCACAACAACAGCCTGTTTCTTCTTTCGTTCATGTTCTTTCTTGCTCTCTTCGAACCTGAACTTTCCATAATCCATGATCTTGCAGACGGGTGGGTCACTATTAGGCGCTACCTCGACCAGATCCAGCCCAAATTCGTCAGCTTTTCTCAGTGCGGTGGCTACATCTATGATCCCGAGTTGTTCGCCTTCCGGCGCAATAACACGAACCTGCGGCGCGCGTATCTTCTGGTTAACCCTGACCTTGGGTTCCGAAACTGCGGAAGTCCTTGGTCTACCTTTCATGAAACAAGCCCCCTTAGCAAATGTTGGATGTGTTCTTGTATTTTAAACAACTTTAAGCCCTTGCCTTTACCTGTTCGTCAAACTTAACCATAAAGTCGTCCACCGACATGGTGACAGTGGCATCCTCACCACGCTTCCTTACCCCTATGGTGTTTTGCTCAACTTCCTTGTCACCGACGATGAGCATGTAAGGAATTTTCTGGTTCCTGGCTTCCCTAATCTTGAAACCGATCTTCTCATTTCGGTCGTCAATTTCGACTCGAACTCCTCTTTCAAGAAGTTTGTCTTTGACTTGACGCCCATAATCAATATGTCTGTCCGTTATGGTCATGACTGTAGCCTGGACAGGAGAAAGCCATAGCGGGAAAGCCCCGGCATAATGCTCGATCAACACACCGAGGAATCTTTCAATGGCGCCCAGCACTACTCTGTGAATCATCACCGGCCGTTTACGTTCACCGTCTTTGTCCACGTAAGTGAGGCCAAATCTTTCCGGCAACGTGAAATCACACTGAATGGTTGCGCACTGCCACGACCTGGACAACGCGTCCTTGAGCTTTATGTCAATTTTCGGACCGTAGAACGCCCCATCGCCCTCGTTGATATCGTGATCTACACCAAGGTCTTCCAGAGCCTTTTTCAGCGCATTAGTCGCCCGTTCCCAATCCTCATCGGACCCGATGGATTTCTCAGGACGAGTTGAAAGCTCCATGGTGTATTCAAAACCAAAAATGCCCATCACATCGCGTACAAAATTAATAATATTGAGTATTTCGTCATTTAGCTGATCTGGAGCGCATAAAATATGAGCGTCATCCTGCGTAAACTGTCGGACTCTCAACAGTCCGTGTAAAACACCACTTTTTTCATGTCTGTGAACCACCCCAAGTTCAAAATATCTGATAGGGAGATCCCGATACGAATGAATTTTGGACTTGTATATGAGCATGTGGGCAAGGCAATTCATAGGCTTGATGCCATAGTCAATGTCATCCACATGCGTAAAATACATGTTTTCACGGTAGTTATCAAAATGGCCGGATTTTTCCCACAACTCTCTTTTCAGTATTTGAGGTCCGACCACTAGTTGATAGCCGCGTTTGAGATGTTCCTTACGTTCGAAGTCTTCCACCAGGTAGCGGAGCAGAGCGCCCTTGGGATGCCAAATAACCATGCCCGGACCCGCCTCATCCAAAATTGAGAACAAGTCCAATTCTTTCCCAAGTTTTCTATGGTCTCTTTTTTTGGCCTCTTCTATCAATTCCAGATGTTTCTTGAGTTTTTCCTTGCTCGAGAAGGCCGTTCCATAAATCCTTTGAAGCATTCGGTTATGTTCATCGCCTCTCCAGTAGGCTCCGGCAACTTTCATCAGCTTGAAAGCCTTCACAAAACCGGAATTAGGGATGTGCGGCCCCCGGCATAAGTCCGTGAACTCTCCCTGTGAGTAGAGGCTGACTTCTTCTGAGTCCAGATCGTTTATTATCTCTACCTTGTATGTTTCGCCGATTTCCTCGAAATACCTGACTGCCGCATCTTTCGAAATAACTTTCCGGTGGAAAGGCAGACGGCTCTTAACGATCTCCTTCATCCTGGTTTCTATCTTTTCTATGTCATCAGGAGTGAATGGTCTGAATGTGTCAAAATCGTAGTAAAAGCCATCGTCTATTGATGGGCCTATGGTGACTTTCGCTTCCGGAAACAGCTCTTTAACAGCCTGAGCCATTATATGAGCCGACGAATGCCTAAGGATGTCCAAGCCTTCAGGAGAATCGAGGCTAACCAGTTCGAGATTACCTGATTCCGTGAGTGGAGTAGACAGATCAATTAAACGACCGTTGATTTCGGCGGCGACTATGTCGGACCTGTTTTTCACAGATCCAGCTTCGATTATGTCATTGGGCGTCGCGCCAGCGGAATAACTATTGACGTGATCCTGAAATCGGATCTCTATGGAAGGTTTCATGCTAAGATATTCTTACGATTCTGGAAGGTGACGGAGCATATCCGGCGACAAATCATAGATTGCGATTTCCTCCTCGAAACAGGACTAATTGTCGAGAGTGAAACTAAAAGTTGATGGTAGGCGCGTGGGGATTTGAACCCCAGACCCTCACCGCGTCAAGGTGATGCTCTCCCCCTGAGCTACGCGCCTTCATTTAATCCCTACGATTAAACGCAAAAGTTCATGTTGTCAAGTAAAAAGGAACAGACGCTTTTAGCGCATCGAATATCGTTGATTCTGAGGTTGAGCATTAGAGGCGCTGCAAGTCTTCTGGTCTACCAATAATTTCTGGATCATAGCCTGTGCGGATGCGTCATCCCACCTTGCTGCGCCGACAGTAAAACCGATGGCTGCGCCCCTGCAATCGAGAATATACGTGGTTGGAAAACCCGGAACCTCCAGCAGAGCTTCCTGAGAAGAATTGACAAGAAAAGCCGTTCTCTTTCCGGATAAATTCACGCCTTTCAGACTGTAGCCACGTCCACCGTCGAAAACCACCGGAAAAGGAATCCTGTTGGAGGCGGCATAACGGGCAATGGCGTCAGGAGGATCAACAAGATTCACTCCAAGGATTTCAAGGCCCGAACCGCCATAGGTTTTCTTGAGCTGCTCAAGCAAAGGCTCCTCCATCCTGCACGCCGGACACTGAATGGACCAGAAATGCAATAACACTACTTTCCCACGCAGATCATTGGTCGATAAAGGCTTTCCTGACGGAGTGGCAAATGTCATCTCGCCAACCGGATGTGATTTCGGAAACATGAAAATATTGGCTTTAGACAGATTGTCAGAGCTATACGAATAATTGGCGGTAGCTAGAATCATGACACTCAGAAAAATGAGAACTGCTGTAAAGCGATGCCTGTTCATCCATCCTCCATGCCGCAATCGGCAGATATTTAAATATTTGTATTATAATATATCCTCCCGTTTGTCAATCCTTTTACAGGGAGAATCTTCCGGCAACCTTTTCTTATAAGGACAAAACATGCTAATATAAGTTCATGACAGATTTCGGTGTGATTCGGGCGTCTCTTGTTATGGTCGCCAATACCGGGGTTTTGATCACCGGCAAGCCCGGCGTCGGAAAATCCATGGCGACCCTGGAATTGGGCCTTCGGGGACATGAGGTCGTTTGCGATGAGCTGGTCAGGGTTCACACATCATGTAACGGGATAGCGGTCGGAGAACCTGTTGATTTCGACCCAAAGATTGAAGTCAGGGGCCTGGGTATTTTTAATCTGCGCGATTTGCTTCCTGAGGTCCTACGGCAGAGTTCGGAGATAGCGCTGGTGTGTGAACTGGTTCAATTTCAAGAGGATCGCGATTTGGGGCGAATAACCCCTGAAATGGATGAGGTTGAATTGCTCGGGGTGGCTGTTCCGAGATACAGGGTTCCAGTGGCGTCAGGGTTCTCGCCTGCTTCACTCATCGAAATCCTGGTCAGGTTCCACAAAAAGGGCGACAGGCAGCAGAGTGAGCGCTAGAAAGATAATAGTTATAACGGGCCTATCGGGCTCCGGCAAATCAACAGCGGCAAAAACCCTCGAAGACATAGGTTTTTTCTGCGTGGATAATTTGCCGATCGACCTGGTGCCCAAATTGATCGAACTGGTGGAAGCTGGGGGATCTGAACTCAACAGACTGGCTCTGGTCATAGACTCGCGACAGAGAAAGTTCTTTCCGAGATATAGCGCCATATTGAATTCGCTTGAACTTCATGACACCTCGTTTGAGATATTATTTCTGGATGCGCGTGACGAGGTGTTGATAAGGCGCTACAGTGAAACACGGCGTCAACATCCGCTGGCTCCTACCGGAAGTCTGATCGACGGTATCAGAAGCGAAAGAGAAGAGCTTCAGGACATCAAGAGACTGGCAGATTGTGTCATTGACACGTCCGATATAACCGTTCACCAGTTGCGAGACGAAATCAAGAAACTGTATTCCTTTCCGAAAGAATACAGTTTAAAAATCGTCGTCAATTCATTTGGTTTTGGCAAGGGTTTGCCTTTGGAATCCGACATGGTTATTGATGTTCGGTTTCTGCCAAATCCTCATTTTGTGGAAACACTTAAATTTCATACGGGATTAGAGGAAGACGTCAGGAACTGGGTTTTGTCAAAAGAAACTACCATGAAATTTCTGAAACGGCTGGAAGATTTGCTGGCCTTTCTGTTACCCCTTTACATCAATGAGGGAAAGCAATATTTTACGCTCTCAGTTGGTTGTACCGGAGGAAAGCACAGGTCTGTAGTTGTAACCGAGTACATATCCAAACGCCTCGAGGCCATGGGTTATTCAGGAGTTCAGGTCAAGCATAGGGAAATTTAGAATATTAAGGTTACAATTACTACGGATCTGCCTGAGATTTATTTACAAACTTGATTAACGCAATCAGTTTCGAAGTTGATGAAATTATCAACAGCATGGTTCATAAAAAATGGTCGGTATCCTAATTTTGACACACGGCGCCTTGGGACTCCAGTTTCTGGAAACAGCCAGACTCATAGGTTTAAAATCTGAAGATTCAACTCTGGCCCTGTCTGTTGACCCTAAAGCATCTCCCGAATCTGTCCGCGACCAGTTGGCCAAAACCATCTCGAAATTAAACAAGGGCAGCGGGGTGCTAATTCTGACGGACCTGTTCGGCGGAACTCCTACAAATCTTTCGTTGTCGTTTCTGGAAGAGGGAAAGATAGAGGTTGTGACAGGCTTGAACCTGCCAATGGTTATAAAATCCATCAATTCCAGCCATGACCACGATCTGACATCGTTGGCCAAACTGGCATGTGAAGCGGGCAAGGAAAACATTTTCAGAGCAGGCGAAATATTGAGAGCCAGACGTCCGAGAAGCGCTCCGACGGAAAAGAAATGACAAGTGTTACCATGCTCAACCCCGGAAACCACAAACAATGCCAATTGTATTGATCAGAGTGGACGATAGACTGGTTCACGGCCAGATTCTGGAAGGCTGGCTGCCTTCGACGCGCGCTCAGGAGGTGCTCATAGCAAATGACGCTCTGGCGGAAGATGACCTCCAGAAGATGATCCTGGAATTGGCCATTCCCTTCTCTGTCAGCTTGATAATTGACTCTGTAGAGAAAATAGCCGCCATACTTATGAAGGACAGTTCCAGCGACATCAGACGAATGGTCATCGTCGATAAACCAGTCGATGCGTTGCGCCTCAAAAAGGCCGGTGTCGATTTTAACTCTCTGAACCTTGGGAACCTTTCCGGGACGGATTGCAAGAAATGCCTGAGCAGGTCAATATGGGTTGGGGAAGAATGCCTGAACACTCTAAAAGAAATTATGGACGAGGGAATAAAAATTAATATTCAGAGCGTTCCCTTTGAAAAAGGGGTTGAACTGAATTCCCTGAGATGAACCTCCGCTTCCTGGCTTTGATGTGGTTCTCGGGCTATAATTGAATTGAGACAAGTCGCTTTGAGAAAAATTGCATATTTCACTACGTGACTTTCACATTTTGTTCACTATTCCTCCACAGGCTGGTTCGAGGCTGCCAAATTGTTTGAAGCCCTTATCGCAGGCGCTATTGCAGGTCTTCTCTGGCTGGACCGCTTCCAGTTTTGCCAGATATTTGTCTGCCGCCCCATCGTTTGTGCTCCACTGACCGGATTGCTACTGGGAGATTTGTCCGTCGGATGCGTGATAGGGCTAATGTATGAACTCATGTGGCTCAGACGTCCACCCGTCGGAGGATACATTGCCCCGGACTCAACGCTGCCTTCGGTTTCAGCCACTGCCATCGCCGTTCCAATCGTGGCAAATTCTCCCCTGAGCATCTTGTCGGTTGCATGTTTAGCCTTTTTCGCAACATATCCATTGACCATAATCGCTTCGAGATTTGACGGAATTTTTAGAGTTGTCCTGGGCAGACTGGCAGTCCTGGCGGAAACCGCCATACTGGAGGAGGGTGACAAATCAGTCATCCCATATATGCTGGCCGGACTGGTCCTAAATTTTATCAGCGCCTTCTTCATTACCTTTGCATACACTTTTTTCGTGTCCGGAGCAGTTGCGCAGGCTATGCAGTTGATCCCGGTTCATTTCTATTCCACTCTTTCAATCGGCTTTTATGCTGCGATAATCATCGGAGTCTCGGACCAGTTGGCTGCTTTTTCCAAAGCCGGCCAGGCATATTTGTTCGTTTTTGGACTGATTCTGGCCTTAACACTATGTTACATCTTCGGACTATGAGTAATTTCAATATACCCCATGGTTTTAACGTCAATTCGCTCGTCGAGGAGTCCATGACCAAGGACGACATCGACGGTATCATGAGTATCGAAACATTCAGTTTCAATCCCCCATGGTCAGCGTCCATGTTCATGGAAGAACTCTCAAATCCGCATTCAGTTTGCCTCACATTCAAGCATTGCCAGGAGATCGCCTCCTTCATTTGCTTCTGGATAATAATT
>CAZVOU010000120.1:0-1941 GCA_964628605.1 uncultured Syntrophaceae bacterium
TCGGCGCGTTTGAAATCTTTATTTTTACGAGCCTGAGATCGTTCCTCGATCATGCTGACAATCTCGGATTCCTCAATTCCAAGATCCCCGGTTCCGGCGTGTCGCACGCTTTCGATGAAAGGGCCGGGATCCTCATTCAGAATTCCCAGGATGTTTTGTGAAAGATTTAAAATATCATTTTTGCATTGGAGAAGTGTGGCCGGGGTTGGTATGCGGTCCGGGGTCTTTCCAAATTCGGTGTTGATTCGGTTTACACATCTTGCCGCCTCAAACAGTATCGCCAGGCATCTCGGGGTGTTAAAATCATCATCCATAGCCGCCATGAAACGTCCGTCAAGATCGACCAATTCATTCGGAGTTTCTTTCAGAGATCCGGCGGCGTTTATGAGCTGGTCAATAACCATGATGGCTGAGTAAAGACGTTCCAGAGCGGTCGCCGCCTCCTTGAGACTTTCATCACTGTAATCCAGAGGGCTGCGGTAATGACTGGATAGAAGAAACAGTCTCAGCGTTTCGGGATGACAATTTTTGAGAATGTCCCTAATGTTAAGAACGTTCCCCAATGATTTCGACATCTTTTCTGATCTGATGTTCACAAATCCGTTGTGTATCCAGTAGGTGGCGAATCCTCCTCCGCTTGCAGCCTCAGACTGGGCTATTTCGTTTTCATGATGTGGAAAAGCAAGATCGGCGCCTCCCCCATGTATGTCGAAACGTTCACCGAGAAACTTGACACTCATGGCGGAACACTCAATATGCCAACCTGGTCTACCATGTCCCCAAGGGCTGTCCCAATATGGCTCCCCGGGCTTGGCGGCCTTCCAGAGCGCAAAATCAAGTGGATTGCGCTTTTTCTGATCTATTTCGACCCGGGCGCCGGACACCAGGTCCTCTATTTTCTTGCCGGATAGCTTTCCGTAACCGGGAAAGCTTTCCACCGAGTACATTACGTCGCCATCCGCTACATAAGCGTTTCCGTTTTTTATCAATTTGGCGATTATGTCCTGAATTTCCTGGATGTGATCGGTAGCCTTGGGTTCGAAGGTAGGTCTGAGAACCCCCAATGCGTCCATGTCGGTGTAAAACTCAGTTATGAACCTTTCCGCCAGTTCCTTCCAGTTTTCTCCCAGTTGATTGGCTCGGTTTATGATTTTGTCATCAACATCGGTGAAATTCCTGACGTATGTCACATCAAAACCGGTCTTCATAAGGCGCCTGTATATGACGTCAAAAAGAACCACCGACCTGGCATGACCAATGTGACAAAGGTCGTACACCGTAACGCCGCAGACGTACATTCCCACTTTATTAGGGATTATAGTTTCAAACACGTCTTTCTTTCGCGTGAGAGTATTATAAATTTTCAGCCCCATGTTTAATTCTCCAGTCACATTCATATTAACACTGTTAACAAACCATCCGGATTATGCGGCGCGTTTTCATCAATCTCCCGGCTTCTCCAGCAAGGCCACTGCCGACGCGGCTATGCCCTCCTGGCGTCCGGTGAATCCCATTTTTTCAGTGGTGGTGGCCTTCAGGTTGACCCTGGATTGGTCAACGCCAAGAGCCTGCGACAAGGTTGCCAGAATCATGCTGCGATAGGGCCCTATTTTAGGTTTTTGGGCAATTAGGGTCATATCGACATTCGAGATCCTGAAACCAAGACTCCTCAATTCTTCCACCACATCCTTAAGTAAGAGCAAGCTGGAAATCCCTGCATAAGAAGGATCGGTGTCGGGGAATCTCATGCCTATATCGCCTAGTCCGGCGGCCCCTAACAATGCGTCCACCAGGGCGTGAACAAGAACATCCGCATCCGAATGTCCAAGCAAACCTTCCGGATGGTCTATTTCTACACCTCCGAGGATTAGCCTGCGTCCCGGCGCAAATCTGTGGGCGTCAAAACCCTGGCCTATACGCAAGATTTTCTACCTCCAAAAT
>CAZVOU010000121.1:0-20624 GCA_964628605.1 uncultured Syntrophaceae bacterium
CAGTTTTGGAATGTGATTTATAAACTTTTTGTGTAAAAGGTATAGTCCTTCGCTAAAGATCAGCAATTTCTGTTTCCGGCGCCAAACCACTCAAACACGGCAAACGCGTTCAGCGTTGATAAACTAAAACAGTAAGTTATAGCAATATGCTGTGAATTATGTCACAGAAAAGAGCGCTACCCGCTGGAATTAGTCCAGTCCATCATGTAAACGGCCCAAGGCTTGAGAATACGGGTATTGGTTCAGGTAATTGTGTTATTTGCCCTGGCCCCTCTGTTCATCCTGCTCAAGTTCCCAATCGTCATCATAATCCTGTGAATCGACCACTGGGATATCTTCCAATTCCGGCAAGGGCTCATCTGCATAGTCTGCCCTGAAGAAGCTGTTGACCCACTGTTGACCCCATGGATCCTCTTCAAGGAAGTATCTCATGTCTCCCACTGATTTTAAGTTCCTGAACTGTACCCATCCATCAACGTCCATCATCAGAGTCAACTCTTCCGGAACTGAATCCGACCAATCAATGAAATAAGGGGAATGGGAACTCATCAAAACCTGTTTGCCTGGATTGGAGGCGGCGAATCTATGCATCAATCCGTAAAGCACCCTAAGTCTGTTAGGATTGAGATAGGTTTCCGGTTCTTCGATAAAAAAGATCCTTGGCTGGTCTGGAAGGTTGAATAGAGTGCATAGGGCCAGAAAAACGAGAAATCCATCGGATAGTTGAGGTCCTACAAAATAACCGGACTTGTTTTCTTCCTCAACTCCGATGCCTACCTGATGAGGGTCCCCCAAGTGAGGGGTGAAGATTCTCTTGATGCCGGGAATGCTTCGCTTCACTTCCTGCACTATCCTCAGAAAATTTTCAGGGTGGTTTCTCTCAAGATGATGAACTACCGCCGCCAGGTTCTCTCCCGTATGATCCAGGAGGTAAGAATCCTGAACAGCTGAAGGCTTTTTGATAAGGTCAGGTATAAAACGGTAACGCTTAATTTTGGACAGATACTGGGCGACTGATCGAATACGCTTTTCAGAGTCATTCCAAGCGTGGCCTTTTCTCATCTGCGCCATCTTGGACTCTCTTGCCTTGACGTCGGCAATTGTAAAAAGGATCTCCCCCTGAACTTCCTGAAGGGTCTCTTCTTTGATCAGGTATTCATTACGACGAATTTCGGTAAACTCTATGGAATAGCTGTAATTAACGCCTTCGACCTCAAGAGTAACCTCAAAATGAAGATCGAGGTCCTGCAGGTCGGAAGCCTTTTTTTCTTTTCTACTTAACGTTTGCCTAAACGTGAAAGGGCCTGGGCCGAATGCGCTACTGAAAGGACCCGAAGCAAGAAAACTCATCATCAGCAGAAAATTTCCCAGATTGGACTTGCCCGTTCCGTTGGGTCCAACAAATATGTTCAAAGGCCTGACATCAAATTCAGCCTCTTTGAAGTTCTTAAAATTCCTAACTTTTATGCTCTTGATCATATTGGCCGCTGTCCTTTCTCAAATGCCCACTCGGCCCCCCTAAGTCGACTAATTTAGTACGCAACTTTTGGAGTATATTAGCGAATGACTTTATAGTCAAACCCTATGGCATTAAACACGATCAGCGCGCCGAATCCAACATCTGTGGCAGAGATTTACCGGCTTAGGATTGAAGACAGACGCCTTTTGCACGTTTAATGTCTCAAAAACGATTTTTTCAAAGAATATCAGTTACAACATGCGAAACGGCCCGGTTGTCGCGCCGTTTCACTTAATATAATAAATCAGGCTCTATAAGGCTCAATTAGTTATTTTTCCTCAAGAGGAGCCGATATCCAACTCATCATCGATCTCAGGTTAGCCCCTACTGTCTCAATTTGGTGTTCCGCTCCCATGCGTTCCTTGGCTTTGAAAAGGGGTCTGCCCGCCAGATTTTCGAGTATCCACTCTCTGGCGAATTCCCCTGTTTGAATCTCGGAGAGAATTTTTTTCATTTCCAGTTTGGTTCTGTCATCTACAATACGCGGTCCTCTGGTGAGATCGCCGTATTCCGCCGTGTTGCTTACGGAATAGCGCATGCGACCTATGCCGCCTTCATAAATAAGGTCTACAATGAGTTTTAGTTCGTGAAGGCATTCAAAATAGGCTATTTCCGGTTGGTAACCGGCCTCAACCAGTGTTTCAAAACCGGACTGGATGAGTTGCGTGACTCCCCCACAGAGGACGGCCTGCTCTCCGAACAGGTCTGTTTCGGTTTCTTCCTTGAAGGTAGTTTCAATGACTCCGGCTCTAGCGCTACCTATACCTTTGGCATAGGCCATGCCCAGATTCCAGCAATTGCCGGTGGAATCCTGATATATGGCCAGAAGGGCAGGCACGCCGAATTTTTCTTTGTACATCCTTCGCACAAGATGGCCGGGACCTTTGGGGGCAACCATAAAGATGTCTATGTCCTTGCCGGGCTCAATCTGTCCGAAGTGGATGTTAAAGCCGTGTGCAAAGGCAAGCGCTTTACCGCTGGTCAGAAATGGCGCAATTTTCGTTTTATAGAGTTCAGCCTGGATTTCGTCCGGAACCAGAACCATAATAATGTCAGCAACCTTAACGGCTTCTTCTACTTCCATAATGGCAAGTCCGTCACTGGCGACTTTGTCCCAGCGTCGGCTGCTTTTTTGAAGCCCCACTACCACTTTAATTCCGGAATCTTTCAGGTTTAAGGCATGAGCATGTCCCTGGCTGCCATAACCAATAACCGCCACGGTCTTATCCGCTAGAAACGACGGGTTAGCGTCTTTTTCATAAAATATCCTTGCCAATTTTTCTCCTCATTAGAGCTGTTGCAGCCCTCTTGGTATTAAATCCGAAATAGTTTAGCAAAAACACGAGGCCGCTTCAAGAGCGCTTGCCCACAAAAAGTTAATGATGAGAGCTATTTTTGGCTAAGTCCTGCACAAATTCCAGTCAAAAAAGTCTCGAATCAAATCAATTGTGAAATTATAACAAAAGCCGACTAATAATCTCCAGATATTTTATTTTTGTCCTCCTTGAAAACATGTCTTGGGGGTTCAATCAGCACGGTAGTGTCAGGTGGGACTGAAGAAGTGAGCCATACATTTCCGCCTATGACGCACCGGGCTCCGATGACGGTGTTTCCTCCGAGAATTGTCGCCTGGGCGTATATTGTTACGTCGTCCTCAATCGTTGGGTGACGTTTGGCCCCTCTGAGGAGATTCCCACCCTCAGATTCCCTGGGTACTGAAAGCGCGCCCAATGTAACACCCTGATAGATTCTCACACGGTCGCCAATGTGAGTGGTCTCTCCAATGACCACTCCGGTCCCGTGGTCAATGAAGAAATCGGATCCTATGATGGCGCCTGGGTTTATGTCGATCCCGGTCAGAGAATGGGCATGTTCGGTCATTATCCTGGGCATGAGCGGAATTTCTCTCAAGAATAGTTCATGAGCCACTCTATAGACGAAAATCGCATAGAGTCCGGGGTATGAGAAAACAATCTCGTCCAGGCTTTTAGCGGCCGGATCCCCGTCATAATGGGCCATGACGTCTCGACTGAGTATCCTTCTTAACTCAGGAAGTTTTTCAATGAACGTGATGGCCTCTTCTCTGCCTTTATCTATACATTTCAAGCAGATGTTATCGGCGCGACGGCATTCGTGCCTGATGCTTCTAGATATTTGGGCCGAGAGAGCCTCATAGACCTGAATCATTTCGCTGCCGAGATGGTATTCAAGGGTTTGACTGGTCAACTCCTGTTTTCCGAAGAACCCAGGGAACAGGAGGTCCTGCAAGGTTGCCAGTATGCTGATTATTTCATCTTTGGATGGAATGAGAGCCGCCCCCACATGGTCCACGGTGCTTTCTTCCTTGCAGGTTTGAACCATGGCGGCCACCGTTTTACGCAGACGTTGCTCCTGAACCGGTAAAATGGTGTCTTCCTGAAATTCGCAAATATCGTCAAAAACTTTTGTTGGACTCATTTTTTCAGTCAACCCCCAATTTTGTTGCGTGATGATACCACGCTTCATACCGTCAACCCTAGTAGTGCTTGAAATCTGTCGCCGGCGCTTTGGAAGCTCCTTCATCAATAGGCGGACTATAAAGCTGTTTGAATTCCCCCGTAAGGCCCCACGTGAGATCAAGTGTTTTCTGAGATTCTGAATAACGGTGGAGAAATTGCTTCAGACCTGCACACCGGGCAACGTCCAGGAGTAGTGAACCGGTCTCTCTTCCTGAATGCAAAACCGCAATCCAGGCAGCGCGCTGGTTGCGAAATAATTTCATATCCTCTCCCAAGCGTTTTCCGTATGTGCGGCAGGTCATCCAGAACGTCTTTTTCCCTGATTCCAAGAAGTTTGGATATAGACTTGGATGAAAACTCACCTTGCCGCAGCAATTCAAGCATTTTTTGGCGGATAGTCTGTATCTGTGACTCCTTCAATCGAGCGAATCAGGAAAGCTTGACAAGGTCCTGTGTTATCGTAGAGGATAATATCTCCGGATAGTCTCGGCAAATTATTTTCACAAAACCGGCATATATGATTGATGGAGGCGCCAAATGGCAGCGAGGTCCTTAAATCGTGTGATGTTACTTGGTAGAGTCGGCAAAGATCCCGAAGTTCGTTATACCGGCTCGGGGAGAGCGGTAGCTACTTTTACGATGGCGACATCGCAGCGATGGAGAGATCAGGATGGAAGTGATCAGGAGAGGACAGAGTGGCATCGAATAGTCGCTTGGGGCAGATTGGGCGAAATCTGCGGAGAATATTTGGGCAAAGGAAAACAGGTTTATGTGGAAGGACGGATACAGAGTCGCGAATGGGAGGATCAGGATGGAAATAAAAGAACCACCTTTGAGATCATAGCGAATGACTTGATACTTCTTGGTGGTCCTGGAGGGGAACAGGCGCCCAGATCGGAAGGTCAGGCGCGAAAACCGGCTGCGGGAGCGCCTCCACGGCAGGCGTCGGCCCAGAAGCCTAGAAGCGATGACGGTGGATATTTTCCACCTCCGCCTGAAGACGAGATACCTTTCTAAATCTTCGCGCCCCTTCATTTGAATATTGGAATGCTTTAATGGGCCTTGAATGTCCGGGCAATAATTGTATCGATTATGGCATGGTCCTCTGATGGATTGTTAAGAATTGTTACGAGAACATTTTGTGTTTCATCCAAACAGTGATAATATTGCTCTGCTTCATACCATGAGAACTATCAACGAATCTCAGATGTGACCTCGGTGTGAATCTTTTCTTCCAAAAATTACGGAGGGGCGATGCGTAAATTCATTTTTAAAATGTCATACGTGGTCAGTCTGGCGTTAACACTGACTTTCCTGCTGGTCTCACTGGATGTGTCAGCTTTTAATGAATCTCCGAACCTGGCCAAACTGGTCAAGGACGGGCGACTTCCTTCCGTCGATCAAAGGCTTCCTCAGGCCCCGCTCGTGGTAAAGCCTGTGGATCAGGTGGGACTGTACGGAGGGGAGTGGCGGCGCGCTTACACCGGCCTGTCGGATCTGGTTGGAGTTAGAAGGATTCTCTATGATCCACTGGTTCGCTGGACTCCTGATTACAAGATAGCCCCTAACCTGGCAAAAAAATGGGAAGTTGATGAGACGGGACGTATCTTCACGTTTCATTTGGTGGAGGGCATAAAATGGTCTGATGGCGCCCCTTTCACAAGTGATGATATAATGTTCTATTTTGAAGATATATTGTTAAACTCAGAGTTGACCTCGACGCCCCCTAATTGGTTGTCTAGTGACGGGACACCCCCAAAAGCTAAAAAAATAGATGATTACACCTTCATTGTCGAGTTCGAGAAGCCATACAGCCTTTTTATTGATCAACTGGCCTGTCCCCAAGGCATGGAGCTTGTCACTAAGCCAAAGCATTATCTGAAACAATTTCACAAAAAATACGCCGACCCCGAAAAACTTGAACAGTTAATGGCATCCCGGAATGCGTCTACCTGGGTGAAACTGTTTCTGGACGCTTCAAGCTTGAGGCAGGCCTTGTTTGTAAGTGACAAAATGCCTTCCTTATGCGCCTGGATAACCAAAGTGCCTGCGCCGGCCAAACGGTTTGTAATGGAGCGGAATCCGTATTACTGGAAGGTTGACACAAGTGGAAATCAGTTACCTTACATTGACACGGTAGTTCACGAATTACAGGCGGAAGCGAAAACAATAGTTCTAAAGGCTATTGCCGGGGAAATAGACATGCAGGGCAGACACCTCGGCGGCATGCAGAACTCTGTGCTGCTTCTAGCCAGCGCCGCCAACGGAAACTTCCGTCTGGTTCCAAAAACTTCGACAGCATCAGTTGGGGTATTATTGGCGCCGAACCTGAACCACAAGGACCCAGTCATGCGTCAAATCCTGGGTGATCCAAGATTCCGCAAAGCAATATCTCATGGAGTGAATAGGGCCGAAATAAATAAAATAGTCTGTCGTGGCAAAGGTGTCACTCGCCAGGCCGCTCCGTTACCGGAATCCGATTTTTTCAGCGCCTCTTACGAAAAAGCCTATCTTGAGCACGATCCGGCCAAGGCCGCTGCTTATCTTGATGAAATGGGGCTCAAAGCGGGTCCCGACGGAAAAAGAACCCGTTCAGATGGAAAGCCTGTTCAAATGTCTCTGGATGTATCCATATCGGTGCCTGGTTGGGTCGATACCGCAGAGATAGTTGCGTCAAATCTGAAAGCCATCGGGATTGAGACCGAAGTAAAATCTGAAACCATGGAACTTTTCAGGCAACGCACCCAGAACGCAGCCCATGAAATAGCCATTTGGCCAGGGGATGGCGGTATCGAGTGTCTACTGGAGCCGAGATGGTATTTCCCGTTCAATTCTGAAAGCCTCAACGCCCCCATGTACGCCCAGTGGTTCCAGAGTGGAGGTAAGAAGGGTGAAGAACCGCCGGCGGACATCAAAGAGATGATGCAGACTTTCAACGAAATCCTGTCGACGGTGAGTCCGGAAAGGCGTAAGGAATTGTTCGCCAGGATACTGGCCATGAATGAAAAAAACCTGTACGTAATCGGACTGGTTCATGATCCTCCAGACTACTATGTCGTCTCTAAAAACATGATAAATGTGGCAAAGAAGGATTTTCAGAGCTGGATTTATCCGAATCCAGGTCCAATCAATCCTGAGCAATTCTCATTTGTCGCAAAAAAGCCAGGATCTAAATAATAGAGATGTCTGATCAGTCTTTTTGATGTTTGTTGAACCGGGAAATGACACCCACTAAAATGTGTGAATTGGAAATGCCCGGTTTTGCTAATTTGTTACATATTGAGGATTAAGTTAATCCAACAAGGTGTTTAAAAAACGCAAGAGCGCCGGCGGCATCTTGGTGCGGCGTTTTGGAGCCTTGCGAAATATTTGATCAGGCTCCTGCCCAAAATTTTTCAGAGAGGGACTGCAGGATGATCGCCTACATTATTCGTCGGATTCTGCTCATGATTCCGACGTTGATCGCCATTTCAATAATTTCGTTCATAATCATCCAATTACCCCCAGGAGATTTTCTAACCACCTATGTGGCCCAGTTAAGCGCCAGTGGAGAAACGGTGGATCAGGCCGAACTTGAAGCTCTCAAGGAACGTTTTGGCCTGGATGAGCCCCTTTACAAACAGTACCTTAAATGGGCTTCCAATTTTCTGCGTGGAGACTTTGGGCATTCTTTTGAATGGAACAAGCCGGTGTCGGAACTGATTGGGGAGCGCTTAAGCCTCACTGTGATAATCTCGGTGTTCACAATTTTGTTCACTTGGGCGATAGCGTTGCCGATCGGAATTTATTCCGCTGTCAGGCAATATTCCTGGATGGATTACTTCCTCACCATAATAGGTTTCATTGGGCTTGCGACTCCTAACTTTCTGTTTGCGCTTGTCATGCTTTGGGTATCTTACGCATACCTGGGGTTGAGTATTGGCGGGCTGTTTTCCCCGGAGTATGCGGAGGCGCCATGGAGCTTTGCCAAGGTTTTAGACCTCATGAAACACTTATGGATTCCAGTAGTAATTGTGGGCACTTCCCATACGGCCAAGTTCATTCGAATAATACGTGGGAACCTTTTGGATGAATTGAGAAAACCATATGTGACGACAGCGAGGGCCAAGGGACTTTCTGAAATTCGTCTGATAATGAAGTATCCAGTCAGGGTGGCTATCAATCCTCTCGTGAGCACCATTGGGTGGACCTTGCCCGAACTGGTCTCGGGGATTGCCATAACTGCGGTTGTTCTGAACTTACCGACTACCGGACCGCTACTGCTGAGCGCTCTCATGAGTCAGGACATGCAATTGGCAGGAACGTTCATTATGCTGCTTTCTTTTCTCACGGTCGTGGGTACTCTGATATCGGACATTTTGCTTGCGTGGGTTGACCCCAGAATACGCTTCGGCGCAAGGGAGGGCTCATGATGGAGCAAAAACAGAAAGAAATGAAATACCTGAACGCCACGTGGCGTCAGCTCGTCTGGTGGCGCTACAAGAAGCACACTCTTGCCATGATAGGGCTTTTCTCAATAGCCGGCATGTATTTTACCGCCATTTTCTGTGAATTTCTTGCGCCTTATGAAAAAGATACCAGACATCTGGAAGCGATTTTCTCGCCCCCCTCCAAGATTCACTTTTTCGACGAGGATGGCAGTTTGAGTCGTCCGTTTGTGAAAAAGACGGAAGTGGACATTGACCTGGAAACTCACCAGTTGACCTTCCGAGAAGTAACGGGGACAAGGTTTCCCATAAAGTTTTTCGTTCAGGGTGATCCTTATCTTTTCTGGGGTTTGTGGGAGACGGACATTCATTTTTTTGGGGTTGAAGCTCCCGCCAAGATATTGCTTTTCGGCGCTGACAGAATGGGGCGTGACGTATTTTCCAGGTGTCTTTATGGAACACGTATATCTTTATCCATCGGCATGATAGGAGTTTTTCTCAGTCTGATTCTAGGCCTTACCCTAGGCGGAATATCGGGTTACTCAGGTGGGTGGGCCGACGTCATCATACAGCGTGTCATCGAAATAATCCGTTGCTTTCCGAGTATCCCCCTGTGGATGGGGCTGTCCGCATCCATGCCTCCTCACTGGCCGGCCCTAAAGGTATATTTCATGATAACTCTGATCCTGTCCCTGGTCGGCTGGACCGATCTGGCTCGCATGGTTCGAGGCAAGCTGATAGCTCTGAGGGAAGAGGAATTTGTGCTTGCGGCGAGGTTCATAGGGGCAAGCGACTCTCGTATAATTTTCAGGCATCTGCTACCTTCATTCACTTCGCATATCATAGTGTCGGTCACACTGGCCATACCAGGGATGATTCTGGCTGAAACTGCTCTAAGCTTTTTGGGAATAGGGCTGAGGCCCCCCATTACCAGCCTGGGGGTCCTCCTGAAGGAAGCGCAGAATGTCACCACCGTCGCATTGTACCCATGGCTGCTTATTCCAGTCGCCTTCGTAATCATAATCGTGCTGTCATTCAATTTTGTGGGTGATGGACTACGTGACGCAGTAGATCCATATTCGAGGTAATTTTTATGGCGCCTTTGTTACAGGTTGAAGATCTTCAGGTGCATTTCTTCATAGATGAGGGCACTGTCAGAGCGGTAGACGGGGTGAGCTTTTCCTTGGAACAGGGAAAGACTCTCGGGATTGTTGGTGAGTCAGGTAGTGGAAAAAGTGTCATTGGCCAGACCATCCTCAGGATTGTCCCCTCTCCTGGTAAGATTGTAAACGGCAAGATACTTTTCCAGGCAGGAGGAAAGGAAATTGCCGATCAACAGACCCTGGACCTGACTACCATAGATCCTAAGGGCTCGCTGGCCCGAAGCATCAGGGGAAGCGACATATCGATGATCTTCCAGGAACCGATGAATTCGTTCAGCCCTGTTCATACAATCGGTAGCCAAATCATGGAAGCGCTCCTGCTCCATTCGGATTTTTCCAAGGCTGAAGCGAGAAACCAGGCTATAGAAATGCTTTCCCGGGTGGGCATCCCGCAACCCGAAAACAGAATAGACGCCTATCCTCACCAGCTCTCAGGAGGGATGCGTCAAAGAGCCATGATCGCCATGGCGCTAATCTGCAATCCAAGAGTGCTCATTGCGGATGAGCCGACTACTGCGCTCGACGTAACCGTACAGGCCCAGATACTGGACTTGCTTAAGGAATTACAAGAAGAGTTCGGCATGGCCATTCTCTTCATTTCGCACAATCTGGGTGTCATTTCGGACATTAGTGACGATGTGCTTGTCGTATACTTTGGAAGGGTGATGGAGCAGGCTCCCGTAGCAGACATATTTGAAAACCCCCTTCATCCGTACACCCAGGCTCTACTGAGATCCGTACCGGGTATAGATACACCGGTCGGAACGGAACTTGCCACAATCGAGGGCACACTTCCTGATCCTCTTGCCTATATATCGGGGTGTCCATTTTTTGGGAGATGCACGGAATGCGGGGGGAACGCCGTTTGCCGCGACACTCCCTATGAATTGACTAAGGTGGCCCAGAGACACTTTGTGGCCTGTCCACGCATGTGCATAAAATTGTGAGGAAAAAATTTGTCACAAACAGACGTGCTGCTTGAAGTCAGGAATCTGAAAAAACATTTCCCTATACACAAGGGTGTTTTTAAAAAAGTTGTTGGACATGTCAAGGCTGTTGATGGGGTAAGTTTTTCCATCAAACCTGGGGAGACGCTGGGTTTGGTTGGAGAATCCGGTTGCGGGAAATCGACGGTCGGCAAAATGATTATGGGGGCATTCCGTCCTACCAGCGGAGAGATATTGTTTCATCCGCCGGATGGTTCTCCCACAGTTGATCTAGCCACCATGACTGCGGCTGAGATGAGGCCCTTGAGACCATACATCCAGATGATTTTCCAGGACCCATTTGCTTCCCTGAACCCAAGGATGACAGTCAGGGAGATACTTGCCGAGCCGTTGATAGTGAACAAGGTCGCTAAAGGGGCAGCGCTTGAGGGTAGGGTAAGGGAGCTTATAGAACTCGTTGGTCTTAAAGTTCAGTATCTCACGAGATATCCTCATGCTTTCTCAGGAGGTCAGCGTCAGAGAATATGTGTGGCGAGGGCCATGGGTTTATATCCCCGGTTGCTGGTAGCCGACGAGCCAACATCCGCGTTGGATGTTTCCGTTCAGGCTCAAATCGTGAACCTGGCCCTGGAAATTCAAACCCAAATGGGATTAGCGTTTCTCTTCATTTCTCATGATCTTGGGCTGATACGGCATTTGAGCAAACGCATTGTGCTGATGTATGTCGGTAAGGTGGTAGAATACGCTCCGGCTGAGAACCTTTTTGCAAAGCCAAGACACCCCTACACTGAAGCCCTGATGTCCAATGTCCCAAGCGTAAGATCAGAAACTGTCGGTAAGAAAATCATTCTCAAGGGGGAAACAGCCGATCCCATAAATCCCCCACCCGGTTGCTCATTTCATCCTCGCTGTCTTTATGCTCAGGCTATTTGTTCGAATGTTGAACCGCAACTGAGGGAAATCAGTCCGGGTCATCTTGTCGCCTGCCATTTTTCTGAAACTCTCAATCTTAATGGCTGTGATGCTCTTGGCTGCGCTATATGATGGTTTTTGTGATTACTTTGGAGTATGATTACATGTTGTCAGCGCAGTGATTAAAGCTGATGCGGCTTGTGGAAAAAAGAAACACCGGTAGGTTAGGTAATTGATGGGTCAAGATTCAATCAAGAGAATCCTTGTTTACACTCATAACTCGATAGGTGTCGGACACGCTTTCAGGACGGCTGCGGTGATATCGGGCATAAAAAAATGGCGTCCTGACATCGATTTTCTTGTAATGTCGGGGACCTCGGTTCCTCAGGTCTTCTTCAAGGAAGACGTAGAAGTTATTAAGCTACCATCGGTCAAGATGGATATTGACCACCATCTTAACAGCCTCCATTCCCGTTATTTGACTGGGTTCGATCTTGAAGCCGTTTTTGATTTTCGGCAGCAGCTAATAATGGCAAGTTTCGATTTTCTGCAACCGGACGCGTTGATCATTGAACACAACATGACCGGCCAGATGAGTGAGTTGATCCCACTCTTGATGAAGAAGTGGATGCGAAAGGGTGGACCGGTGGATTTTGCCCTGGTTCATATCTGTCGTGGAATAATGAAGTGGATTCCACTGCTCAGGATTCCTTATCAGAATCCCAGGCACAGGTCGGAATCTATAAACATCGGCGCTCTCTATGATTTCATGTATGTGCTCGAGGATCGGGAAGTCATCGACATCAACAAGTCGTTTCTTGGCGATGATCCTGAGCTGGAACCCAAGATCAGTTACCTGGGCAAGATTACCAACAAAACCTGCGATGAACTTGAGTCGAGGGCAGAGACTCTGGAACGGTTCGGCCTCCCTGACAAGAAGCTGATTGTAGTGTCTCTTGGGAGAAACCAGAAAGTTTTGGACCTTTCGATCAGAATGGCCGAAATTTTCAATCGTATGCTGGATTATGAAGACTATCAACTGGTAATGGTACTGGACACGTATCTGGACAAGTCAGCGGCATCGGCGCTTCGAGGGCATGAATCGTGCAAGGAAGTCCGGTTCATAAATTTTCTTCCGGACCTCGTTGACCTGTTCAACCATTCTGAACTTGTAATTTCGCGAGCCGGTTACAACACAGTAAACGAAATATTGCTGACAGGCGCCAAGGCCATAATCGTTCCTGAAAGCCACGGTGGGGGAGAACAGGAATTACGCGCCCACAGTGTCAAGTCCCGGAATATGCTGGTACTGAATGAGGACAACATTCTGGACAACGACCCGGACAGTCAGATATCGCAATTTCTGGATCTCGTATCCCGCGCTGACCCCATAAAGTTTGACAAGTATTCAATAGGCAAAACCATGATCGATGATCTTGAACGCTGGAAAAGAAGCAGATCAAACATCCGCTAGGCATTTCCATAAACTTGTTTCATGATCATGGCGCCAAGGTTCAGGGATAGATTCCACGTAAGACTATTGCATCGGAAATTCTCTGAATAGCCAGTATTTGGGCTGCCTCTCTCATGGCGACATTGAATTTCTTCGAACACTCCAGAACACTGTCAAAGCCCAGCCTCATCAGGTATTGCAGCTTGGTGTTGATTTCATCCACGGGCCAGAAAAACGATTGCAGGTCCTGCACCCACTCAAGGTAACTGACCGTCACACCGCCGGCATTGCACAAAATATCCGGAATGATAAAAATGTTCCTATCGATGAGCATTTCATCCGCTTCAGTGGTAATCGGTCCGTTGGCCCCTTCTGCAATTATCCTCGCTCTGACCTGACCGGCGTTGGCCAACGTTATCTGGTTCTCCACGGCGGCGGCTATCAGGACGTCGCAGTCCAGCGTCAGCAATTCTTCATTCGTTAGTGGCTCAGACTCCGGAAAGCTGATCAGTTCGGCGCCCGTTTCCAAATGTCTGGCTACCAGGAATGGGTCAAGCCCCTTTACATTGTAGATTCCACCTCTTGAACTGGTGACTCCGATTATTTTCATTCCCATTTCGTAAACCAACCGGGCCGCAACCGAACCGACGTTTCCGAAGCCCTGAACGGCGACCGTAGCCCCTTGTGGGTCAATTCCATTGAGTTTTAGAGCTTCAGCGACACAGAAAGCGACGCCTCGTCCAGTGGCTTCCGTTCTGCCCAAAGAGCCACCGATCTCCACGGGTTTTCCTGTGACTACAGCCGGTATGGAAAAGCCACGATGCATCGAATATGTGTCCATGATCCACGCCATTATTTGCGGGTTAGTGCCTACATCCGGAGCGGGGATGTCGCTCTCCGGACCCATCAGCACACTGATCTCAGTAGCGTATCGTCTGGTTAAACGCTCAAGCTCCCTCAACGAAAGCTCCTTCGGATTGACTATTACGCCTCCTTTGGCGCCTCCGTAAGGAAGGTTCATCAAGGCGCATTTCCAGGTCATCCACATCGCCAGGGCTCTAATCTCATCGAGAGAAACATCGGCCGAATACCGTATCCCGCCCTTAGTCGGTCCCTTGACTACCGAATGATGGACCCGGTAGCCTCTGAACATTCGAGTTTCCCCGTTGTCCATCATCACCGGGAAATTGACTGAAAGCTCCCTCTTGGGACACCTCAGCATGTTTATGACCCCTCTCTTTAGGTTCAAATGAGAGACGGCCTTGTCAAATTGAGCGAGGGCGTTGGCATAAGCATTGTATTCAGAGGGTTTAGATTTGCTATTGACAAGTCTTGCCCCGGAGACATGAGGAAAGTCCGGATTGCTGAAATCTGTCTTTTCATTAAGTGATGCCATCTATACCTCATAAACGCCAAAATGAATGTAATTGGGCGCCGCCGGAATCAAATGGTATCACATCTGGACGGCATGAACAGACTAAAAAACAAGGAAAAAACTTGACATCTTGCCCCGGTATTGCACATAGTGGTAAAAATACTTTTGTTCAGAAAAACAGGTTGTTTGGGAAAGACGGTGTGAATCCGTCGCTGCCCCGCATCTGTAACCGCTTACGAAATCCACATTACGTCACTGGAGAGCGATTCTTCGGGAAGGCGTGGAGAGTAGGATAAGGCGGAAGCCAGAATATCCGGATAACCTGAATCCCTGTAAAAATCCTGCGAGGGCAGGAAGGGCGCTGCGATACTTCTGTGCCCTTCTGTCTCAAAACAGGAGGGTTTTTTGTTTTTGGAAGTCTTTTAGCAGTAGGGTCAGACGATAACTGCAAGTGATGGACTCCAGGAGTTGCGCCAACAACCCCCGGAGTAAATAGGAAACTGCGGCAGCCTCCGTTTCCTTTCATTATCCCACCGCTAAAGTTACGTCAATATGAGATTTCAGCGCCTCGAGGTCCTTCTCAGAGGTCCGGGTCTCTAGGTCTGTCTACTTCCGGGAGGCTTTGAACAAGACATAACTATCTGTTTTAGTTGATAATAGTTGTTTTGAATTGTCTATGGATAACGGCGTTTTGATGAAAGGAGATACTGGTGTTAACCGATAGAAAAATTCTGAAGCTAATCATTCTGCTGCTGTCGTTGCTCACATTGGCAGGTGGGACGCATGCGGGGGATAATCGACCATATTCATGCGGACCGGCTTTGAGTTCTCCCATGGCCTCTACTGCTGCGCAATGCGTCCCATTTCAGAAGGTTTCACCGACTCCTGGTGTTGGTCAATCGTCGGTCGCTCACCGTGGATGTGCTTCAGATAACCTCGTTCCAGTGAGTTATGTGGAGCCTGGGCCGATCAGGGCAATAGCCTTCTATGCCGTCGGACTAATCAAATCTACCATAACGGCTCCCTTCAGGTTGGTTGAAACCCTCATTCCAGTTGGGAATGGCAACGACTGCAGACCTGTCATGCCGTCATGCTCCCCACAACTGGGGCGGCGACCCATGCCGTCAAGTCCTCCACCGTGTGGACCAGGTTTGCCGCCTCATGTAGTCAAGGAATATGAATTTCCTCCGCTAGAATCCGATAACATATTGTCAGGATTGTGGAATTTGCCCACAACCCTTTTACGTCAGGGACGACTCTCCGGGGATTTATTCAGGAACGATCACAACGTCCCGGCGCCTTGTGCCAGATAGTCACGTTCCAGGTAGGTTAACTGACAGTGTTCGGTATTGGAGATTCAATGGAATCGGTAATTTTGTCATTCAAAAAAAGAAATGCCAGTTTGTTTGTGATGCTGTGTCTCATGTTATTCAGTCCCATGTGGGCGGACAATGTTTCCGGACAAGAAACCAACACGTCCGCATCAGATCAACTGCCGAGAGTTGAGATAGAAGCTCCCAGGACATCATCAGGCTCTTCGGCCAGGGCAACCGCTGGAGAAGGGTTTGGTTACGACCAGCCAATTCCGTCAGGCCAGCCGTTCTCGGATTTCGCGCCGACAACATCTGAGGTAGTGTCAGCGACACGAGGTGTGGCCAACGTAGCGACTATACCATCGGCAGTTAGCGTAATAGACAACCGTGGAATCAGCAGCCTTGGAAACTCATCTGTGACAGAGATGTTGCAGGGGCAAACCGGTCTTTACACACCGAGTCTTTCCGGCACGTCTATCAACTCAAATATAGTGCTGAGGGGGTTCTCTAACGAACCTCAAAATCGGGTTGCATACCTAGTCAACGGCAGAAGCCTGAATATTCCGCGAACGGAATTGAACACCAATTTTCTGTTCCCCGAATCTATTGAGCGAATAGAGATTCTTCGAGGTGACGCAACAATACAGTTCGGCAACAATGCGATAGGTGGGGCGGTCAACGTAATACTGAAGAACCCACGATTGAATCCGGGATCATATTTCGGAGCCGAAGGGGGTTCGTGGCATACGGACCGGGAATGGGCCGGGATTAACGTGGTTCGGGATTCGATAGCAGCCGGAATATTCCTGGGGCGATATTATCAGGAAGGGTGGAGGCTGTATGAAGGCAATGGCGTGAACATAGAACCGGTTACAAGACCCGGGCCGTGGACGCTTCAAAATTTCACAGGAAACTTTAACTGGAAATTAAATTCTTCCCTCACTTTCGACATTCTGACGACCAAGTCAGACCAGCGTGAAGCCAGCATCGGTTATATCGAGAGAAGACCATGGGACAAACGAGACCTTCGCAACATTGACCAGCAGAAGTTTTACGACAATGGACCTGACGAGAAGAACGACACAGTAACCATCGCCAAACTGCTCTATGAGGGTGGTCGGCTTGGAAGACTTGAAACTATTGGTAGCGCAAGGACTTATGATAGGAGAATTTTGTGGTACGCTCTCGGAACAAACTCTGATCAGCGGTGGGATGATTACGGCCTTTCACTGATTTATACCAGGAAAGACGAACACAGTTTTTTCAAAAATGACATTACCTTGGGAACGGATATCTACGATGGGCGTTTCAGGAGAGAGGCCCGGTATCCATATCTTACACAGGATTGGCCGCCGTATAACACCATTGGTTGGAGACACGCCCAGCAGCAGTCGGGTTACAGAGATTCACAAAGCTATTACATCATAAATAGTTCACGTCTGTGGGACCGTTTAATTGTAGGTTTAGGCTATCGCGTCGAATCTTATGACCTCAGGAACCTGTATGCGAATGACCAGAACTACGTGGTGACCAACGCCCAGGAAAGTCTTCAAAATACGAAAAGCGCCTCGCAATGGAGTCTCGGCTTCATTTACGACAAGGAACTCGGATCTAACTTCTATTACAAACATTCCCGGTTTTATCGGTTCCCAAACTTCGATGAAATCATCAACTATGGAACTGGTTGGCCCCCATCTTTCAATCCTCCTTTCTGGACGCTCAATCCTGAAGAGGGCGCTTTGAACGAATTTGGCCTGAGGCACTGGTTTACCCGGAACATCTACTTCAACGCAACTTACTATGAGCAGGACATGGACAGTGAAATACTCTATGGGGCGGACGCTGCAGGCAATCCCAGAAATATTAATGTTAACGATGTGGCTCACACCGGCGTGGAACTTGAGGGATTTGTCAGGATCACCCCTCGCTGGATGCTCAAGGGAAATTACACCCATCAGAAGGTTATAGTGAGATCAAACTACAGGCCCGACATGTACAGTCGGACCAGGCAGTCAACCGAAGACAAATGGATCTGGCAGAATCCGGCTGACATGGGCAATATTTCTCTATCCTATGACAACAGGGAATGGGGATTTTCGGGTATGGTAGCGTTCCACTATGTTGGATCACAATACCGGGTCAACGATCCGTTCAACGAGGTCGAACCATTAGAGCCCGCCAAATGGGGAGATCTTACAATATCCCAGAAATTTTTCGATGACGCAGCCACCATATATTTTGGAATACGAAATTTTTCCGACCGTCAGTATTCCCTGTTCGGCACGAGATCTGACCCGTCATTTGTTCAGGTTCCAATAGCCTGGTATTCCAATGAAGGCCGCTCATACTTCATGGGACTGAAGGCCAATCTCGATTATGACCGTATGAAGCTTCCATCTACGGGAGACCTGGAGCGAATGCAGAGACGGCTCCACGGTCAGATGACCAACGCTGCTTCTTCCATCTACGGGGCCGGTCGATGGATGAGGGACCTGACAGGCTTTTAGATGTAGGGAGAGTCGATTGGCGCATCCCCAGGGTGAGGAAAAATCAACCGGAACCAGGAGCTAAAGAATGAAAAAAATCAGTCTGATAATAGGGCTATTTGTTGTTGCATTCACCTGCAGCGCTGGAATTTGTGGGGGATCAGATGGCCAGATGCCGTTTCCGGTTTCGTGGCCTGCAAAGATTTTGAAAAATTCGATCGAGATGACATGTACAGATAGACCTGTTCAGCTCGGATATGCAGGGCCGGTGCAATTCCGTGCGACATGCCCCGGAATATGGGCCGTCACTCACCAAAGAATTGACGAGTCATCATTCAGGAGGCGTTTTTTCACCTACAGCCATTATGAGTTCAAGGGATCGTGGAATTTGAAGGATCAGGGGATGATTGAGTCTGTTTACACTCCTTCAAGAGAATTATTTCTGGTGCTCCCGGGAGACCTCATTGAATTCAAAACGGCCGATCCAGATTGCTTTGCAAGGTTGAATATAACGAATCTGGGATACATAAAGAAGGCTAGTCTGCCGGAACTGCAGCAATGGCTCGCGTATAACGTCTATATGGAGCGAGCTGATCTGCCCAAACGATAACAAAGAACCTCAGAAGCGCCATCTTCTCAGGTACCTTCGGCGTTCATGACGCCTGATGGGACGGGTCTTGCCCACCCGTCCCTTTTTTTTCGATTTTTACGGAGTGAATGATTATATTATGTGTTTAATGTATTGATATTACTCACTAGTCCGAAGTTTTGAGAAAAATTGAGGGGAAGCCGATGCTTCTGCGAACCTTTTTTGACACCATAGAAATTTACCGTGAGGAAAAAATATTGATTGCCCGTTTTCTGAAGCCTTTTCGCTCAGTATCCACCTGTCGGATAGGGGGTGGCTTCAGGTCTGAGTTGGAATATGTTTGTAACCACCAATGTTGTGAGCCTCGTGATCATTTCACAGAGTTCAACTCCATGATGATAGAGGAGCCGGAAGCCTATCAAAAGATGATCTGTGACAATTACGGACTTCCATCAGAACAGACGGCCATGCTGGAGACAGCGGCCAACATGAACAACGCCGCAATCGAGCATGTCAAATTCAGGGACCTGGAGGTGGCGTGTATATGCACTGGAGGAGTTGAAAGTAACCCTATGAGAGCGGCTGACCCGGCATCGGTTTATGAAGAAGCCGGGCAATTCAAATTTGTTGACGGCCCCCCGGACACGCACGCAGGGACTATCAATCTCATATTGCTGATCAATAAAGACCTCACTGACGCAGCCCTGATTGACTGTGTAGTGAGCGCCACTGAAGCCAAGGCTGCTGCTTTACAGGAACTGGAAATTCACTCTCGCTACTCAGATTCAACAGCAACCGGAACAGGAACAGATCAGATATTTGTTGCGGCCGGGATCGGCCACGGGGTTCAACTAACAAGCGCCGGCAAGCACACCAAACTGGGTGAACTTGTTGGGCGTTCCAGTCTCGAGGCTATCAAGAGCAGTCTGGTCTGGCAAAACTCACTGACACCAAACATTCAGTGTTCCTGTCTGAATCAACTCGGCCTGACGGGTCGGGACGAATCCCGGTTTTGCGATTCGGTGTGCGCTAAGCTTTTGGAACCATTACACGATCTGTTCAGAAAAAATTTTATTAGCCTTAACCTTGATCCACCGACTGTTGCGGCCGTTTCAGCTATGAGGAACCTGAGGCAAAAATGTTTGCGGGGGACGCTTCCGGAGGGCTGTCTTAAAGACATTTATTGCGCTCAGGCTGCACTGGTTGCCTGTTGCGTTTCAGGCAAGCACAAGAAATTCGATTGGTTCATTCGAGAACTATCCAGGACAGATATCGATCTAAGTCTGATAAGTTTTATGGAGGTTATTTATGATTCTTTTGCCTTGGGCTTCACGGAGAAATGGCAATGAAATCAATTCATGAGAAATCATCACAGTTTTTCTAAAGGAGAAATTCGGGTAGCCTGATTAAGGGGATTCCGGTCCACATAAACCTTTACACTGAAAGCCTCCTGCATCAGGCTTTCAGTGATTACTTCTTCCGCAGGGCCCTCATGTATTATGCGACCGGCGCTCATCAGTTTGAGATTGTCACACGCCAGACACATAAAATTGATGTCGTGCGACACCATGATTATCGCAATACCGTCTTGGTTTATATCTCCGAGCAATTCTATAAGATTCATCTGGGAGTGGAGATCCAGATGATTGGTGGGTTCGTCGAGTATCAATATGCGGGGCTGTTGAGCCAATGTCCTGGCGATCCTGACCCGTTGTTTTTCTCCACCGGATAGAGATTCGACCTGACGGGCAGCCAGAGTTTCAGTCATGGTGCGGGACATTGCAGATCTGACTATTTCGCGATCCTGTTTGTTTTCAAAAAAGATTCCACCGTGATGCGGGACTCGGCCAAATGACACATATTCTTCTACAGTAAAACCGAACTCCAGATTTTCTTCCTGAGCCACTATGGCTAAAACCCTTGCAATCTCTTGCCGAGACAT
>CAZVOU010000122.1:0-2814 GCA_964628605.1 uncultured Syntrophaceae bacterium
CCATTCTATAACCCCGAAAGGATTAAGGAACTAAAACTCAACATACTCTTGATAGACGACCTTAGACCTGTGATTGAGAGCCTCGAGGACGGGCTCACTCCATTCGCCGGAAAAGTGTTTACCGCAATGTCCGGTAGCGATAGACTGGAAATATTTTTCAGGGAGCGGGTGGACTTGGTAATTTCCGATCTGGGCATGCCGGGCATGAACGGTATGGAAATTGCCCGACAAATAGCCGACTATTGCGAGTCAAGGAATGTTCCCCGACCATTATTCATATTGCTCACCGGATGGGGATCGGACTTGAGCGTCGAACCTGACATCAAACATCCCGGAATTGACAGGATTCTGGAGAAGCCGATATTGACCCAGAACCTGCTGGTTGAAATGGGTAGACTGATTGCAAAACAGCCGGGGGAGGCATCATGGCGGCTTTAATAGGCAGTATCCTGCAATAACTGAGTTTTGAAATAAAAAATTTTCAGCCGTTAATGGTCCCCGGATGCCCACATTTGCGCGTAACCCTTCAATAGCTCTCCAATGTTCGTCAATCAATCACCTTGCCCGTAGATACGAATGATATTCCCTGCCCGGACCTTGTCCCAACCGTAACCACTTCAACGACCGGCTCAGTCACTTTGTTTTCCGATGTCCATTTAACAAGAAAGAAAGCCCCAAAACCTCCGGATGTGTCTGACTCGCCTATGAAATACTGGCTTGAAGCTAGCGGGCCTACTTTTATGGGAATTTTGATGAGGTTGCGTAACAGTTGTCCGGTAGAGTCATAGTATCCGACGGATTCGAGTTTTATCGGGTTGTCAATACTGGTGTTGCGTACGCAGAGCGTTGCCGCAAGCTGGAATTCCTGTCCTTGAGCGCCTACGTAGATGTGTGAGTAAACAGGGGCGTAGACAGTCTGGCCCAAAGATTTCTGAAGATGTTCCATAGCCGATGAAGTGGAGCCAAACAGTGGTATCATAAAAATGACCAGGAGAAACTTTATGGCGGCGAACGCCCTGAAAGTAGACATGAGAAACCCCCTTTGAACAAATACGTGAGTTAATCTCCTATCAGGAGTATAGCAAACAATTGCTATCCGGCGGCAAGTCACGATAGAATTATTTTGATCCCTCGCAGGTTTTGTGACGGATTGATTTCACGGGAAGCATTCGAGGTCCACATCATGGCCGAGCAGGAAAACATTAAGCGTAAACTGACCGCAGTGATGCACGCCGACGTTAAAGGCTACAGCAGGCTGATGAGTGACGACGAGGAATCAACGGTAAAGACGCTCGCTGAATACCGGCAGGAACTCCACAGGCTTACGGGCGAACATCGCGGACGCGTGGTGGACACGGCAGGTGACGGCTTTCTATTGGAATTCGCCAGTGTTGTGGACGCCACTAACTGCGCGGTCGAATTGCAGAGAATTTTCAGGGACAAAAACCTTGAGTTACCGGAAGATCGCAGGCTCCAATTCCGGATAGGTATAAACATCGGCGATGTCATTGAACATGACGGATCACTTTTCGGCAGTGGCGTGAACATTGCGGCCCGTCTCGAGGGTATTGCCGACCCGGGAGGAATATGTGTCTCCGGGGAGGCTTATGATCAGCTTAAAGGAAAGGTGGACCTGGAATTTGTTTCGATGGGTTCCCATTCGGTAAAAAACATCCCTGAGCCTGTCAGGGTTTACAAGGTGTGCATGGAAGGCACGCCATGCGCTCCATGCGCCGATTCTTCAAAGAATAGAGCGTCATCGCGTCATCTGGTAATTCTGGCCCTTTCGTTAGTAGTGACTGTGGTGTCCATAATCGTTGTGATGTGGTTTCCAGGCGCCCCGTCAAAGCCCGAACCTGTCCAACCCGTAGCAAAGCCGGTTTCACAACCGACGGCCACAGAGCCATCCGAATCATCCATAGCGGTGATGCCGTTCGATAATCTGAGCGGCGATCCCGATCAGGAATACCTTGGAGACGGAATCACCGAGGAGATAATCACCAATCTGGCCAAGATACCGGACCTGTTCGTTATAGCCCGAAATTCCACCTTCACCTATAAGGGCAAGCCGGTTAACATTTCCGAGGTGGGCAAGGCTCTGGGCGTTCGTTACGTGCTGGAAGGCTCGGTAAAAAAGTCGAATGACAAGATACGGGTCACTGCGCAGTTGATAGACGCCAGAACCGGCGGACATGTCTGGGCTGAACGTTTTGATACCGATTTCAGCAGTGTTTTCGAACTTGAGGATGAGATCACCAAAAAGATCATGTCGGGGCTCAAGGTTAAACTTGCTCTCCAATCCTCCGAATCGCTGGAGATAGAAAAGAAACTGGAGAAAGACCCCATAGTTTTCGACAGACTGATGAGAGCTTCTCACATGATGGATTCACACGGCAAGGAGGCCATCAAGCGCGCACGCAAGATGTTCGAGCAGGCATTGGAGTCCAACCCGCAATCCTCCAGGGCCATGGCTGGACTGGCAAAAACATATCTGGCGGATTTACAGTCAGGTGGGAGCGGCGCCAGGCAGGAAGACCTGGATGCCGCCGAGAGGCACATACGAAAATCTCTCGAGTTGAACCCAACATCGGATACGGCCACATTAATCCTAAGCCGTGTGCAGGTGGCGCGAAAGGATCTTGATCAAGCCCTCGAAACAGCGAAAAAGGCACTAGCGCTCAATCCCAACAATGCGGACGCCCTGGCCTTCATGGGCAGGATTCAGACATTTCTGGGAGACCCCGTGGACGCTATCAGGAACATACAAAAAGCCATACGTCTAAACCCTATCGGACCTTCGTGGTATTACGACTC
>CAZVOU010000123.1:0-31678 GCA_964628605.1 uncultured Syntrophaceae bacterium
GATGGCCACATTGGGTGGGAACTAGGTTTGGGAGTTGATTGGAAACTACTCGAAGGCCTGAACTTCAGATCCCGTTATGCCTACTGGCAGCCTGGAAAATGGTTTGACCAGGCCTATCAGGCGGTTGGCTTATTTTCGAACAGCGCCTATCTTTCTGACAAGAGCGCGATACAGGCCTTTGAAGGTTCGGTTGAGGTGCAGTTCTAAATAATCTTACTGCCGCCTTTTGTTAGCGGTTCCGGGTTGTAGGTCCGGTACCTGGGTAACAGTAATCAGGGGGGAATGTTGCTGATCCATAATGTATGAAGAGCAGAACTGATCGAATAGCGATTACAATTTGACTGATGATTCCATGAAGCAGGAAAAGGATGACCTCTCGTAGCGACACCACAATTTCCCTCTCTGATGTGGTGTCGCCCTTTTTTTCCTGATGACCATTCACATGATACTTAAGCCTTCTAGTTTCTGAAATCCTGCCAGTCGATACAAATCATTGACTTATACCGGGTTTGATCTGTAATCTCTCGAAAACCACATTTACCGGAAGTAATAGTGAGCATACTAATAATAGGCGCAGGGGAGATGGGCTATAACCTGGCCCGTAGATTATCCTTTGAAAAACAGGATGTTGTAATAATAGATCAGAATCCGGACAGAGTGAATTTCATATCCGAAAATCTTGATGTTCAGGCATTTGTGGGTCGCGGTTCGTCTCCTGGCGCGCTTGAGGAAGGCAACATAAAAAGCGCGCAGATGTTGATTGCGGTCACTGACTCGGATGAAGTCAATCTAGTGGCATGCATGATGGCCGGATTGATGAATCCGTTTGTGAAAAAGGTAGCTCGGTTGAGACGCCTGGAGGACTATGAGAGGGCTGATGTCGCCGCAGGTAAGAATTTTGGGATAGATTTAATTATTAGTCCTGAGCGAGAGGCCGTTTCACGACTTCTTCAGGTGCTCCAGATACCGGCAGCTACCGATGTTATGGATTTTGCCGAGGGAAGGATAAAACTGTTCGGATTTCATCTAACTTCTGATTCGCCTTTGATTGGCCGGACCTTGATGGGACTCAGAGCGGAATTTTCCGACAAGAGGTTTCTGATTCCCGCGATCTTCAGAGGCTCGGAAATAATAATTCCGGGTGGGAAAGATTCTCTGAATCTCCACGACATTGTCTATCTGCTCGCAGCTACCGAAACCATCCCTGGGCTCATGAAAAAATTTGGCCTGAAAGTGACTTCGGCCCGGAGTTTCATGATACTGGGCGCCTCCAAGGTGGGGGTTCAGGTGGCTTTGGGTCTTGAAAAGCAGGGCGCCGGCCGTATCCGGCTCATTGAATCAGATCAGGCAAAATGCGAAGAGGTTGCGGGTCTGTTGGACCATACGCTAGTCTTGAAATCAGACAGCGTTGATGAGGATTTTTTGAGGAGTGAAGGCATTGAGGATACCGACGTGTTCCTTGCCATGACTGAAGATGACAATCACAACGCTTTAACAGCTCTGCTATCGAAACGGATGGGGGTTCAAAGGGTAGCGGCCCTTACCAACAAGTTCGAATATCAAAAGATGTTGTCGGCTATTGGAGTAGATGTTGTGGTGAATCCGCGTCTTGCCGGCGCATCAAGGATTCTTCAATTTTTGAGAAGAGGTAAGGTGATTTCTGTTTCAATGCTTCCAGGAGAAGGGGTGGAGGCCATTGAATTTGAGGCGATGGAAATGTCCCAATTGGTAGGCAGGCCCCTTCGAAAAATTCGTTTTCCATTCGGGGCAATCTTGGGAGCTGTGCAGAGAGGTTCAGAATTCATGATCCCTGATGGTGATACGATCATTGAACCTGGTGACCGGGTAGTGGTGTTTACCAGGCGAGAAGCGTTGCCCAAGATTGAAAAACTTGTCACTGTTCCAATCGAGTATTTCTAATGGGATTAAGACGAATAGCCGCGGCAATAATGGCCCTAATAGGGTTCACAGCGTTGAGTATGGCCACAGTCATACCGGTTTCTTTAATTTATAATGACGGGGTTGTAGTCTATTTCTTGATATTGGTAGGAGTATTGCTGGGTATATCTACGCCTGCTTTTTTTATGTTACGTGACCAGAGGGCGGAGTATTCTCTCAAAGATGGATTCATTATAGTTACTTTTAGCTGGGTAATTGTGAGCGCCATAGGTGCTTTACCCTACTGGGTTACCGGATCATTACCAACATATGTGGATGCGTTGTTCGAATCCATGTCCGGTTTTACTACTACCGGCGCCAGTGTTTGTGAAGATGTTGAAGCTCTTCCACATTCCATACTTTTTTGGAGAAGTCTGACGCACTGGCTTGGGGGTATGGGAATCATAGTTCTGTCTGTGGCCATTCTACCTCTGCTGGGTGTCGGTGGTATGGCTATGTTCAAGGCCGAAGTGCCGTCTCCCGTCATGGACAAATTGAAACCGACGGTTACCGAGACAGCCAAAACCCTCTGGAAAGTCTATATCCTTCTGACTTTGGTCGAGGCGGCGCTACTATACATAGCGGGAATGAACATTTTTGATTCTGTCTGCCACACTTTTGGCACACTCGCCACGGGTGGATTCTCCACAAAGAACTTGTCTTTGGCCTATTACAACAGTGATGCGATAAACATAATAATCACTGTTTTCATGATTCTGGCGGCTATGAATTTCACCCTGCATTTTCATGCGTTGAACGGTAAGCCATCAGTCTATGTGAATTCTGTTGAATGCCTGACTTACATCGGTGTTTTTGCTGTGGCCTCTTTTTTTATAGCCTTCAATGTTTACGAGACTAACCATGAATCCGTAAGAGAATCTTTGATTCAGTCCACATTCCAGACCGCCTCAATAATGTCAACCACCGGATTTGCTTCCACAGATTGGGAAAAATGGCCCTGGTCCTGTCAGTGGATTCTTTTTTGCCTGATGTTTATGGGGGGATGCGCCGGCGGAACTGGTGGCGGAATAAAATGCATGCGTCTTGTGGTGGTTACCAAACATATTTTTCGTGAACTCAAGCTTCTAATCCACCCTAGGGCGGTCATAGCCATAAAAATGGACGGGAAGGTTGTCGGAACCCCTATTATCAACAGTATAATGGCTTTTGTCGCTCTTTTTGTGGGCGTATGGACGGCATCCACCATAGGGCTCGTAATAATGGGAGTTGACATTGTGACGGCCATAGGGGCTTGCGCTTCTGCTCTTTCAAACATTGGTCCAGGATTACACCTGGTCGGAGCCATGGACAATTACGCCTGGATGTCCCCAGGATGTAAGATTCTCCTTACTTTTGACATGCTGGTCGGACGTCTTGAACTCTACACTGTTTTTGTGCTTTTTGTGGGTGATTTTTGGCGAAAATGAACGTTTTCAACCAGACCGGAATTTGATTTGGGATATTTTGAATCTTGATCGAGTAATTGGGGGCCTAGGTTCATCCGGATGGGCCTTGCAAAATCATGTCAGTAAATTAATAATCGAGGGCTCTTCTGATCGCCATCAATAATTCTTCCGTGTTGTAAGGTTTTCTAACGAATCCCTTAGCCATTCTTAATAGAGCGTTTCGATCTTCATTCTCCGTACTATAACCGCTGGCCATGATGACTTTAACATCAGGGTTCATTTGAATGAGATTATCCAAACATTCCTTACCACTCATCCGTGGCATTATCAGGTCGAGAATAACGAGAGATATTTCGTCTTTATTAAGCCCGTACAATTCGAGGGCCTCAATGGGAGAGGACGAAGCCAAAACCTTGTAGCCCACAATTCCCAATAATTCAGTCACAAAGCTCAGTATTAGTTCCTCGTCATCTACTACCAGAATCGTTTCTGATCCATTCATAAAATCGACAGGCTTCAAATTTTCAGCAATGCTGACTTTGTCATCGCAGGTGGGCAAATAAATGGTAAAAGACGCCCCCTGATCAGGTTTGCTGGAACAAATTATTTGGCCACCGTAGCTTTTTACAATACCGAATACCATGGCCAATCCCAGTCCAGTTCCCTCTCCCTGTTTTTTGGTTGTGAAAAACGGCTCAAAAATCCGGTCGATAATGCTGCTGTCTATGCCGCGACCGGTGTCCGACATTGAGAAGACCACATATGGTCCGGGTCTTAAGTCGGGCAATGATTTGCAGCCATTCTCATCGAGAAATTCACAACCGGTTTTTATAGTCAGAACTCCTCCTGATTTCATTGAATGCTGGGCATTGACAGCCAAATTCAGAATGATCTGCTCTATTTGTGTGACGTCAGCCTTGACCGGGGGAACATCCTTATCAAGATCGAGATGAATTTTTATCATCTTGGGAATAGTTCTCTGTAAGAGGTCGTTAATTCTGAGGATTTGTGCGTTGATGTCAAGTGGTTCCAGTTTAGCCTCGTTGTTGCAGCTAAAAGTTAAAATCCTGTGAACAAGATCCCGGCCTCTCTCTGAAGCCAATCTTATTGCCGTTGCAGCCTCATAATTTTGATCCCGTGTTTCTTTTTTTCTGAGCAGCAGGTCAGAGTAGCCAAGTATTATCTGGAGAAGATTGTTGAAATCGTGGGCAATTCCTCCTGCCAATGTTCCAATAGCCTCCATTTTGTGTGCCTGAGTCAGTTGAGCCCTCAAGCTTTCCCGCTCTTTCTCGGAATTCCGACGATTGGTCAGGTCCCTGACTATAGCCATCACAAGATTGTTGCCTGCCATTTGAATTCGATTCAGGCTGACCTCAGTTTCAAAAAGTTCTCCTCTATATGTCTTGTGGGTCCATTCGAAAACTTGTGTTCGTCCTTCAACGGCTGCCCTAAGCTTTGACATCGCCTTTTCCTTGGAGGTTGAACCATCAGGTTGGAATTCTGGTGAGAAGTTCCACGGACTTTTCCCGATCAACTCTTCCCTTGAGCAACCAAAAGCCTTTAATGTTTTTTCGTTACAATCCAGAAAAACCTCCGTGTCCATTAAAAATATGCTGTCATGGGCGCAGTCAAAAAGAGCCCTGTACATGGCTTCGCTTTTTCTAAGTTTTTCCTCGGCCATTTTTCTGGATGTTATATCCCGTGCCGATCCTTGTACCCCCACAGGTGTTGACTCTCTGAGGATTGTTCGTGACAGAACCTCCATCCACCTGTAGCCACCATCACGATTTTTCACTTTAATCTCATATGGGCCGGTGACAGTTTCATCCTTTAAAATTTTCCTTTGAAAATTTTCCTCCACCAGTTTGAGGTGGTCTTCATGAACCAAATCACGAAAATTTAATGTCAAGACTTCAGTGGGATCGTACCCAAATAGTTTTTTAGATGCCTGATTTGCAGAGGTATAGAAGCCGTTAAGATCGTGTGTGTAAAGGAAGTCATCGGCATTATCAAATAGTTCCTTATACTTGAGAGATATTTCTTCCTTTTCTGACTCAGCCTTTCTGCGTGCGGTAATGTCCCTTGCTATTGCCTGAAATCCACAGATGACATCGTTTTTTGTAATGACCTGAACATTCTGGCCGACCCATATCTCCTGACCGGTTTTAGTTATTACTGGAAATTCATAATAAGTTTGGGATTTCTTTTGTGCGGATTGCTTTTCATAATAGTCTTTTACTTTCTGCCTGTAATCCGGTCTGACTATGTCCAGATAATGACGTCCGACAAGTTCGTCCTCTGTGAACCCAGTCACTGTGGTCGAAGCTTTGTTTACCATCTTGAAATGACCATCCGGATCAGCCTGATATATCAAATCATTGGCCAGTTCTACAATTTCACTGTAAGTATGACGTGTTTCGTTTAGTTGCGCCTCAACAGCGGCGCACCGGGATTGTTGTTTCTGAAGTTCGGAAAACAAATCATCCAGTTTTTCTCTGAGCGGTGAGTCTGCCATAACATATGCGGGATCTGAAACTATTGAGGATATTAAGTCTTCAGGAATGGCTCCATCTTGCTGAATCAAGTCTTCAGGAGAATTTCCACCAGATGATTTGCCAAAGGTTTCCATGCAGTGACTCATATTGACACCATGGAGTCTATCCAGAAATGTCATTTCAGAAATAATGTGGTCTGGCTGCCCAAACGACGGTCTGTGAAAGAAGTCATCAGGAATGACATGAGAGTACACCAGCCAATAAAAAGTGGCTATAAAAAATTGATCATTGAAATGACTGCAAAGCTAAAAAGCTGATGATAAAAGACGGCAGGAATAGCCCACAGGTCTGAAAGCAGCTTCAGGTAAGACCCGAAGTTTTGCACCCGGTCATGTTTTCCCTTGTCGAAATGCTTGCCTGACGGTTGGGGAGCCACAACAACAGTCCTACTCACCGTGAAATCAACAAAATTGGAGTCTTTTCAAAGTGACAACGCGTCATCGTTCGTTTCACCCGTTCTAACTCTAATGGCAGTTTCAACTCGTTGGACAATCATAAGGCCGTCTTCGTATTTCCCGGAATTGCCATGAAGGCAAATGGCCTCGATTGTCCGCTCTAAGAGTTCCTGAGGGACCACAACTTTTAGGATGACTTTGGGCGTCATTTGGGTTTCATTCTGAGAAAGTTCGGGGCGAGCCCTCCGATACGTTTTTGGAGTTGCCGGCTGCAACACTTCAGTGACAGTCATTCCTCCAACACCCACTTCTTCCAGGGCATCCCGGACATCATCGAGTTTGTATGGCTTCAGAATTGCCTCAATAGAAACCATCGAATTGTCTATCCTCCATGATGGCGTCAATTCTCGCTAGAATACTACAAAAACCAAAAATAATGAATCCGGGAAACTCAAGCCAATCGGGGATCGAGAGCGTCGCTATTGTTCAACTGACGCCGCAGGGCTCACTCAAGTCAGGTCTCACACGAAAAAGATAAGAACAACGGAAAGCGACAAAATTGACAAGACCGTTGAGGCCAATATCGTTAACGTGGCAAGCTGAACATCACTGTTGAGTTGAGACGACAGTATATAATTCTGGGCAGACGTGGGGAGGGCAAAATAGATCATTGCCGTTTTGAAACTCGTATCAGATACATCCATGAAGTTCAGGAGGAACAAGCCTGCCAACGGCATGAGCGCCAGCTTTATCAGCCCAGCAAAGACTGCTTTCCCAAGATATTTTCTGTAACCGGAAATCTTCAGTGTGCCTCCGATGCAAACCAGAGCCAACGGAAGAGTCAAGGACGAAGATAACGCCAGGGTGTTATCAACAAAGACCGGTAGGCCAATAGACATTCTGGAAAAAAGAATGCCTGCAAGGCAGGCCAGGATCAGAGGGTTAGAAGCCATGGCTCTGACCACCATCCGTATTTTAGAACGCCCGGAACTAACATCGCCTGAGTAAAATATCATGCTGGAAACGGCCAGAACATTTATAAATGGTATTATGAAGCCTATCATGACACCAAATGTCCGACCTGCTTCCTCGCCGACCGCCGAAAATGTTAGCGCCAGGCCTATGTATGAGTTGAACCGGTAGCAAGCCTGAGAGAATGAACCTATCTCATGATCCGGCATCCCAAGTACCCGGCAAATTGAGACGCTGGTCAAGAAAACAGTAAAAACGACCACACAAACGGCAATAATCAGTTCCGTCTCAATGTTGAAACCTTCAGATGGTTTGCTTATTTTCCAGAACAGTAGCGCGGGAAAAAATACGTAATAAATCATGCGATCAGTCTGTTCGATGAACAAGTCGTTGATCCATCCAGAATATTTCAGAAAAATCCCGAGTGTCATCAGCGTAAAAATCGGAAGCAGATTGTTCAGTATCAAGAGCACAAGCAAAACCCCAAAAAATCAGATTGCTACATTGATAATTTTCTTTTTCCATCAAATTTTCTAAAAATTCCACATGAAAATTTTATCCAGGATTATTGCGTCTCAAAAAGATCAGTTGGATCATCAGAGGCCGAAACCGTCAAAAGACCGTGAAGAATTCTGAAATTGGCATACTAATGGCGGTTAACAAATGCTATAAACAAACTTGGACGCTTCGATTGATCGGAGCGTGCAATTTATTGTGTAGTAGACTTAAAATCTGGGTGGGACAAAATGTTAGGCGCTCGGGAACCTGATATCTCGAATACATCTTATTCCAAATTGTTAAGGGGCTTTATAGTAGGAGCGGTGGCTTGTTCTGTTCTGCCCTTGCTTTTATTGGGATGGATAAGTTTTTTAAATTATTCTGACTTTTCTACATCAAGGATGGCGGAATATTTTAAGAATGCTGTAGTGGACAATCGAAAAATAGTGGAGATTTTTCTGGATGATCGAATCTCGGATATAAACCTGGTTGCATCGACTCATTCTCTCGATTATCTGAAAGAACTGTCCAACCTCTCTCAAACATTCAGAGCGCTAAATGAAAAAGCGTCTCATTTTATTGATATAGGTCTTATTGACTCTTCAGGAAAGCATATAGCCTATGTAGGCCCATACGACCTGACGGATGCCGACTACTTGGGGACATATTGGTTTGAGCAAACAATGTTAAAGGGTTTGTACATAAGCAATGTGCTAATGGGATTTCGAAAAACACCTCATTTTTTCATTGCGGTTCGCCATTCCCAGGGAAACGTTTCAACTATTTTGAGAGCCACGATTGACAGTAATTCTCTTGCCTCCCTGTTGAGCATGACAAAAAGTGGTCAGACTGGGGAAGTTTTCCTTCTTGACAGCTATGGTATTTTCCAGACAAGCCCAAGATGTGTCGGTTCAATCATGGGGGAATCAGGCATACCTGTCAGCCTTTTCTCGGGCGAGAGCGGAATACTCATTTATGACACCAACAATCCTTCCAATTCCCTTTCTATAGAATCAAGCATCCCGCTTTTGTTCCGGCTAAGGATAACGCTGTCTCCTCCGTCATCTAACCAGATTCTGGCCTATTCCCGTCTTAAGACTCCGGGATGGTTCGTAGTTGCGAAACAGGACTTTCTGGAATTTTTTGGTGACATAGATCATTTGAATTTTGTAATTCTTGTTTTGCTGCATGTGAGCATACTGGTGATTGTCGTTGTTTCCGCTCTGACTGCGCGATATATGATCAAGCTGATAGAAAGACGAGATAGAGACGCTGAAAAACTCAACAGACAACTTCTCCGCGCTCGTAAGCTTGCTTCAGTAGGGGAATTGGCGGCCGGAGTCGCTCACGAAATCAACAACCCTCTGGCAGTTATTTTAACTGAAAGCATGGTAGTAAGAGAATTGACAGCCGATGAGAAAGATATCAACCCTCAGTTCAGAGATGATCTATACAATTCCTTATCACAAATAGACGGCCAGATTGAACGTTGCGCGCATATAACAAAAAATTTGCTCAACTTTTCCAGACGGGTGTCATCGGCGTCTGAATTCTTGAACATCGTGGATGTGCTCAATGATGTGGTAGGATTTGTTGAAAAAAAAGCAAATTCTTGTGGGGTGAATATTTCCCTCGATCTTCAACATAGCCTTCCTGAACTGAAGACGGACCGCTTTGAACTTGAACAGGTTTTCCTGAACCTGATCAACAATGCAATTGACGCAACCGAAGGAACGGCATCCGGCAGTGTGAACATACTTTCAAGGTTTGATACTGTTAGGAACGGCGTGGTGATTTCTGTTTCTGACACTGGCTCTGGGATTTCGGAAGACAATCTCGATCGGTTGTTCGATCCATTTTTTACAACCAAACCTCCGGGCAAAGGCACTGGGTTGGGACTGTCCATTTCTTACAGCATCATCAAGCACCTGGGTGGAGAGATATCTGTTCAGAGCGAATTAGGCAAAGGTTCCGTGTTTTCGGTGTTTTTACCCTGTCTTTCAGATGAACACGCATAGCCGGTAGTTCCCGGTAAGGAATTTGAAAAGGAAGATCATAATGAGAAAACCCAGATTGCTGATAGTTGATGACGACAAAATGTTGAACCACAATATGACATGGCTATTGAAGCGAAAGGGTTATGAAGTCCTTGGAGTTGAAGATGGTGAAAGCGCTGTTCGAGTCGTGGGTGAACAGGAATTCGACATAGTCATCCTTGATCAGAAGATGCCAGGAATGGACGGCATAGAAACATTGAAAGAAATGAAAAAGAAACGTCCTGATCTCGAAGTAATCATTCTCACGGGAGCCTCTTCGGTGGAATCCGCCGTCAAAGGGTTTGAGTTCGGAGCTTATGACTACACGACCAAGCCAATGCAAATGGACGTTTTGGAGGAAAAAATCCAGAAAGCCTTCGAAAGAAAGCTTTTCCTGGAACGCTAATCCAGGCCGGGTTTGATTGGGATAGCCAAACCCGGGGAGCGGCCTTTCAGTTCCGGAAAGCCGGAAACGAATCTGACCAGTTGATTGGCCACAAAAAAAATTTTCTGGACTGATTGCTTGAAATCCAAGCCCCGGGGAAGGTTTTATCATGTAGAAAAAAGCCAAAATCCGGGGGTCCGGACTTTGGCTACCAGAATTTCAAATTTTGTTTATCTGGAAAAGAGGTCTTTGTAGGTGATTCTCATCTCGCGTTTGAGAATCTTTCCTGTAGGTGTCTTAGGCAAGGCTTCCAAGAAAATGACCCCCTTGGGACACTTGAATGTTGCTAGTTCACGCTGGCACAGATGCATAATTTCTTCTTCTGTGACAACCTCTCCGGGTTTTGCAACTATTACTGCAGTAACCGCTTCAACCCACTTGGTATGAGGCAATCCTATTACGGCAACTTCCTGCACTCGTTTATCCAGGTAGATCACTTCTTCGACTTCTCTGGTAGAGACATTTTCTCCACCTGTTTTCACCATGTCTTTCTTTCGGTCGGCCACGGTTACATACCTGTCTGAGTCCAGTATTCCAATGTCGCCTGAGTGGAACCAGCCGCCTTTCATTACTTCCTCAGTTTTTTCCGGTTCCTTGAAGTACATGATCAGGGCATGCGGTCCACGACCACAAATTTCACCAGGAACTCCAGGCTCAGTGATTTCATTTCCATATTCATCTTCCAGGCGGGTTTCCATGTTCAAACCGCCCATACCCGCGGAACCCAGTTTGGTCAGCGCATCTTTCGCTTTCAAAATGGTGTGGTATGGCGCAAGCTCAGTCTGGCCATAATAGTTGTAGATTTTAGTGCCCGGAAGCCTCTCGATGAGTTCTCTGAGAATCTCTACAGGCATTATTGAAGCGCCGTAATAAAGCTTCTTCAGGCTTGAGAGGTCGGTTTTATCGAAATCAGGATGACGCAGCATGCCGATCCATACGGTTGGCGGAGCAAAAAACATTGAGGCTTTGTACTTTTCAATGTTTTTCAATATCTGCGTGATATCGGGACCCATCAGTATGTTTGTGCCACCCAGCCAGAAAATAGGGTTCATGAAAACATCACGTTGAGCGCAATGATAAATTGGCAAAGCATTTATACTAATGTCGTCATCCTCATACTGACCGTCGATGATCGCTCCCATGTAATGCGACATCAGGGCCTGGTTGCTGATTATGACTCCCTTGGGCAGTGATTCCGTTCCACTGGTGTAAGTCATTTGACAGGGGTCTTCAATGTGAAGATCAGCAAGCGGTTCCTCCGCTGGGTATTCGGAAATCCAGCTATCGAAATCACGGAATAGAGAACTTGCGCAAGAATGTCCCGCCCCCTGATTGGACCATATGAATGTTTTCACGGTGGGCATGTCGTCGAGAACGTCCTTTACAAGGTCATACAGGGCGTCTTCAACTATGAATACTGTACTTTCGGAGTGATTGATGCAGTACGAAATATCCTTGCCACGCAACATATAGTTTATCGCAAGGTATATGCCTCCGATCTTGCAACAGCCAAACCATGTCAACACATGGTGTAAAGTATTATGAGCCAGGATTGCCACACGATCATATTGCTTGACACCCAGTCCTCTAAGAGCATTGGCAACGCGGTTACATTCACTCTCCAGTTGAGAGTATGTCAAGGTCTTGTCACCGAAAATAACAGCCTTTTTATCTGGATGATGATAACGCGCCCTGCGTAGCATGTCCGCAATCACCCATCGACTTATACCGTTGTAACGGTTCATCAGGAATTCAATGTTTTCCTTGTTGATGACACTGAATCTCAGTTTATCCTGTTCAGACAGCGGAGGAAGATTCGACGACATTTAAAATCTCCTTATAAAATGGTTTGAAAAAGTCGGGTTTCACTCGAAAGAGCGGTAAGCGGCGATAGGATTAAAATGTTATCATGCTGAACATGTCAGATAGTCAAACACTTTTTTCATGGGGAGTAGGTTCACTTGGCTGAATTCTATCAAGAGCCATGAATCGGGTGTTACATCGTGTAAAAGATTTTTACACTCCAAAAATGACAACAGAAAGTGGGTCAGGCTTCACAACCCTTGAATAGAGCCCCAGAGGAAATTCAGGAGTTCGGCACAAATTTTGCCAGAAAGATTAAATCAGCGCTACAGCCTGACCACGTTTTTTGCTATGATAATTGAAGGGAGATGTTTCACAAGTTAGTTATCTCATCTTGTCACCGAACGTTAGGTCAAGGTTCACGGGAGGGTCATCAATACTCCCGGCTCAAATCCTGCCAAGCGATGATGAGGAAGCTTTCTTGGGTTCCATTTAACACGGCGTCGTGAAAAAAAGCCTTCACACACCGTTAGCGTTGTCTGGTCAGGAAGGCGCCCAGGTGTTGCAGGGTATTCCGAACATAGAAATCGTAACACCTGATGTAAAAATGCCGGGGACAGATGGGACTTAGGCTTTTAATGGAATCAAGAGACAGTTTCCCCTCTTGAAATGATGACGCTGAGGGCGCATAGCGCTATGGAATAGGTCATTGAGGATATGAAACAGCGCTTAGTGGAGGGACCTGATGTTAGTAAAAGACTGGATGAGTCGTAAAGTTGTAACAGTAAACGTCAATGACAGTATGCAACACGGAATAAATCTCCTGATGGAGCATAACATCAGCATGATGCCTGTAATGGAAGACGGGCAACTTGTGGGCGTCGTTACAGATCGGGACTTGAAAAGAGCTTCGCCGTCTGATGCGGTGATGCTGGATATTCAGAGAATTCTTTATCTGCTATCCAAACTTGAGGTTGGGGCGATCATGAGCAGGTATCCAATCACTCTATCCCCTGATCACACCATGGAAGAAGCGGCCGAGATAATGCTCTCCAATAAAATATCCGGCGCTCCTGTGCTCGATGAAAACAAGAACATAGTTGGAATGATAACCAAGAGTGACATATTTAAGGCCATGATGTCCTTAAGTGGTTTGTCTCATCGGGGCGTTCAGTTCGGTTTTCTGCTGGACGATCGACCTGGGTCCATCAAAGATGTTAGTGATGTGCTACGCAGTTTCGGCGCTCGCCTGGTCAGCATACTAACATCATACGAGAATGCTCCGGAGGGATTCAGGTTCGTCTACATAAGAGTGTTCAATGTGGATCGGGACACTCTGCCGGCGCTCAAGGAAAAACTTGTGGCCAAGGCCAAGCTCCTCTACATAGTTGATCATCGGGAAAATATTCGTGAAATTTATTATTGATAAATTGACGGGAATTCGCGGTCAAAATTGATTCCAAAAATAGATCGCGTCCGTCAATTCTCAAAGAGGTCACACACGCTCTGAGCTGACAAATTTTGCTGTTTATAATTAACGAAGTGTGATTCTTCTCATTAATGCCGGTCTCGGAGACTCGTCATGAAGAATGAAATCATCCTCGTACAAGGGGACATTACCTCTCTTGTGGTTGACGCCATAGTTAATGCGGCCAACAATTCATTACTCGGCGGTGGAGGAGTAGATGGGGCAATTCACCGCAAAGCAGGTCCGGAACTGTTGGCTGAATGCAGGATGTTAATGGGGTGCGAAACAGGAGACGCTAAGATCACCAGAGGTTACAGGCTTCCCGCCAGGAACGTCATCCATACTGTAGGTCCAATCTACAGGGGTGGAGACCATGGTGAGCAAAATTTGCTCCGTTCATGTTATCGGCGTTGTTTCGAAGTAGCCCATGAGAATGGCGTCAAATCAATAGCCTTCCCTTCAATAAGCACAGGAGCTTATGGTTATCCGATTTTGGAAGCGTCAAAAATAGCCATTTCTGAAACCGTTTCACAGTCGAAACGGTTCCCTGACATAGAAACGGTTATTTTTGCTCTGTTTTCGGAAGAAGACCTGGCCACATATGACAAAGTCCTTAAAGAATGTTGATCCACACTGAGATTACAGATTTGCCGGATAGAAGATCAGGCTTATAAGGATGGCCAATCCGAAGACAGATATTAGCAATCCCGACACCCTATTGATGATGGTGAGTCCGGTTGACTCAAAACGGCCGTGGAATATACTGACTATTGAAGTGAGAATCAGCCACCAGAGGGCTGAGCCACAAAAAACACCAATCACCAGAAATACTGTAAACCAGTAATGACCATGTGCATGTGCCACGCCTGACGCGGCAAAAACGGCTGCGAAAGCAATTATGGTAGCCGGGTTGGTAAGCGTCAGAATAATTGTTGAAAGGTAATAACTTAGAAGAGTTGAACCTTCAATTGAAGGTCTTTTTTCCGATGGTTTGGAAAGGAATATCTTTATTCCGAGGTAGCACAGAAATGCTCCTCCAACAACTCTGAGCATGTACGAATTCTCTAGCAGAAAATTTGAGAGAAGAGTGACCCCGAATCCAGCTATGCAGCCGTAAAGGGCGTCAGCCGTTGCCGCTCCCAAACCAGAGGCCAGTCCAGCGACACGGCCTCTGGTCAACGTCCTTCTGATCAACAGCAGCCCTATGGGACCCACAGGAATAGCCAGAGAGAACCCTATCGCAATTCCCTTTATGAAGAATTCCAACTCCATCTAGCAGCATCATTCCCGTGTAAATAGGCAGTAGATCGTCATGCTCAAAGGCATCCACCAGACTCAATCAATGACGATTTTCCTGGATTCGCGCTCTTTTTCACGAGCCTGTAAATCTTCATCAGCCTGAGTCCCAAAGAGTATTGCAGAGAAAGCCTTACCAATCTCGGTAACGCCATTGTGGAAATGAATAGCTCCGGCAACAAGATCAGACTGATTGGGCGCCATTTTCCTGCATACCAATCCTATGCCCACAACAGCGCCTGCTGCAATTCCGGCAATTTTGACTGCGTTCAATATCGGATTCATTTGCCTGTATCCTACAAATCATGTTTCGGAAATTTGATTGTCAGAATGTCTCCGTCAAGTTTTGCCCCGGCCGGTTTACGCAAAAACAAACTGCGTGGCAGAAAAACGTGCCTTTTGAAAGATCCTATCCTTATTACCAAATCCCCTTCTTCTTTGAAAAGGTCAATGTAATCCTTCGTGATAAAAGGTAGTTTCATTTTGAGTTCATAGTCATCGCCGCTTCGGTTGATCTTATAGATTTCATCATCATGCAAGATACTGGAAGGGTCTAAAGTTTGTCCATAAACCAGGCCTGCCATCTCATTGAGCCTGTCTACACCGATCGCTTCATCTTGAAGTATCGGAGCATTCAGAATTGGGATAGGGCTGAATATTTGGGATATGTGTTCCATGGATTTTTTCTGGCTAATCAGACGATCGGCAAAATATCCTTCCTTGAGACAATCCGGAAACAATCTGTTGACAACTATTGCATCCACTACCAACCCATATAAACAAAAATACATGAAAGCCCGCTGCGTTTCTTTCACAACCATTCTTTCGGGGTTAGTGACAAGTCTCACCGACGTTATTTTCCTGTCCAGCAACAGGCTGTCGACTCCCTCGAGTTTATCGAAAAGGTCTTTTATTGAGGCAAAGTATGAGTCTTCCGGGATCGGTATATCGGTTACTTTTTTGGCAATCGGTCTTGCAAGCTTGAAAAGGTTCCTTTCAACATGGAAAACGCGTTTGATGTACCACTCGAGAGTGGAAGGCATGCTTATAAAACGCAGCGACTCACCGGTTGGAGCGCAATCAATTACGATAACGTCATAGGATTTTTCACGATAATACTGGTTGATGTAGAGCAGGCTTATCACATCTTCCATTCCTGGTATGACCGCCAACTCCTCTGCCAAGACTCCAGCCATACCCGTTGATCCCAGCAACGCAGCGATATATTTTGAAACCTCGCCCCAATGTCGCTCCAGTTCCTCCTGAATATCAACCTCCTGTATCCACAGATTCTCATGAATTTTCCTGGGTTTTCCAAGGTTATGATCATGAAGGTTAATATCCAGTTGAAAAGAATCAGACAAACTATGGGCTATGTCTATAGATATGACAATAGTTTTAAGACCGTTTTGAGCGCATCTCAAACCTGTGGCGGCTGCTATCGTCGTTTTTCCGACTCCGCCCTTTCCAGAAAAAATGATAATTCTGGGATTTTCCAATTTCATCTTTTTCCAATCTCAATTCTGACCGAATAGGCTCCGGCCAAGGTAACAATAGTAGGGGCTTGAAATTTGAAATGGTTGTCTTTTCTCTTTAAGAGACAATTACGGTCAACCATGCATTAATACCAAAACCAAGAAAGACGCCTAAGGCGTCCCTCTTTTAGTAAAAAATCAATTGTTGACAATGGACGGAGCGGCTCCACTCCGGTTTATTTTTCATAAAATGCAAAGAAATCCTTTGTGTATCCCTGATCGTAACGTTTCATGGTGTACTGAAGCTGGTCAGGCGAGAGTCTGTCCCTTCTGGTGATTTTGTTGTTTGCGTCCCGGAAATAGAAGTTGCATACGATATTGTGAATGTTTGCGTCACCATGAATAGCGCGTTTACATCCGGCAAGCACCAGGGCTTTCGCCAAATCCTTGGTGCTAACGTGATGACCCATTGCAAAGACTAAATTTCCATCCTCACGTATTCCAAACGCCGTTCTGTTGGCAAGGAACCAGTATTCATTGGACATGGTGCTTCTACCTTCGTTGTCCACGAGGAAGCCGCCAAGGCCAATTTCCGAATCTACAGGCTTACCGTTTTTAAAAATTTCCTCTATTACTTTTCCATCCTTGACTATGAGATGTCTAAGTTGACGGGCGTCCCTGACCATTGACACTGGAATCTCATTTGTCCATTCAAGAACGTCTACCGAATCGTCCTTGTAAACCACGAGAGTAGCCATTCCCGGAACCATCGGGTAGACCACCTGCCCTCTGAAAATTGCCCCCGCTCCACGAGCGTGCTGCTGCATCCACATGGCGTTGGTTATTGCAACAATGCGGGAAAGTGATTCCGGTTCGGAGGAATGAGAAATCTGGTAGATGCCCGGTTCAGTCTGGCCTATAAACAATCTCGGCTTGAGCCGGCTCATATCAAAAACAGCCATATGCACTATGGAAGTTGGAAAGTCTGCACTGGGTCTATAAACTGTCTTGTAAACCAGAGGTCTTCCATCTGACCCGCCGGGTGTATCCTGAGCCGTCCAAACGCCTTCGCCATCTAGCTTCGGTGATTTATAAAGAGGCGGGATATCTAAAGTTCCAGGAAAAGATGCATTAACTATTTTAGGGACCTGAGGCTTGGTTGGACTGAGAATTTCCGACTCAAGCTCTTTCTGGAGGGCCTCTGGATCATCCACAGAAGCCGTTCGCGTTTCTTCAACATCCGGCGCTTTGGATAAAAGGTTGTCTATCCAGTCAGGCAACACGTATTCTTTGATGGACAATCCATCCGAAGGGCCGAAAGAGGCCGAGACGACCGTTCCCTGAGTCCTCTCAGAAGGATTCTCAATTCCCTGAGCAAACTCAGAAAAAACAAAACCACAACCAACCACCAACAAGGCAACCAACAAACTTTTCCTGTTCAACATTCCTATACCCGAGAAAAATGATTCAAGCTCTTAAGGCTTGTAAATGACCCTGACAGAGTCACATAAAACTTATCGTTTTGGAATTATATCAGAAACGGCTTTAGAAAACAATTTTAACAGCAATAAACCCAATTTTTTCAGGGTCTCATTTGCGGACCCCTACTTCAGAGTATACCCCGGCAAATTTCTTGAATCAACCCCGGACGAATCCGTCCTTTAAGGTAAATACATTTCGAGTGAATATGTCTCGCGCGGGTTTGTGTTTTATTTGGCCGGAAAAATTTGCCCCACGCTTGGGGTAACATTATAACCGTTAGCTCGAATGTCAAGATATTTTTGACAAAATCATGTAAACTGAACAAATCCATGGTCTGGATGTCCAAAGATTTTGGCTTGCGTGAATTCAAGAAAGCCGAGAACAGGTCTAAAGGGTATAAAATTGTGTTTTGAAAATAATCGTGATACAGCGGGTCAACAAGGCTGGCATTTCCATCCCATCTAATCATGAGTTCATTAGAGCTAGTAGAAATGTTTCGAAAAGATGATTCTTTGAGCGCAAAAAATTTTTTAGGTCTTGCTTGCTCGGCCAATTTTACTACGGCCTGTTCAGCGGAAAACCAGGGCATAGAGAATTCTGACCTGATGGACTTGAGCAGAGTCATAGAAATTATAAGGCCGGTTCGAGTGCAGGGGCCAGGCACAGGCCCAATCTCCGGCATATCAATAGACACCAGAAAACCTATGGGACCTCAGAACATATTCTGGTCAATAGCAGGTCTCCATTTTAACGGAAATGATTTTGCGCTGGATGCTCTTCGGAACGGCATTAAAGCAGCTGTGGTCAGTGATCCTGCAGTTTTCGACCAGGAAATACCAGATGGTGCGACAATAATAGAGACAACAGACAGTTTGCTTGCTCTTCAGGAACTAGCCGCAGAGTATAGAAAATCTTTCACCATACCGGTAATAGGAATCACTGGCAGCAACGGAAAAACCCTTGTCAAAGAGATGCTGGCATCAATTATGTGTCTGGACAGAAGGACCTACAGATCGCCACTATCGTATAACACCCAAATCGGCGCCGCTCTCGGATTACTGGGAATGCGACGTGAACACGAAATAGCCATTATAGAGGCCGGAATAAGCCTTCCAGGTGAAATGGAACGACTGGAAAGGATGATTAAACCGGACCATGGAATTCTCACAGTTATAAGCAAGGCTCATATCGGCGGACTAGGAACGCTCCAGAAAACGTTTGAGCAAAAGAAGGAATTGTTCAAGAACCTGGGGCCTTCTTCCTTTCTGATTCTGAACGCCGATGATGAAATAAGTATGAGGTTGAAAAATGAGACTCAAGCCAGGGTAGTCTCTTTTGGCTTCTCTGAGTTTGCCGATGTGCGGGCTTTGAATTGGAGTGAACATCCGGAAAAGGGATCGACGTTTCTGATGAAACTCTTCGATGAGGAAGTGGAGATCAATCTTTTTGCGCCTGGACGTTTCAACATCCTAAATGCATTGGCTGCCTCAGCAGCAGCTCGCATGATGAATGTGGGTCACGAGCTGATAAAACGGGGACTGGCAGAATTCAGGCCTTCACCGATGAGGCTGGAGATTCATACCACTGTCACCGGTGTGACGCTGATTAACGACACCTACAACTCGGATCCGGCTTCTATCAGAGGCGCCTTGGACGTGTTGAGCAAAGTTGGGGCCGGAAGACGAAAAATAGCAATCGTGAGTGAGATGTTGGATCTTGGTCTTCACAGCAGCGAAGAGCATCTTGCGGTTGGTCTGGAAGTTGCAAAAGTCAACGTTGATTATCTGATAACCGTTGGTGAAAATGCAGCCTTGATTGGTAGAGCCGCGTTCCAGGGTGGTATTGCCAAGGATAGAATCTCGAATGTTAGAACTTATGATGAGGCCGCACGGGAACTTGAAAAAATAATGAACAGCGGGGATGTGGTCCTGTTCAAGGGATCGCGATGGTTCCGTCTGGAGAGGCTCGCCAAGGAATTGGTCGGATCCATAGGCCCAACACGACTCACAGTAGACTTAGACGCCATAGCCAATAACATAAAGGCGATACGGAGCATGGCAGGTCCGGGTGTGGAACTTATGTCCGTAGTAAAAAGCTTTGGGTATGGCAACGATTCCATACGAACATCCAGAGTGGCCCTCGATAACGGTGTGACTTACCTGGCGGTAGCTTTTCCGGATGAAGGAGCCTCATTGAGGGAAAACCGTGTTGACGCTCCCATCCTCGTGTTCAATGTATTGCCGGAACAGGTCGATAAGGTTGTCAGGTATGATTTGAGCGCTGTTGTGGCCTCTGAGGAGTTGGCGGAATCTCTCAACTGTGCGGCGTCCAGCTCGAACAGAATCAAAACCCATATAAAGATTGATACAGGAATGGGTCGGTCTGGAATCTGGCATGAATGCGCCGACGAGTTTGTGAAGTACGTGTCCAGGATGCCTAATCTGGATGTGGAGGGGATAATGACCCACTTCTCCAGCGCCGACGATCCTCAATCAGACTTCTACACTCTTGAACAGGTCAAAGCGTTTGATGACCTGATTACCAGACTTGAATCGGCTGGGCACAAATTCAGGTACATACATGCTGCAAACACTTCGGCTCTGGTGAGATTTCCTCGGACGAGATACAATATGGTCCGCCCGGGGTTGGCGATTTATGGGATGTATCCTTCAGATGCTGTGAGGAGCCTGATTGATTTGGAACAGGTCATAACTTTTACTACGAAAATATCGCAGATAAAGGAACACCCTCCGGGCCGGTGCATCTCTTATAATCGAAGATTTGTTACGTGCAGAGACTCCAGAATAGCGACGTTGAACGTTGGTTACAACGACGGCTATCCAAGATTCCAATCGAACATCGGCGAGGTGCTCGTAAAGGGACGCCGGGCTTCAGTTGTAGGCACCGTGTGCATGGACACCATGATGATTGATGTCTCGGAAATTCCTGATGCCTCAGTTGGCGATGAAGTTGTCTTGATAGGAAGACAGGGCTCCGAGGAAATACTTGCCGACGAGATAGCCCGAAACGGGTCTACCATAAATTACGAAATAGTCTGCAAGATATCTCCCCGGGTGACCAGGATTTTTCTCAGACGATAAATTGACAATGACCGCTTGATCAGTAACTTTTTGGGCTCATTTTCTTGATGGCGCCGTTGGCCAGTTGATCGACCAATTCGTTTTCCAAGTGGCCGTTGTGACCCTTCACCCATTCCCATGTCACTTCATGCCGATTTGCCGCCTGATCCAATCGACGCCATAAGTCCTCGTTTTTTACCGGAGTTTTGTTGGATGTGAGCCAGTTGCGTTTCTTCCAGTTCTGGAGCCATTCCGTGATACCTTTTTTGAGGTATTCCGAATCTGTCATCAGCCTGACCCTGCACGGTCTTTTCAGTGCCTCCAAAGCCATGATAGCTGCGGTCATCTCCATGCGGTTATTTGTCGTATGAGGTTCAGCGCCACTTAATTCTTTTTGGTGTCCTTTGAATTTTAAAAGGGCCGCCCAACCTCCCGGCCCAGGATTACCTTTACAGCTACCATCCGTAAATATTTCAACAAAGTCCTTTGAATCCACTTCCCGTTCCATTGTTCCCCCCTCGAGTTTTAGAGATGTGTCCTAATGCTAATTAGTTTCCGATAATTTTTACAATTATTTTCCGAGTCCTTGGTCCGTCAAATTCGCAGAAGAATATCCCCTGCCATACTCCCAAAACAGGCTCTTGACCACTCAGCACGACATTCACTGAACTACCCATCAATGACGCCTTGATGTGGGAATCAGAGTTACCTTCGGCATGCCTGTAATTGCCGTTTTTTGGGACAAGTTCGTTCAGTTTGTTTATTATGTCTGAGACCACTGACGGATCGGCCGCCTCGTTTATCGTCATTCCAGCAGTAGTGTGAGGCGTGTAGACAATCGCCACACCATCATTCACGCCGCTCTTGTTAATGATGTTTCTGACCGACGATGTAATGTCAACAAACTGAACCCTGGACGTAGTATTGAGTTTGAATTCGTTAATCATTTGAAATGCCATCCTTATCCAGTCAAAACATAATGGTTTTCAAACCGTTTTTATCTGGAAATGAAAAATCAAAAAATTTGTCAAGACATCAGTTTATTCGAAGCTTTCTGTTCCCTCATCTTTGGAAAAAAGAGCCTGAGCGAATTGTCTGGCGTTAAAATCTCTCAGATCCTCTATTTTTTCCCCTATGCCCACGTACCTTATGGGTATCTTCAACTCGTTCGAAATGCCTATTATGACACCACCTTTGGCTGTGCCGTCCAGTTTTGTAAGCGCCAAACCCGTAACGGGAATTGCCTCATTAAAGGTCCTGGCCTGCAGTATGGCGTTTTGGCCCATTGATGAATCAATCACCAAAAGGGTTTCATGTGGAGCAGTGGAGATTTTTTTCGACATGGTCCTTGCGACTTTTTTCAATTCTTCCATCAACGGAATCCTGGTATGAAGTCGCCCGGCCGTATCCACCAGGACTATTTCGTAATCTTCCCGGACAGCTTTTTCCATAGCTTCAAAAACAACCGATGACGGGTCCGCTTTTTCTTTGCCTCGGACTACGTCGCAGCCTATGCGTTCGCCCCATATGGATAGTTGTTCGACTGCGGCCGCGCGGAATGTATCTCCAGCCACCATCATTACCTTTCTTTTGGCAAGTTTCTGACGAGCCGCTATCTTGGCGATAGTGGTCGTTTTTCCAGACCCGTTAACTCCAAGGACCATTACCACGAAAGGTTGGGAGCCGTAACCTACACGAAGAGGGGCTTCTACCTTCAGCAACGTTTCCCTTACAAGCTCCCTGAGATGAGCCAGTATCTTTTCAGGATCGTCCAACTCTTTGCGTTTGATTCTCTCCGAAACACTGCCCAGTAATTCGTATGCGGTTTTTACCCCGACATCGGCGCGCACCAGAACTTCTTCCAGACTGGATATGGTCTCTTCATCAAGCTCTCTCTTTCCCAAGAGAGCTTCATCAAGGCTTTTCAGAAATCCTTTACGGGTCTTTGAAAGACCTGTCTGCAGCCGAGCTATGTTTTCACGTGATTCCTCAGATTCCTCATGATCGTCCTCAGGATTGACAGAATCCTGCTCAACTACCTCAAGTTCTTCAGATACTTCGGTAGGTTCTTCTCCAGGTTGTTCTGAAACCTGTTCTTGTTTTGGCTCTGGTTCCTCCAGACGATCTTTTCTGAAAAGCCTACTGAAAAAGCCACCTTTTTTCTTCGTTTCTTCAGTCATTTGTCTCTCTTAAAACTTTGTGGTTACTGTCACGCGGTTCCGCCAACCGTTATCCACGTATCAGGCTGGTCGGGAGTTCCTATTCGCAGGGTGGGTTGAGCGTCAGAGACTGGGGCCCCCTGACCGTCTTTCCCGCAGGTTCCTATAGAAAAGCCGAGGTCATTTGCTACCATATCAATGTTATTGAGCACCTTTGGGCCATTTCCTACCAACGTTGCGCCCCTGACCGCCGGTCCCTGACGCCCGTTTTCAATCAGATAGCCCTCTGCAACTTCAAACACAAAGTCTCCATTGACAGTGTTAACCTGACCGCCACCCATTTTTTTAACAAAAAGCCCGTTAGGGGTCGATTTCAAAACATTTTCCGGCGACATTTCGGATGGTAGAATCAGCGTGTTAGACATACGCGGTATTGGCTTGTGTCTGTATGATTCCCTACGGCCATTTCCGGACGATGATGATCCCATTTTCATGGCGCTCAGCCTGTCAGACATGAAGCATTTGAGAACCCCATTCTCAATGAGCAGGTTAGGTTTTGATGCCGTTCCTTCATCGTCAAAAGGGTAAGAACCCCTCCGATGAGGCATTGTGGGGTCATCCATAACGGATATTACCTCCGACGCGATCTTTTCTCCCAGGGATTTGGCATAAACCGTCATATTATCGACCACGAAATCCAACTCAAGTCCATGTCCAACCGCTTCATGAATCATGGTGCCCCCGGCCTCACTACTCAGCACAACCGGCATCTTGCCGGAAGGAGCCGCCTGCGCTCTCAGCATGGTGAGCGCCCTTTCCGCTGAGATGGAAGCAATTCCGGATACTGGGTTGGTTTTGAAAAATTCCATGCCAAACTGACCGCCTGCGCTCTCATAACCGGTCTGAAGAATGGAATCTTTAGCGGCTGTGACGTGGGTGACAAATGTTACAATGGTTTTTTCGAAATCTATCAACGAACCTTCAGAGTTCACCTGATATATGCGGCGCTTTTCATCCATCAATATGACTCTAACCTGTTTTATTTCCGGACCATAAGAGCGCGCCGCGTCATCGGCCTCCACTAATAAGTCAATCTTGTCTTTGAACCCATAACTCGATGGATCGATTTCTATGGGAGCAAGCGACAAACATGATCTAGGCCTTAAGGAAACGTCAGCAGTTCCACTTGCTCCCCCAGAGGCTTCCAAAAGACTGTAAGAAAGCTCATCTATGGATTCCTGGGTGAGATCAGTTGTGAATCCGTAGTAAGTCCGATTATCCCTGATGATGCGAAGACCTATCCCACAATCAACTCCTTGACGGACCCGATCGACGCGTCTGTTTTCAAAAATAAGAGTAGACACACATTTTTCTTCAAAGAAGATGTCCGCAAAGGCCGTTGACGAGCCTGACAATCTCTTGATCACTCTGTCAAAATTTATTGGAGCTACAGGCATATATTATCCTTACCAGGCTTGGCGACTGTTGGTGTTTTACAGTCTGAAGCATTTATTTTGTGGTTAGTTAAATCTCCCATTAAACTTAACACAAACCCCCAAAAAAAATAAGCGACATCCTGATACAGACATTAGTAAAGTATAACATTATAAGTTAGCTTGAATATCTTATTTTTATTTGATAATATATTTAGCACAACAAAATTAACGGGAGAAATTGTCTTGGCTCGTATCAATAACAAGGGCCTGAGGATATCTGCTGAATTGCATGAAAAGCTTGCGGAATCTTCGGAGGCGATTAAGGAATTAGATAGTGAGGTTCTTGCGGTTCGCAAGAGTATAAGGACGATTAAGAGGAAAACCGTGACAGATAAAGACTACCAATATGTCCACATTTATGGTTCGTGACATTGGTTTTCAAATATGTCGGGCTTTTACCAGCTTCTGACAATTTTGTCATGACTGAATTTCATCCGCATAAGTCACCAATCATAATCATGGTCTCAAGGTTATGTGAAAGTCTTAGGGAACGGAGAAACAGGAACTGAATTCAAAGTTTGCAAGATCACATGTCTTGACAATCCTGACATTCGCAGCATTCCTGCTGATGACGGTCGTTACCAGGACTGGGGCGCATGCCTCTGAACAAACCGGGCAGGCCGTCTTTCAACAGGCGCAGACAGACTTTGACAAGCTTGTGTCAGTCAAGAATGCATCGCGACAATCGTGGTTGGCACTGGCCCGTAAATTTCGTTCAGTTCACAAAAGATTCGGAGGTCAGGAATCGAGACTGAGTCTATATTACTCCGGCAGGGCTTTTATTGAATGTTACAAAGTTCACGGTGAGGTCCCCGATCTGGAAAGCGGGATAAAGGCGCTTAACGAATTCAAGAAGGTCAAGATGGGCGCCCCGTACGACAACCAGGTTTTAGTTGAATTGAAAGACGCTCATTTGCTCAAGAGAAAGGCTCACCCAAAGCAGATTTCTTTAGCCAGGACTCGGACCACCGAGTCACAAACATCCAGTGGCGAAAATAAGAAGTCTAAATTGGGGGAAGAAACAGTTTTCAAAGCTCCGTCCGTCAGCGAAATTTCTAATCCAACCGCCAACAACGTTTCAAGCCCCGGGAAAGAGGCAATCAATGCGCTGGAGTCTCGCCCTCCGTTAACCAGGTTTGGCAATCCATTTTACAATGTTTTGCCTCTTAATGGCGCCAGTAGGGAAGTAGCGGAAGTAAGAACAGCAAGCCTGCCTCCTCAAATTGTGACAGATACGAAACCAATCGCTACAAAAACACCCGAGCCTAAGTCTGAGACAAGAGTCATTGTTCTGGATCCAGGTCATGGAGGAAAGGATCCTGGGGCTGTCTCCAAAGACGGGTTTCTTACCGAGAAAGACGTCACTCTGAGGATCGCCAGGAAACTGAAGAGACTTCTGGAAAAGAGGATTCCGAACTTAACTGTCAAACTTACCCGGGAGGATGACGCTTTTTTGAGCCTGAAAGAAAGGACTGCAATAGCAAATGCGTCAAATGCCGATTTGTTTGTCTCTATCCATTGTAACGGATCGGAATATTCATCAGCGTCGGGAGTAGAAACATTCTTTTTAAGCCAGGCCAATTCTAGAGGCGCAATGCGAGCAGCCGCAAGAGAAAATGGCATTTCATTGACCAAGATGAATCATCTGGAAGCAACGCTGATTGATTTGATGATGACGTCGAAGCGAACAGAATCCGAGAAACTGGCCGAAATCATTCATGAGAGTCTCATGGATGCGGGAAATAGAAAGTCAGTAAAGACTCGTGACCGTGGAGTGAAACAGGCGCCATTCTACGTGCTCATGGGGGCCGCTATGCCTGCTATACTGGTTGAATGCGCCTTCATAAGCAATATGAGTGAAAAAAATAACCTCAAGAATGAACATTACATTGATTCCATTGCAGAAAAGTTATCTTCCGGCGCCAAAAAATATTTGAGCGACTTGGGACAGAATAGTTGAATCCGCTCTCTGATCATTGATCCCACCCATTAAAGCCAGCCGTCCAGCTAATATGTTATTGAAAAGGGTGCTATAATATTCGTCCTGTTTAGTTTGGTAATTATGAATTATTGTCTTGTTGGCATGGCATAGATAAAAATCTTTAAAAAATTGATAGTTACTGAGCTTGAGACAAAAGCCCCGGCGGCTGTGGTCAGGAATAATGAGCCCAATCTTCATGCTGTGGATGGGCAATGAAATTCGTCAGGGGTTTGAGCGCATGAATGAAAAAGTTCGTAATATCTGCGAAATATCGTGATGGCAATCGCAGTGAAAAAGGGCCCAATGGAAGATGACGTGGTGTCTGAAGGCTGCGGTTGGCTAGTGCTCGATCATCCGGCTGATGTTATGATAGAGATCACTGGAGATACATTCCTGGATTTATGTCGAAACGCAGCGCGTGGATTGAATCATTTTCTGGGAGAAATTGTCTCAGAGCAACCGGCTCAGACAGAAAGGCTGAAAATCGAAGGAGATACACTTGAAGAACAACTGGTGAATCTTCTGAGAGAATTATTGTTTCATTTTGTCAGAACATCCACACTGGTGACAAATCTCTCTCTGAGTAATCATGATGACAAGATGTTGATGTTTGAGGCTTTCTTCCAGCCTGCGCAAGTTGGTCCAAATTCTTTGGAGGTAAAAGGGATCACTTATCACGGCCTCTCCGTGGAAAAAAACAGCCAAGGCTATGTTGCCAGGCTGGTCTTTGACGTATGACACCGGAAGGGAAGACCATGAGCGTATCTAAACCCTACAAAATCCAGAGGCTCGATGAGAACAGGTGGCTGATTCCCAAGACCGGAAAGATGCGCGTTCCTGGCTTGATTTTTGCCGACAGGAAACTGCTTCCGGACATAGAGAAGGATTCAAGTCCGGATCAGGTTTTCAATGTTGCGCATTTACCGGGTATCGTCGGATACGCCGTAGCGCTTCCCGACATGCACTGGGGCTACGGATTTCCCATAGGCGGTGTGGCTGCTTTTGACGCCGACGAGGGCATAGTGTCACCAGGCGGAGTCGGATACGACATCAACTGTGGGGTCCGACTGGCAACGACATCATTGGAAAAAACTGCTTTGGAACCAAAGATTTCAGATTTGTTGGATTCTTTTTATTCCTCAATTCCCAGCGGCCTAGGTTCCAGAGGCGCCATAGCGCTCAAGAAAAAAGAACTGTTTGAAGTTTCCCGACAGGGGGCATTGTGGGCGATAAAAAGGGGTATGGGGGAACAATCCGATCTCGAGAAGATAGAAGACCATGGCGCCATTGAATGGGCCGATCTTGATAGCATAAGCGATAGAGCTTACGAAAGAGGTAAAGACCAACTCGGGACTTTGGGGTCTGGTAACCATTTCATAGAGATAGGTTATGTTGAGAAAGTTTTTGACAGTATTACCGCCAGCCAGTGGGGACTCAAGGAGGGTTTCGTAACCCTGATGATACACAGCGGTTCACGTGGCTTTGGTTACCAAATTTGTGATGAATTTTTGGCTCTTATGATCAAGAGTGTCTCTGTTCAAAAGATTGAGTTGCTCGATAAACAGCTAGCTTGCGCTTACCTGAAATCCGATGTGGCCAGACAGTACCTGGGAGCTATGGCGGCGGCAGCCAATTTTGCATTTGCAAATCGTCAGATATTGATGAACTTGGCTAGGCTCGCCTGGGAAAAAAACCTCGGGATATCTCCCAAGGAACTCAGTTTGCGACTTCTGTATGATGTATGTCACAACATAGCGAAGATGGAGCGCCATGAAATAGATGGGTTTAACCGCATGCTATGTGTCCACCGAAAAGGGGCGACACGTGCTTTGCCGCCCGATCACCCTTTGCTTCCACCTTTGTTTCAACAAACCGGCCAGCCGGTTCTGATACCCGGTGACATGGGGCGTTCCTCTCATGTCATGGCGGGGGTTAAGAGGATCAAAGACCAGGCTTTCGCCTCCGCATGTCATGGAGCCGGGAGAGTGTTGTCACGCAATGAAGCTCTGAGAAAAACAAAGGGAAGGGCTGTGGAAAAAGAATTGCAGGACATGCATGTCTACTCCAGGGCGGCAGGAAGAAAAACCATGCGTGAAGAGTGTCCGGAAGCGTACAAGAACATCGATGACGTTGTGGAAATTGTCTGTAGGGCTGGTTTGGCAAGGAAAATAGCCAAGATCAGACCTATGGGCGTCCTAAAAGGATAATATTTGCCATTGACGGCCACAGAATCACTCTTGATCCAACGACCGACGTGTATCATCTATGGACTTTTAACGCATCACTATCCGGCACGAAGACGTACATGGCGCTCACAACCCCGAGCAATACGATACCAACGGTCCAGACGGAATTAAAGTCTTGAGGGGTAGTTAGGGCGCTTGGATCCGCGCCAATCACAAAACCGAGGAACTGGGTAATGGTAGCCGCTCCCAGTATGGTGAATAGGTTAACGGAGGTCATCGCTTGCGATGTCAGCTCATCCGGCAGCAATTCCTTTATATGCGCATACAGAATGTGTCCCGGGGCCGATGTAAAACCAAAACCCAAGAAAGTTGCCATTACCAACCAAATTGAAGTTTGACGCGTCCAAAAGAGGGCTGAGAACGCTAAAGCCAGAAAAGCCAGCATAGTTACAAGCACAACCTTTTTCCTGGATCGTAGAACTCTGTCACTAATGGACCCGGAAATGGGCAACCCGATCATGTAACCTATTCCCATCATCAGGATCGCATTTCCGGCCGTAATCTCGCTCAATCCCAATCCATAGATCAGGAATGGCCCGGCCCAGAGGCCCTGCAATGCTGCAAAATAACCATATCTGACAAAATTACAGAAACTTATAGACCAGAAACTAAACTTTTTCAGAAGATACCCGAAACCGGCCAGAAGCGATTTTTGCTTTTTCTCTGATGTTGTGTAACCCGGAGGATAATCACGGATTACCAAAACGAAGGCCGCCACTATGATGGCATTAACCAACGCGAAAACGAGAAAGCAGCTTCGCCATCCTATTGACGTGCTGAGAAGCGCTAAAGGGGTGGCTGCCAGGAGGTTACCCAAAACTCCCACCGAAACCACAGAGCCACCAAGGAATGCAAAACGGTCCGCAGGAAACCAAACTGCCAGAAGCGCCAAAATGACCATGAGGTTTCCCCCCATCCCTACACCCAGCAACGCCCGTCCCACGATCAATGTTTCCGCATCCTGTCCCACGGAAAAGACAATTGCCCCCGTGACAGCGCTCAGCGCAAGAAAACACATGGTCATTCTGGGGCCGAGTCGATCCATGGATATCCCGATAGGGATCTGACAAGCCGCAAAGCCGTAAAAGAAGGCGGCCGACAAATCACCAAGCTGGGCCCCGGAAAGCCCAAGTTCATTGGTCAGTTGCGGGCTGATCACAGCGATAGACACTCGATAAAACATTGAAACAACGAAATTGAGACTGCCAAACGCGAAAATAAGCCAACGCCTGGAACTGCCCGGCGCTGGATCGGGCAACTGAATCATCGATCCTGACTCCCAAGTATTTTCAGTCGGGGCGCCCCACCAGGAAGCGCCACCAAACGCGGATTGAACTTCATTTCCGTTTTAATGGCAAGCATTGAATTCAACGCTCGAAAAAGCGCGGAAAAACCCCGCTTTTACAGACGGTTCCAGACCCGTGCCGCTGTGGTGAAGGTCAAAAAAAGGTTGACAAATTCGCGATTTTATATTACGGATCATATATCCCGTATTTCTAGGACCTTATCGATTGCTGTTTTTTATTCTGGCGAGAGGTGTTTATCTCCCGCTGTCTTTTAGGATTAGGAGGATATGGATATGAGACGAGGGCTATTATTATTGGTCGCTGTCATCGCGCTGGCTATGACTCCGGCTTTGTCATGCGCGCAATTCGGCGGAATCTCCGGACTGCCGACTTTCGGTAACTTTTTTGGCTCCGGAGCCGGTTGTGGCGATACCAAAACTCCAGGTTTAGCTCCCGCCGTCTATTTTGGCTGGATGCCCAAGCAGGAAAATAATGTTGGAATTAGTCTGGATGCCCAGAACATTGGAGCATGGAACATTCAGACGGCGAATTTCAGGTATTCAACCTCCGGTTTCTGGCTAGGTGGGGCGTTGCCAGTTCAGTTGTCGGACAATCTGTCCATCATCGGAACAGGCTGGTATCTGTTCCCGAGTGATAACTCCGCTGATCTTACTCAGTCTGTTTTTCCAGCCAGGCAGCTTACGGTTTACGCGAACAACTGGGACAAGAAGGACATATGGTGGTTCCTGGATGGCGTTCTGGCTTGGGGAAACGCCAATTTTGCAGCGCTCGCCGGTTTTCGCTATGACAAGTTCAGCACCAATTTCTCCAGTGGAAATGATCCTTTTAATCTTGGACAAAACATCGACATCATTTCGCACGCTTACATTCCGCTAATTGGCGCTCAGGCAGGCTTCAAGAACTCCGTTTCTTCGGCCAATGTCAGGATCATCGGTTTTCCGACTATGACGGGCGATGCCAGGGCTAATTTCACATTAGCCGCAGCTAACAGATTCGAGGCTACTGGAAATTACAATGGCGGCCACTTTCTGGAAATATTCGCCGAGTACGCCCGCCAGTTCATGGCTAATGGAGACCTTGGTGTGTTTTTGAGATTCAATTCCGCCAGAACGACCTCCGACGTGAGCGGAGATACAACGATCGCTCCAAACACTGGTGATTATCTGCTAAGTTTCAACAGAAACACATGGACTTTTGGTGGGAAGGTCGGTCTTTCTTTCTAATCTGTTCACAGTCTCATTGTAGGAATTAGAGCTTCAGGTCCTCCTGGGGCTCTTTTTGCGTTTAGGCCCATAATATTTTAGGAGTCATTTATTTTTTACGCGCAGGCTTGTCCACTGGCATCGATCAAAGTCCCTATTGATTTTTGCCCTAAATTCACCAAGAATAGAATCACTGGACTTGAGTGGTAGGCCAACACTGTAAAAAGCGATAGAGGATAAAAACGGATGCAAACAGTAGACGAGTATTCCGTATGGTTAGAAAGAGCCACAACGGGGGTAAACGACGAGGGAATCAAACAACAGTATCTGGACCTCATGACGCGTGTCAAACGCGTAGACCCGATTACGCTGGCCGAAATGACAGATTGCCAGTATAGAGGTGGTGATGGTGTTCCTCGGGTAATCATCCCTTTTTTA
>CAZVOU010000124.1:0-1900 GCA_964628605.1 uncultured Syntrophaceae bacterium
CTTTTGGGCCCCATCTCACAACAGTTCCGAGTCCCCAAAGGACTCTCCCCAAAGTATCGTCACTCCCTTGCTGATCCTGAAATTTTCGATCATATGACATGAAATTGTGGAAATGACCCGTTTCAGTCTGAGAGTGACTCAGGAAACTGATATAAGTTCGGATGAGTGGTAGAACCTGCTCGTCTTTCTGATGATTGTAAAAAGTCATCAGCGCCGCAAGTCCTCGACCGACATCATCAGAGCTGTAACCGTGATCACGATTTGGTATACCAAAACTAGCGTGTTGAAGCAGACCAACGTTGTCTGATAAACCTAGCAAATGATCGAGTCTTATCTCCGGGAGAGTAATTATGGGAAGCATCTTTTGCTTCCAGGAAGTTCTGACATCCATATTTTTGCGTTCACTACGCATTTGCACAAACATTTCAACATACTGGCGCCCTACCTCACGCCAGACCATTGTGCGTCCAAATTCATAGGCTGCCTTGCGCATTCTGTTTCGTAGCATCGAATCGCCTATTAAGCTTTTTAGCGCCTCGGCCATAGCCTTGGAATTTCTGAAATCGACCAACACCCCTCTAGAATCAGATAGCAATTCTTCTGCATACCAATAGGGTGTTGAGACCACTGCTTTTCCCATTCCCACGGCATATGCAAGCGTACCCGAAGTTATTTGTTCTTTGGACAAATAAGGAGTCAAATAGATATCGCAGCAGGACATGTATTCGGTCAATTCCTGTAGATCGACAAACCTATTGTGGAAAACAATATTGTCCACGATCTTCAGATCGATGGCTTTTCGTTCCAGGGAAAGGCGATATTGCTCACCTAGAGCCTTCTTAACCCCGGGATGGGTGGCGCCAAGAATGATGTAGACCGTATTGGGATATTTCTCCACAACCTCAGGCAATGCGTCCAAGGCTGTCTCGATTCCTTTGTTTGGGCTAAGTAGTCCGAATGTTAAAAGAACTGTCAGGCCTTCCACATTGAACTTTTCCTTATAGAAATTCGAGTCAACAAAGGGAACGTCATGGACACCATGATGTTTGACAGATATTTTGTCTCGAGGAACTCCATATATTTCTTCCAACATCTGAGCACCTTTTTTACTCATCGTGACCAGAAGCTGTGAACAATTGATGACATCCTCGAAAGCTTCGCGATAATCTGGCGAAGGGTTATCCAAAATAGTATGGACAGTTGTTATGACAGGCTTTTTCAAATGTGAAAGCAGAACTGAGAGGTATTTTCCGGCATCTCCGCCGTAGATTCCAAATTCGTGCTGTAGGCTAATTATCTGGGCTGATGAACCATTAAGGTATTCGGCAGCCCGAGCATAATCTCGAATAACGTTCTGACGAATTTCAAACGTGACCTCGGGAGGATAATCGTAACCTTCTGGTCTGTCGGTGATGGCAACTACTCGATATGGCTTGCCCCCCATTTCTTGAGAAATTGATGTTGCAAGATCATTTGTGAACGTTGCTATTCCGCACGTTCGAGGAACGAATGTGCCTACGTAGACCACGTCAAGATCTGAAACCAATATAGGGTTTTCGAGTTTCATTTCTGCCCTCTTGTTCTCCTGACACCATTAAATTGGGCTTGGAGCATCCCCCTAGTTGTGCATTTAGTAATTGAATTGGTTGTGCCTGCTGAGTAGCTTCCAGAGATGAGTCATGGTGGAGCATTGAGCAGTTCTTGTCAAGATCTTATTTTCCGAACTATTTTGTCCCTGTCGTTCTTCAAATAAAACGTGCTCCCCATGTGGAAAATAAGATGATCGTGTTACAGTGAAAAGAAAAGGTGATAAATGGGACACGAAGAAACATCTAGAAATTGGACAGATTCAACTATACGAAAAGGAGTTCAAAAATGAAGCTCTCCGCTTCCATCAGCG
>CAZVOU010000125.1:0-133782 GCA_964628605.1 uncultured Syntrophaceae bacterium
GTATAATAGGGAAATTCGACATAAAAACGGATTGACTGCCATGGATTCTCTTTTTAATTTTCTCAAGCTGTCATTCCTGGAATACTCAGTCCTGAAATATAGAAACATGGTTCGTTTCGGTGACAGGGTCATTATTGACAGCACGTTCCCACCTTTTCCATCACCGGCTTTTAACAGACGAATATCCAACTATCTTAACTACCTGGACATGAAGGATATTCCCACAGGAATTGTATCAATTTCCACAACGAATTTGTGCCCCTATTCCTGTTCGTTCTGTTCCACCAATTCCAGAAGAATATCAAAAGCTGATCTTGACGAGGAACTGGTTATCAACACTATCAAGGAGATCGAGAAAATCGGCGTCCCAATGATAATCCTTCATGGTGGTGAGCCGATGTACAGGTATGACCGTTTCCTCAGAATAGTAAAAAGTGTCAACAGGGAAACATGTCTATGGATGTTCACAACCGGCTATGGGGTTACTCCTGAGCGTGCCGCAGAGCTTCAGGAAAATGGGCTCTTTGGAGTATGGGTTAGCCTTGACCACTTTGATCCCGATATCCATAACAGTATGAGAGGCAATCCAGCGGCTTTCGAAAAAGCTCTAACGGCGGTGAAGGCCTTCAAGGCCGCCGGAGTCTACACGTGCCTATCCCTGGTTCCGCCGGACGACTTCATCAATCCGGAAAATTTCAAAAAGTATTACGACATGGCCAGGAATATGGGTGTAGCAGAAATACGAATCATGGAGAAAAAACCTTCCGGTCGAGAAGCCTGTCGTGGAGTTAACCCGCATAGCCCAGTACTGGAACATCTGCAGCAGGAGCTTTTTGCCGACCCGGACTATAGCGACTATCCCCCGTTGAGCGGCTTATCCACATGGTTGGAGAAAGATGAAGCCCTGGGATGTCAATGCAGATTCGAATATCTTTATGTTACTGCCTCCGGTGATGTTCAACCCTGTGAAGTCAGCGAAGTATCATTTGGAAACATCAAGGAGGAATCATTTCCGGAAATATACAGTAGAATATCGAACGCCTTCGAACACTGTTCAACGGGGTGCATTCCGATGGTAATGTATCCGGAAATAAGAGAGTACCAGTCATTAAAAAATAAACTGGACTATGACCAGAGGAACAGGCTTTCTGAATCCATTGTTGCCGGTTTTCGCCGCAAGGGCTCGATCCCTGGAGCTTACAGACCCCTCTGGAATCATTATCAGCAAAGATTGCAGACATACAGGAAACGAAACAAATTACCCCAGCGCTGCGCGGCTCTCGATAACAACCAAACTTTTTAGAAATTGCAGTTCACGTCGCTGCAAGCAAGGAGAATAATAACCATGACGGATCTGGCAAAATTTGCAGCCGAAAATCTCGAAAAAGTGCGAAAGAAGAAACCTCTGGTCCACAGCATCACCAATTTCGTCGCAATGACTCCGACCGCCAATGCTCTTCTGGCTCTCGGAGCTTCACCATTCATGAGTCACATTCTGGAAGAAATGGAAGACGTTTCAGCCATTTCCAACGCTTTGGTTATAAACATAGGAACGTTGTCCAAACCCTGGATTCAGTCCATGAACGCCGCCGCTCGATTATCCAGAATACTCTCGAAGCCTTATGTTCTCGACCCTGTCGGTTCAGGCGCCACACGTTTCAGGACTCAAACCGCTCAGGAACTCATTCGCTATGCCCCACCAACGGTGATTCGTGGAAATGCGTCTGAAGTCATGTCGCTTAGTTCAAAAGGAGGCCAAACCAGGGGTGTGGATGCCATGCATTCGGTGGAAGACGCGGTAGGCCCTGCAACTGAGGTCTCACGCTCCCTTGGGTCTGTAATTGCCGTCACTGGCCAGAAAGACATTGTGACGGATGGCTACAGGTCATTCGCAGTGTCGGGAGGGTCTCCTATGATGACTTCAGTGACGGCCACCGGTTGTACGGCGTCAGTGATTGTCGGGGCGTTCCTGGCAGTCGAGAAAGACGCAGTCCTGTCAGCAGCCTCAGCGTTGGCGGTATTTAAACTTGTCGCTGAACGAGCCGCTGATGGCGCCAATGGCCCTGGATCTTACTGGATGAATGTGCTCGATCAGTTACATTCAATCACCGCCTACGAAGTGGAGCGAAACGCCAGGATTGAACTTATATGACAAACATCAAGGATTGGAGCCTTTATCTTGTCACGGACAGAAACCTGTCCATGGGGCGGAGCCTCATTGAAATTTGCCAGGCAGCCATCAAAGGTGGTGTTTCAGTCATTCAACTTAGAGAGAAGAACCTTGATTCGAGAACATTCCTGAAAGAAGGGTTGGCGTTAAAGGACCTTTTGGCCGGCAACAGCATTCCATTCATTATAAACGATCGAATCGACATTGCATTGGCGCTCGATGCTGATGGAGTTCATCTCGGCCAGTCCGATATACCTCTTCAGGTCGCGCGAAAAATCCTCGGGCAAGAAAAAATTATTGGATGGTCAATTGACTATCCTGAACAAATACTTTCAGACGAAGCTCCGCTGGCGGATTACCTGGCCATAGGACCCATTTTCCATACGGGGACCAAGACTGACGCCGCGCAACCCTGGGGCCTTCACGGAATGAACACAGCCAGATCAATGACTGATAAACCTCTGGTGGCTATCGGTGGAATCAACGAGAACAACCTGGCTCAGGTCATAGGCTCCGGAGCAGACTCTGCGGCTGTGGTATCAGCAATTGTCGGCGCTGAAGATGTGGAGTCAGCCACCAGGAATCTCCTGAACAATGTTATTGATTCCAAACGACTCTTCCACAAAAAGATTGGCTCATGAAACTTGCAGAGATAGGGGAGTTTGGTTTCATACGACGCATGTCCCACCTGTGCCTCAACAGACCAGAGGGAGTCCACCGGGGCATTGGTGACGACTGCGCTGTGATTGAGATGAATGACTATGACTTTTTGCTGATAACTACGGATTTGCTAATAGAACGCTCCCACTTCAAACTTGATTGGACTTCTCCAGAGGATTTAGGGATCAAATCCCTGGCCGTGAACCTTTCCGACATAGCCGCATGCGGAGGAGTCCCCAGAGACGCCTTCATAAGCCTGGCCATACCCAGCAGGATAGACGTCGAATGGCTTGACAGATTCTATCAAGGACTCACTGAGCAGGCCAAAGGTCACGGAGTAAACGTTCTCGGCGGTGACACAACTTTGTCAAGGTCCGATCTGGTGATCAATGTGGCGCTCACTGGCGTAGTCCCGAAGGAACAGGCCCTCCTTCGTAACGGAGCCTCTCCTGGCGATTTGGTATGTTTGACAGGCGCTCTGGGTGAATCAGCCGCAGGGTTAAAATTGCTCGAGACAGGCGCCTCTGTCGAAACACCCGAACAGGCAGATCTGGTTCGCTCGCATCTAACCCCGCTCCCATTGCTTCGAGAGGGTCGAATTCTGGCGCAATCCGGATATTGCACAGCCCTGATAGATGTTTCAGACGGCATGAGTTCCGACCTGAATCACATTTGCCAACAATCAGCAGTCGGGGCAATCATCCAGCAAGAACAAATTCCCGTTTCTAAAAAACTGGAAGCCGTTTTTTCAGATTCAGGAAAAGATGTCATGGACTTCATCCTTAACGGTGGTGAAGATTATGCTTTACTGGCAGCCGTAAAACCACATGGCTTGCCGGAACTGGAATCCCGTTTTAAACAGATCGGGGCTCAGATTCACCACATTGGGGAATTCACCACGGATTCAGGACGCGTTTTATTAAAATCCAGGGGTAATTTGACTGACTTAAAGCCTCGAGGATGGGATCACTTCAAATAAAAACCGTCGTTGCAGTTTCAATGCGAGATTGGGCAAAACATACGCGCCGGATTTTTTAAAATTTCAGAATCTCTTGAAAGTTTTTTCTAAAGCACACTTGAACATCGAAAATTATTCTGGTTATTAGATCTGTTGTTCAGTAGAATATTGTACAAATTATTTTTAGTGCGCATGTTTTTTTTATCGTTTACCAAGGCGTTTTAATTCCTGTATTAGGATATTTTTTGTCTAATCAGGTCTTTAGCCAGTTGTCAAAAAGCTCTTGACTTAATATTAATATCTATATATAAAAATATTTAGGACTACAAACCTCGGTGGAGGAAATATGAGAAGATTCGGTATGAGCCGGAGAAAGTTTCTTGCCGGAGCCGCGGTAGGTGGAGCGTCTTTAGTCGCGTCACCATATATGAGCTTCGACGCATGGGCGGCGGCAGACGTCACGTCTGATGACGTTAAGGTGACCCCCACCCTATGTGACGCTTGCGGCAACTGGTGCGCGATCAATGTTTACACCAAAGGCGGACGAATTTGGAAAGCGGTAGGCAATCCTGTGGCCGGCCTGAACAAGGGACGCATGTGCGTTAAAGGTCATGCCATGCTGCATGAAGTCTATAACAAGGACCGAATCAAGTCACCGCTAAAGAGAGTTGGCTCAAACAGGTTTGAACCAATTTCCTGGGAGCAGGCGTACAAGGAAGTAGGCTCAAAACTTAAGGACATAATAGCAAAGAACGGAGCCCAGTCCGTTTTTCTTGTTCAATACCCCGAGGGAAATGACGCTCTAACCAAGCGCTTTGTGAATTCCTTGGGATCGCAGAACGTATTCTCACACGCCAGCACATGTTTCCTGCCACGCAACATCGGATGGTGGCTCAGCACGGGTTACGCCAAACCAGAGCAAGACCTTGAGAACGCAAAACACGTAGTCTTCATCGGTCGCAACCCTGCCGCCGGATTGCAACTCAGAATGCTTGTTGATATGGCCAAAGCTAAAGACAATGGCGCCAGATATGTTGTGGTGGACCCCAGATTCAGCGAAATGGCGGCCATGGGGCATCAGTGGATTCAAATTCGACCTGGAACGGATCTGGCTTTGTTGCTGTCAGTGGCTCATGTGATGATCAAAGAAAATTTGTATCAGAAGGATTTTATAGAAAAATACTCAGTGGGCTTCGAAGAGTGGGCGTCCAAAATTGACCCTTATACCCCTAAATGGGCTTCAGAAATTACAACCATTCCGGAAAAAACAATAGTGCAACTGGCCCACGACATGGCTCTGGCGGCGCCCAGTTCTCTCATCCATCGCGGCTATCACGGCGCAATGGGCACCCAGTACAAGAACAGCCTACAGTTAGTAAGGGCAGTCGGCTCTATTAATGGCTTACTCGGCAACTACAACCAGAAAGGCGGAATGTTCAACGCCCCCAAAGTCAAATTGGGAAAACTTGGTCCGGACAAATTTCCCGAAGTCCCTGAAAACGAGGCCCCGATGCTTGACGGGAGTGGAGACCCGGAGCGTTACCCATTGACTCCTGTCGGTCTGGGCATCAGCCAGGCCATACCTGAACTTGCAATAGCCGGCAAACTCAAGGCGGGGTTTGTTTATCACAATAATCCCCTGAGAACCTGCCCGAACCCAGCCAGGATGATCGAGGGTTACCGCAAATTGGACCTGCTTGTGAGTTTTGATTATGTGATGTCGGAAACTACGTCTCTGGCCCATTACATATTGCCTGAATCATATTACCTGGAACGAGATGATGTCGTTCACACCAACCATTGTTACACATCCAAACAGGTAGCAATCAGACAGGCCGTCATGAAGCCTCTTTATGACACCAAACCCATGGTGGACATCTTGATTGGTTTGGCGCCTCACTGCGGAGTCGGGGAATATTTTAATTTTACACTGGAAGAGTATAACCGAGCCTCTCTGGCCCCCCTCAACGTGTCGCTGGAGAAATTGAAAAAAGAGGGTGTGGTTGACCTTGGCGGCGAATGGAAACCCGGTGAGCCCAAATTTGTGACCCCCAGCGGTAAGCTCGAAATAGCCTCGTCAACACTTCAAGATCTTAATCTGCCGGCTGTTCCGTTATGGGAAGAACCCCTGGTAAATCCCAATCCGTCTGACCCTTATGAATTCAGATTGATTCACGGCAAACAGGCCCACCTGACTCACGCTCGTTCAATTAACCAGAAGTTCCTAAAAGAAGTGACAACCTTGAATGACGCCGCACGCGCCTGGATTCACCCACAAAGAGCCAAAGCTCTGGGGATCAAGGATGGAGATTGCATGACGATAACTTCATCTGTTGGTAAAGGTAGAGCGCGGGCAAGAGTGACAGAGGGAATCCACAGGGACTGTGTTTTTCTTCCGAGCGGTTACGGGGTTTTTGCAAAAAATTTACAGAGAGCTTACGGTTTTGGAACCTCTTACAATGATTACCTGCCTACATATTTTGATCCGGTTCTCGGTCACGTAATGGCTAATGAGATCATTGTTAGAGTGGAAAAAACCCAGTCATGACCTCGATGACGCCACGAGGTTAAGGCTTGGGGCAACTTCAGTTCGCCTATTTGTGGACGATCTTGATGGGAGTATGAAATGCCACGATACGGTATCGCAATAGACACTACAAAATGCGTCGGATGCCATTCCTGCAGGTTGGCCTGCCAGAATCAGAATGGCCTGGAATATACTGAAACATTTAACTGGATCAAGGAGCAGGAACGCGGAAAGTATCCTTCCTATGATCGTGAATACGTTCCCCTTCAGTGTAACCACTGCGAAAACGCTCCATGTCAGCGCGTTTGCCCTACAGGAGCGACATACACCACTCCGGAAGGGGTAGTCCTGGTAAACAAGAAAACATGTGTGGGATGTAAATATTGTATGGAAGCCTGTCCGTACAAAATGAGAATCATTCTTCACCACGCCGGGATAGTAGTTAAATGCCGTTTCTGCATAGAATTGGTCAGAGAAGGTGGAACCCCTGCCTGTGTATCCACTTGTCCTACTCAGGTCAGAATCTTCGGAGACCTGGACGATCCTAACAGTGAAATATCCAGATTTATTGCGGGAAACCGGGCTCAACCGCTGAGAACTGATCTGGGAACGCTTCCTAAAATATTCTATAAAAGGAGCTGATCATGCCGGAAAGCGCGTGGGGATGGTTGATTGTAGTTTACTTGTTCCTGGCCGGATCAGGATCTGGCGCTTTTTTGGCGGCAGTTTACTGTGATCTGTTAGCGCCGGACTGGTCAAAATCATTGGCTAGAGCAGGATCCCTTATTGCAGGGCCTCTCGTAACAATAGGAACCGTGTGCCTGGTTCTCGACCTTGAGGCGGGTTTGTGGGAGCCCTGGAGGCAAGTTTACCTGGTAGGGAACCTGAGGAGCATGATCGCCTGGGGCGTAATAATTCTCGCTGTTTTTATTCCTGTGGCATTTCTGTACGCCGCAGCGTTAAACGAATTAACTTTTGTTGGGAAAATAGCCAAGAAATATATTCGCGTCCTGGAATATGTGGGCAGCTTTCTGGCAGTGTCTACCGCCACCTACACAGGCGTGCTGATCGCCGTAGTCAACGGCGTCCCATTCTGGAATACTCCCATGATGCCTGTGCTGTTTCTGGCCTCCGCCATCTCCACAGGACTGGCCGCTGCAATGATAGTCGCCGCCATCATCGATATTCAGACCATCAAGACCTTGTCCAACTTCGCGTTGGGTCACGTTATATTCCTGGCCGTTGAAGGATTGGTGCTCATGCTCTTCGTGTTCATGTCACTAACCCGTTCCACTGAAGCGGCCATATCTGCGAATATGCTCCTGTCGGGGGCGCTTAGTCCATATTTCTGGGTGCTTGTGGTAATTCTGGGAATACTGATCCCGTTTGTGCTAAGTATTATAGAATATTACGAGTACGGTGAAATGCCCAAGAGTCTTGTTATCGGCTCAGACTTACTCGTTTTGATGGGTGGCATGAGTCTGAGAGCCCTGATAATATTTTCCGGCACGCCGCCACAGATAATTTAAGGTCGCTTGGCATAGGTCGCCGGATTTGGCCGGAAGAAGCGAAATTGAATGAAAACTGCATCAGACATAGTTTCAAGTGAATCTTCAGTGGCGCAAAACCATGGGTTGAAATGCTCTGCCGAAGAACGGGTAGAAATGGCCTATCTTCTGGCTGAAGTGTTTGGAGATCCTTCGGGAGTCGGCTTGGAACATTTTGAGAGGCTATTGGATTTTGCTTCAGAACGTCCAGGCTTAAACAAAAACAGTCCTCACCTGAAGCCAGGAGAATTCCAGACCGGTTGGCTCCAGGACATAGTACTGCTGTTGGATGGCGACAATCCGCTGAGCCTTGATGAATCAGTCTATAAAGCCTGGACAAAACAAAAGAGCCATCCTTTGAGCGGAGCTACCGGACGATGCTTTGGGGACCCGGCGGCTCACATGATAGCGGTCCTTGAATCCTTTGGACTCTCTCTGGAAGCTGATCGTGGACAGGCTCCGGATAGCCTGTCTACACTGTTCGAGTTTTTGGGGTTTCTTCTTGAGAACAGACCCTCAGGGGAAGTGGTCACTTTCTGCCACGATCACCTGGACTGGATTGGCGAACTCGAACAGTGCGCCATCCGGCTAAACGCGGGAAAAGCGCTCCTGGAAGTCATATCTTTAGCAAATGTTTTTGTTCATGAAACGGTCGATGAAATGGAGAAAGTTGATGGATGAGAAAATAAACGATCAAAAAGGGGCTTCTCTGGAAAAAGTCTCTGCTGAGACTAAGACTACCATTGATACAGATAGCGTCAACCACGTTGTAGAAAAAAGAAGCCGTTTGATATCGGCTTCCATTATTGCGATAATAATCATTTCCGTCATCTCGGTTTCAGTTTTTGGTATCTTTCAGCTTACATCGAAGTTGCTGGTGGTTTGTCCTTTCGAAGTTCCTATAAATGATCCTGCTCCTGTCCTCTGGCAAGACATCATATCTGAACAGACAAAAAGCGCTAAGCTGGGCGTTCCCGAAAAGATGGCCGATGTCTATCTTAAAGGAGTGTCTTTAGCCGAAAACAAGAGCAAGTAGTGGGCCGAAATTGAATTTCTGCCGGAATCTGCAACTGGAGAGATGTGATGAAAGTTGATCTGGATTACGCAAAAGGGTATTGGAACCCCTATGTCGCAGGAATTGCGCTAGGTTTGGTTCTGACCCTGACATTTTATGTGATGGGAACAGGCTTGGGGGCGTCTGGAGCAGTGGCGCGTACAGCCGCCATAGTGGCTCATGGCGTGGCCCCACAGGCTATTGAGAACCAGGGTTATTTCAAGGAGTTTTATAGGGAAGGCGCCGACCACCCGCTTTGGGACTGGACCGTAATAGAGGTTCTTGGTGTTTTCATTGGAGGCCTGATTTCGGTATTCACATCAAGGCGCTTCTCAATCGGAATAGGTAAGGGACCGACGGCCGGGGTTTCGTTGAGACTGTCCCTGGCTTTCCTTGGAGGCGCCATAGCAGGATTGGGGACCCGATTCGCCATGGGATGCACCAGCGGTCAGGCCTTGAGCGGAGGGGCTACCATGGTGGTTGGTAGCTGGGTCTTCATGATGGCGGTATTTGCTACAGCTTTTGGAGCCGCTTATTATGTACGAAAGGAATGGTCATAATGGGTCCTCTACTCTATACAGGAGTCATATCTTACGAAACAAGCCTGTTGCTGGCCCTTCCAATCGGCATCCTGTTTGGATTCGTGCTCGAAAAGGCAGGCTTCGGAGATTCCCGCAATCTGACCAACATCTTTTACTTTCGTGACATGAGGGTGCTTCGAGTCATGTTCACGGCCATGGTGACGGCCATGATCGGACTCCTCCTGCTCAGTTACATAGGCCTCTTCGATTACAATGTTCTCGTTGAAGACAGCTTGATGAAGACGTACTTTTGGCCTCAGCTTGTTGGAGGAATAATTTTTGGACTCGGATTTGTCATTGGCGGTTACTGCCCCGGAACAGCTATTGTAGGAGCAGCCTCCGGCAAGATTGACAGCCTGGTATTCCTGGGTGGAATGGTTTTCGGAATCTGGATTTTTGCTTTTGGATGGCCGTTATGGGGTTGGTTTTACAAGAGTTCCGATTGGGGCAGGCTTACACTGTGGCAACTCTTTGGAACATCCAAAGATGTGATGGCCGGAATTATCCTGGTGATGGCATTATTTGCCTTCGTGCTTGCCTGGCTGGGAGAAAAATGGGGACCTTATAATAAATAAGATGTATTAGTCACTTTCAACATGCTAGAAATAGCATAATTAAACACAAGGAGGTATTTGATGAAGAAATTGGTTCGAGTGCTTGTGGTGATGATTTCGCTTCTTGCTTTTGCTATGGCTACTACCGCTTTTGCAGCAGATGAATTCTATGTAGTCAAAGAAGCGGCCGGTAAGACAGCGGTGGTTGATAAGAAACCCGCTGATGAAAAATCCGTCGTGAAAGGCCCCTTCAAGACCAAGGCTGAAGCTGAAGCTGCTATGAAGGCAGCGGCAAAACCCAAGCCACCGACAGTAGGTTGCTGACAATTGCCCAGACTTTGCCGCGGCGCCCAGGATTTTACCAGGCGCCGCAACCTCTACTTCAACATCCAAACCACATTTTTTCCAAATTGATATCTGCTCTGAAAATTGTGCTTTAGTGTATACAAAATGGGCAAAAGATCATTTCTTAAAATTATTCTATCGATGTTGACGGTGCTTCTGACCGGACTGGTCTCGTGGGCTATAACAAAGTTCGCGTCATTTTCCGGCGAGAAAGCTCAGTCGAGGGAAATCCCGTCAACCGTAATCGATCAGCTACAGCCTGGTGTTCCTGTCCACTATCCTGATGCGGGCGTGTGGCTGGTCAAGGACGAAACCAAACAGGACATCATTGCCTTCGATGACAAATGCCCTCACCTGGGTTGCAAGTACAACTGGGCGCCGCAAAAGAAGGTGTTTGAATGTCCCTGCCACAACAGCATATTTGACATCAATGGTCAGGTCAAAAAGGGCCCCGCAAATCGCGCCATAACAAAATTTCGTCTGACCATGGATGAAAAGAACATTTACAAGATTGTTCCGGCGGCCAAGTGATACAATGGCCAAGGGATCGACTTCGTCTTTTATTCTTCACCTGCATCCAAGATTCATCCCCGAAAAATCGGCCAGCTTTACATTCACCTTCTGTTTCGGTGGTATGGCCTTTTTTTTCTTTTTGATTGAGGTGTTGACCGGCTTACTATTGATGCTTCACTACCAGCCGTCAGCCTCGAATGCTTACGCTTCAGTCCAGAAAATTACTCATCTAGCGCCTTATGGCTCCGTTATCAGGAATATTCATTACTGGGCGGGACAGGCAATGGTGGTCGTTGTTTGCCTGCACATGACCAGAGTCTTCTGGACCGGCTCCTATGAAGAACCAAGACGTTTGAACTGGATAGTCGGGGTGGCATGTCTCATACTGACTGTTCTTGTGGATTTTACAGGTTATCTTCTGGTTTGGGATGACCGGGCCCTGGTGGCCTGGACAATAGCCCGCAACATTCTTGAAATGATTCCCCTCATAGGCTCCCCGACGGCATCAGTCATTTTTGGAACAGAATCAGATTTCAATACGGCCATCATTCGTCTTTACTCATGGCACATAGTTATTTTCCCGCTGATTCTAACTTTTATGATGAGTCTTCATTTTTGGAAGGTAAGAAAAGATGGGGGAATATCCATACCTCTATGAATTTCTAAAGGGTTACCCTGTCGCTTCGATATTGTCCATCAGGCTCCTGACTTGAGGATCAGAAAGAGCATATCTCGAGCAAGTTCCCTCGCGGGTCATACTCACCACTCCTCTCATCCGAAGAATGTTCAAATGATGAGAAACGCTCGACTGTGACACGCCCAGCCTGTCCACCAGGTCATTTACCCTAAAATCTCCAATTGTAAGGAGGGCCAGAATCCTTAAGCGCAGCGGATGTCCGATCGCCTTGATCGTGGCCGCCACATCCTCTGCTTTTTTTTGATCACTGGCTAAATTGGACAAGCTATCCTCTCAAATAATTCTATATATGAATATTCGTATCATTTGGATCACAGTTTGTCAACCTTTTAAAACTTCTTATAATTTCACTCTCTTTTTTGAATCGGTATTGAATGAGCGGCTAAATTTTTCGATCATGGGCTCCGTTTCAAAAAATATTGTGTGAACTTGCTAAACTCGTCACCGCTTAACAGATTATTATCAATGAGGAGAAACACTATGAACTCGAAGAAACTTCAGAAGATTGGAAGAATACTTAAAATAGCGGCCTTGGGGGCTATTTCCCCTGTTTTAGGAATTGGGGGGCCGAGCAGCAGATTTCCGACCAGAACCATAGAGCGGGACACTTTTTCATTTGATGCCTCCACAGGTCTTCTGACCGATAGGGTGAAACGGTCTCAAGAGCCGTACAAGCTGGTTATCGATGGAATGGTTGAAGAGCCGGTGTCATTGACGTATCAGGACCTCAGAGCTTTGCCGCAGACGTCTCAAACAAATGATTTTCACTGTGTAGAGGGCTGGACGATACCTGAAGTTGTGTGGGGCGGAATAATGCTATCAGAGATATTCAAGCTGGTTAAACCCAAAGACGTCGCCCAATATGCCATATTCCATTCTCTCGGAGAAACCGGCTCAGCGCCTCAAGGACAGTCCTGGTACATAGAGAGTGTTAAAATATCGGACTTGCTCGATCCCAGGCAGGAGTTTCTTCTGGCCCTGGATCTGGATGGCAAACCGCTTTCTCACGATCGAGGCGCCCCGGCCAGGCTTGTCACTCCATTTTTGCTGGCCTACAAAAGCATAAAATTTGTCACCAGAATCGAACTTTCCTCCAAATTGCAGGAGGGGTGGTGGACCCTTGCAAATCCAATTTACGACTGGCAAGCCAAGGTGTCGCCGGGTCGTTTAAAAAGGCGATAATATGAGAAATACTGAATCAGGACATCCCCATTCTGAGCGCGAATCCTCCGCAAATAGGCTGATAAAGGAAAAGAGCCCGTATTTGCTCCAACACGCGTACAACCCTGTCGATTGGTATCCATGGGGTGATGAAGCATTCTCGCTGGCAAAGAGGGAAGACAAACCCATTTTCCTGTCAATAGGCTATTCCACCTGTCACTGGTGTCACGTTATGGAACGGGAATCATTCGAGGATGAAGAAGTAGCGCGTCTCATGAATGAAACTTTTGTATCAATAAAGGTGGACAGAGAAGAAAGACCCGATATTGATCATATTTTCATGACGGTATGTCAGATGATGACCGGTGGTGGCGGCTGGCCTTTGAACATCATAATGACACCGGACAAGAAGCCTTTTTTCGCTGGGACATACTTTCCCAAGGAGTCGCTTTATGGTCGAATCGGGATGATGGATCTTGCGCCTCGAATAAAACAGCTATGGTCCACCAGCAGAAGTGAAGTTCTGGAGGCCTCGCAAAAAGTTGTTTCCGCTCTGAAACAAATGCCAGATGACGCTCCGGGATCTTCGCTGTCCGTAAATGATCTCAGTCTGGCTTCCTCGCAACTGGCTCAACGTTTCGACCCTCACAAAGGAGGTTTCAGTCAGGCTCCCAAGTTCCCTACTCCTCATAACATGCTTTTCCTCCTCCGACACGCCAGAAGGAATTCTGACAAGAAAGTCCTGTCGATGGTCGAAAAAACACTCGACAACATGCGTCTGGGCGGAATTTACGATCATGTCGGATTTGGTTTTCACCGCTATTCAACCGACAGTGAATGGCTTGTCCCTCATTTTGAGAAGATGCTTTATGACCAGGCCATGATTGCCATGACCTTCATTGAAGCCTGGCAGGTGAGTGGTAAATCTGAATACAGGAAGACTGTGGAAGAGATTTTCGAATATGTGATCAGAGATATGACATCTCCTTTGGGGGGATTCTACTCGGCTGAAGACGCAGACAGCGAGGGGGTCGAAGGAAAATTTTATGTCTGGTCTCTCGATGAACTCCTGAAGGTCCTCAACACGGGCGAGGCAAAAATAGCCTGTAAAATATTCGGTGTAAAACCTGAAGGCAATTTTAAGGAAGAATCGACCGGCCATTTGACTGGCGACAACATACTTCATCTGGACAGGTCTCTGAGCCAGAGCGCCTCCGAATTGGGGATGAGCCTGGAACAACTCGAAGAGAATCTGCAGGAAATCAGAAAGAAACTGTTCATTGAGAGAGAGAAGCGAATTCATCCATACAAGGACGATAAAATCCTCACTGACTGGAATGGACTCATGATAGCCGCTCTCGCAAGGGCGTCTTCCGCCTTCGGCCAGCCTACCTATGCTCAGGCAGCCAAACGCGCCGCTGATTTCATACTCAGGGAGATGAGAGACGACACGGGAAGACTGCTGCACCGGTTCAGGGATGGTGAGGCGGGCCTGCCGGCTCATGTCGATGATTACGCATTTATGATCTGGGGATTGATAGACTTGTATGAGGCCACGTTCGAAATTGATTATCTTAAGGAAGCCCTACAGCTCAATCAGGATTTTATCGAAAGATTCTGGGATGAAACCGTTGGCGGCTTTTATTTTACGGCCTCGGACTCCGAAGAGACCCTGTTGCGCAAGAAAGAACTCTATGATGGCGCCACGCCTTCAGGAAATTCAGTGGCGGCATTGAATCTCTTACGTTTGTCCAGAATGACCGGAAATATAGACCTCGAATCAAAAGCGAATATGATTCTCAAGGCCTTTTCCGGAATTGTCGGCAAATTCCCCTCCGGTTACACTCAGCTATTGATGGCGGTCGATTTTGCGGCAGGCCCTTCCTGTGAAATAGTCATGGTCGGGGAAAAAGGCTCACCTGAACTTCTGGAATATAAACATCAGATTCAAAAGCCGTTCATTCCCAACAAGGTCATCGTGTTCAAACCGGCAGGACCGGCCGCCCAATCCGCCATCACCGAGATAGCCCCATATACAAAAGATCACGGAGCTAAAACAGGTGAAACTACCGTTTATGTCTGCAGAAATTATCACTGTGAATTGCCTTCCACAGATGTTGCCACGATTCTTGAGCTATTGAACCGGTAGAAGATGGAATTTTTTGGGCCTGATTCATTAACTTTTTACTCCATCCTGTGCTAATAATAAAATCCATCCGAATCTTTACCGAAAAATTTTGAGAGACTCGAAGTTCACAGAGTCTCTCTAACTCATCTCCGACACTTCTGTCCTGCCAAACCAGCGCGTGATTTGACGGACGGTTTCGCCAGGAAATGATTTTTTGCCCTGGTTTGACTTTTTCGGACATAAACAAAACTTTAGGAGCTTTAAATTGGCAGCAGCGACAAAATCCCCTGACGAACTTTGCATCAACACGATACGTATGCTTTCAGCCGACATGATCCAACAGGCCAATTCCGGCCACCCAGGCCTGCCTCTCGGCGCGGCGACCATGGCTTACGTTTTATGGACCCGTTTTCTGAGGTTTAATCCCAATAACCCAAAATGGCCCAATCGTGACCGTTTTGTCCTGTCTGCCGGCCATGGTTCGGCCCTCCTGTATTCTCTGCTGCATCTGTCTGGATTTGATCTGAGCCTTGAGGACATACAGAACTTCAGGCAATGGAAGAGTAAAACGCCCGGGCATCCGGAATATGGTATGACCCCGGGGGTCGAATCAACGACCGGGCCTCTGGGGCAAGGTTTTGGCATGGGAGTTGGGATGGCCATGGCGGAGAGGTTCCTCGGGGCGCATTTCAACAAACCCGGCTTTCCTGTTCAGGAACATTACACATACGCAATCGTTTCTGACGGCGACCTGATGGAGGGTGTTGCTTCCGAGGCCGCTTCCCTGGCCGGACACCTCAAGCTGGGAAAAATAATCTACCTCTATGATGACAACCACATTTCCATAGAGGGAGACACTTCCATAACATTTACCGAAGACGTTGAAGCGCGTTTCAAGGCATACGGGTGGCATGTTTCCAAGGTTTTTGACGGAAACGATGTGATGGCCATTGAAAAAGCGATCCGTCAGGCCCAGCTGGAGAAAGACCGCCCTTCTCTCGTAATGGTGAAAACTGAAATCGGATTTGGTAGCCCCAAACAGGGTAGCGCATCAGCTCACGGCGAACCTTTGGGTCCGGACGCTCTTGACAAGACCAAACAGAATTTCTGCTGGCCCGGCGGCCCTTGTTTCCACATACCGGAGCAGGTTTTGGAAAGGTTCCGCAAGTTCCCGGAAATTGGCCAGAAACTTGAGAGTGACTGGAATTTCCTCATCAAGGATTATTCTTCCAAGTTTCCTGAACTGGCCCAACAGTTCAAGGATCAAATCGACTCGAAGCTCCCGGATGGATGGGATTCGGAGATTCCGGTATTCGGAGTAAATGACAAGGCCGAAGCCACACGGGTTTCTTCAGGGAAAGTCCTAAACGCCATAGCAAAGAAAGTTCCTAACCTAATCGGCGGATCAGCTGATTTAGCCCCATCCACCAAAACGATCATATCAGGCGACCCTGCCCAATCTTCAGACAACGCGCTTGGAAGAAACATCCACTTCGGGGTTCGGGAATTCGCCATGGGCGCTGTAGTCAACGGCATGGCTCTTCATGGGGGTGTCATACCTTACGGGGCCACATTCCTAATTTTCAGCGATTACATGAGACCGGCCATCAGATTGTCAGCCCTGATGAATGTCCATTCAATCTTCGTATTCACTCATGACAGTATTGCAGTGGGCGAAGACGGCCCAACCCATCAGCCCATCGAACAGGTAGCCTCTCTGAGAGCCATTCCAAACCTGACAGTAATAAGGCCGGCTGACGCAAATGAGACGGCGGAAGCCTGGAAAACTGCCCTGACCAGGAGAGGCCCGGTGGCGCTTGTCCTCACCAGACAAAACCTTCCGGTGATAGGCAGAGATTTGGGCAATCCGGCCAATGGGCTTGCTAAAGGCGCATACGCGATATCGGATGTAACAGATCCCGAACTTGCCATAATTGCCACCGGATCAGAAGTCTCTTTGGCCCTCAAGGCCCAGGATTCCCTTGCCAAAGACCACGGAATACGCGTCAGGGTCATTTCCATGCCATCATGGGAACTCTTCATGGAACAGTCACGCGATTACCAGGAGCATGTGTTGCCGCCTTACCTCAAGGCTCGCGTGTCTGTTGAGGCCGGCTCGTCCATGGGATGGTCAAAGTGGGTTGGCTCAGATGGGGTCAGCATATCGGTAGATAGGTTCGGCGTGTCCGCCCCCGGTTCCGAAGCCATGGAAAAATTCGGTTTTAATGTCAAGAATGTATGTGACACGTGTTTGGCGCTGTTAGGCAGATGAGAAATTCTATTGTGAAGGACATGAACTGACAAATTACATCTGGTCTTCCATGGGTTTCACTAATTGGCTCAACCTGTTGGAAGACCAGAAAATACACTACGCTGCCAACGTTCGGATTTTTGTGGTTTAACGGGATAACTGCTTTAACCGCCTATTAAATTTCTTTTCCTCAAGCGCTCTCATCACTTACATTACCTGCGTAACATTTACATTGTTTGGTTAAATTTCATGTGATACAAATTGCGAGCACATTACTTCAGTCGTAGACAATTTGCGATGGGGGGAGAGCCGGCGTATGATTTGCTGCACTATCAACATGGCCGGATGTTTGGCTAGGATGTATACGTTTGTCTATCGTGGTCAACCTTTCTCCAGGATATGCTCGAACATCCCTGTTCGAACGCCAATGCCTTGAATTTGTTGAATGTCCATGAATCAAAGATCGCACGGTTCGTAAAATCCTCAATGGTACGGTTTGGATGCAATCATGAACAGAACTCTGTCTCGAGCTGTGATCTCGTGTGTGATTCTAATCATCTTTTCAGGGTCACTTGGAAACGCTTTTGCCTGGGAATTTTCCATGAACGGCATCTTGACGTGGAAATACGCCTCATTTTCCCAGCTTGGCTCAAACGGCTTTTTTGGACCGTTTGACACGGATAACAGTGGCCCCGGACCGGCCCCGCTTCCTGCGACCGAATATGGCGGAACGATAGGTAGCGCCGCGTCCATGAACGGCTGGCTGGGCCATGAGATGCAGTCTGTGCCTACTCTGAGCGGCATGGGCGAAATATCATCCGGCTCGGATATTGCTTTGGCCACCTTTTACATGACCATACATCCGGAAATAAGGCTCAATGAAGCTCTCCGAATAAGGGGCTCATACCGTATTGGATCATGGGAGACACCGTACACACAAACGAGCAACGGATTCCTCGTCAGATCAGAATACCCGGAAGGGATGGCGCCCGGAGTTCTCAGGTCTTTTTCTCCCGGATACTGGGAAACATTGTGGGCGTCCCTGCAAACTCCATGGGGCATTGTGGTATTCGGAAAACGTCCGGCCCCATTCGGGATGGGTCTTATTTTTGATGGAGTCGATAACGCTGATGGAGCCGGAATCCTCATAATGACCAGCTACGGCCCATTTCGTGTGGGTATCGGGGCGATGCCCTGGATGCTTGGTAGTATAAACTATTACACCTTGTCCGATAAGAACGCCGTCAGGCAGTTTGATTGCACGGCGGGTATGACGTACGATTCAGGCCCATTCTCGGCAGGTCTCGGTGGCCGGGTATGGAAATATCACACCGGTCCTGAGTCGGCCACTTTCCAGGGGGTCGATGGCGCTAATCCAACCGGACGTTACGCCGTGATTCCCTCCGATACTATCATCACTGATGGCACAATATTCATGAAATATTTTAACGGCAGGTTTTTCCTGAACGCTGAAGCCGCCTGGGGTTATGAATTCACCAAACGTCAAAAGTGGCTGTCATCAAATGACGGCATCTCTGAGGGTAAGAGCCGGTTTGCGCCCAACTATGTGGAGCACTGGCGAGGAGCTGTGGAAGCCGGAGCCATTGCCGGCCCGGCCAAACTGAGTCTTTTATGGTCAATCATTCCCGGCTTTGACAGACGTCATGGCGTTCGGATAGACAGGCAATCCTATCCACCGTTGAATGTGGCCACCGCCCTGACCAATGTCACACTCTTCAGGACTTACAGTTACCTCCTGTCTTATACTTATGGGTCCGGAAATTATTCCATCACTCCTGACAGCAGGCACGGTTACATGACAGACGCCAACATATTGGGAGCCAGACTGGATTATGCCGTGGCGGCCAACCTGAACATTTTCGCGACTGCATTTACTGCAAACCGGATGTCCCACGGGTACGGAGAAGGTTACATACGTCCTGAATATTCTTCGGCCAATTCCCGCTTCACCGGCAGGGTGCAGTTTCTCGAGACGGATAATTATGCGGCGCCCGCTCCTTCCATCCCGGACACCAGCCTTGGTTATGAGATAGACTGGGGTTTCGGCTGGAAGCTGATGGAGAAATATGTTTTGAACGCGACTTTCGGGGTGTGGCAACCTGGGGGATGGTTCAGTTACGCGTGTGTCGATCGATCAGTCGCCAACTGGAAGACTCCCACGGCGTTAAACAGTTTTGGCGCCAAACCCGGCAAAGCCATTGATCCGGTCTTTGGCATGGAAATAAAGATTGAAGTCGAATACTAAAAAAATTATCGCGATTTATGAGGCTGTCCGCCGAGATTCTGGAAGAGGTAAATATCTATGAATTACGAGGAAATGACCACACCGCAACTCGTGAGAGAACTACAGGCTCTTCAGGATCGTTTGGATGAAGTCGATAAGGAGCGCCAGGCGGCAGCCAGGGAAGCAGAGTTCCTGCGAGTTGTGCTGGACAGCTTTCAGGGAGTTGCGACAGCGTGGGATGCCAAGGGAATTTTCTTGTACGCCAACCGGATGTTTTTCGAACTCTCCGGTTTCAGCCGAGAAGTTATCGGTAAACCATTCACCGATGTGTATCCACCGCAAGAACTAGCCAAACTATCAAAAGTTTACAAAGACCTGGAGAATCAACCCGATGGAACTTGCGCCTCTACCACTACCCATGGTCTTAACAGCGCTGGAGAATGGGTGGCTCTACAAGGTGACGTGATAAAGCAAACCGCTCCCCCAATGAACGGTTATGTGGGATTCAGCCGCGAAGTGAACGATGACGCAGCCACGAAAGAAAGCTATAAGGAATCCGTTGAGGCCATGGCCGTTGTCCTGAACTCCGTTCAGGATGCGCTCCTGATTCATGACAGAAATGGCACTGTCATACAATTCAATGAAAAGGCTGTAGAAATATTCGAAATAGACCGTGTAGAGGCGGTACTGCATCCCAAAACAATTGATCACCTGTGTGGCCCCGAAGACGATTCGATCGATCTGAAATCGCTTTGGGATGGCGTCCTCAATGGATCGCACAATCTGGTCGATTACAGGATAAAACGCCGGACTGACGGAAAGGTTTTTGACGTAGAGATCTTCATGAGACCCATTCGTCTGAAAGGCGAAGATCACATTCTTGTTGCTATCAGAGACATCACTGAAAAGAAACGGGTTACTGATGAGCTTCATCGCGCATTGGCTCTGGCCGATAAAATGAGAATCAGGGCTGAAGGGGCCAGCGATGCAAAGAGCAAATTTCTGGCCAATATGAGTCACGAACTGCGCACTCCACTTAATGCAATTCTGGGGTTTTCAGAATTGCTGGAGGGTCAATATTACGGCTCAATTAATGAAAAACAGGCTACATACGTTCAGGCCATATATAGCTCCGGAGAGCATCTACTTGAACTCATCAATGACATATTGGACCTTTCCAAGGTGGAAGCCGGAAAGATGACATTTTGCGGTTCCTCGGTCACCCTCGGACAATTGCTTGAGAACGCTTTCACGATTATCAAGGAAACAGCTTACAAGAGGGGTATAAGACTGGAACTTGAGGTTGATGAACCTCTTCTCTCCCACGAGATCTGGGCGGATGAAATCCGTTTAAAACAGGTTGTCATGAACCTGTTGTCCAACGCCGTTAAGTTTACGCCTTCCGGTGGAACTGTCCGATTGGAAGCCACAAAAACGGACCATGAAATTCAGATCAGCGTTCGTGACAATGGCATAGGGATAGAACCGGAAGATCAGTCCAGAATATTTGAGGAATTTGAACAGGTAGATTCATCTTTCTCAAGGCATCAGCAAGGCACCGGCCTCGGTTTGTCATTGACCAGAAAACTGGTCGAAATGCACGGGGGCCACATATCGGTTCAAAGCGACGGTAAAAACAGGGGCAGCGTGTTCAAGTTTCAGATACCCTACGTTCTGCCTCCCAGAACCGAAACAACCGATTCATGTTCACCCGACAAATTATCAGTGAACAAAGCCGAATCAGTTGTGGATGATGAGATAGATCATCAGAACAGACCCACAATCATGGTGGTGGAGGATAACTCGGTCAACATGAAACTCACTACCAACCTCCTTGAGATAGGCGGTTACAGGGCATTACCGGCGTTCTCATCCGAGGAGGCCATAAACATTCTCAGGAACCATACCCCTGACTTAATACTAATGGACATTTCCTTGCCGGGCATGGACGGTCTTACTGCCACTCAGGCCATCAAGAAAAATCCCTCTACTGCAAACATTCCGGTGGTGGCGCTCACGGCTCATGCCATGAAAGATGACAAGGAAAGGGCTGTTGAGGCCGGATGTGACGCATATCTTCTCAAACCCATTGAAACAAGGACTTTTTACATGACCATCTCCGGTCTACTGAATTCAAAGCGTTAGACATCAACACCATTCCTGCATCCATCTCCTCCTGAACTGTTACTATCAGACGGCCTTTTTATGCTCTTCAAATGATAGATATTATCTATTTGACAGATAGAGATATTCTATGTATTGTCTTGTCCTGATGGCTATCGGGCTCTCATTCAGTCTGCCTTTGTCGCAGTTTTAAATGGAGAACCGATTAACCATTAATGAACCCATATGAATATTGACTTAGAGTCCAATACCCGGATTCACACGTTATTGGGTAGTAGGAGGGGAAATTTGGAAGTACGGAAAAATTTTTATTCCGGCGCTATCGGGATAGTTGTAGTTGGGGCCGTTATAGGGGTGCTGGCGTCCCTGCTGCAAAAGATGGGGAACCCCGGAAACATGGGGATCTGTGTGGCGTGTTTTGACAGGGACATAGCGGGAGCGCTGGGTCTTCACCGCGCAGATGTAGTGCAATACCTGAGGCCTGAAATACTCGGATTTATACTGGGATCATTTGTAGCGTCGCTTATATTCAGGGAATTCAAGCCACGTGCCGGATCAGCGCCTTTAGCCCGTTTTTTTCTGGGAATATGCGCAATGATAGGTGCCCTGGTGTTCCTGGGATGTCCATGGCGAGTGGTGTTAAGACTGGCCGGAGGTGACGGCAATGCGTTATTTGGATTGCTTGGCCTGGTGGTCGGCATTGCCATAGGGGTGGTCTTTTTCAAACAGGGCTACACTTTGGGCAGATCCACAAAGCAAACCATTGGCCTGGGACTTCTGATGCCGATAGTGGCAGTGGGATTACTTGCCCTCAGGCTCATTTTCGACCAGATCCCGGGGGAACCGAAGAGTGGAATCCTCTTCTACAGCGTCAAGGGGCCTGGGGCTCAGCATGCAGCTTTGTTCATTTCGTTAGGAATCGGCCTTTTTGTCGGATTTTTGGCCCAAAGGAGCAGGTTCTGCACCATGGGGGCAATTCGTGACCTGGTTTTGTTCAAACAGACACACCTGATGTCCGGTTTTATTTCGCTTTTTGTTTTTGCCCTTATCATGAATCTGGTTTTGGGACAATTCAAGCCTGGTTTTGAAGGTCAGCCTGTGGCGCACACTCAAAGTTTCTGGAACTTTGCCGGTATGCTGGTGGCGGGTTTAGCGTTTGCCTTGGCCGGAGGCTGCCCTGGTCGTCAACTTTTCATGTCTGGAGAAGGAGATGGAGACGCCGCGGTCTTTTTTTTCGGAATGGTTGTTGGAGCGGCTTTAGCGCATAACTGGGGCCTGGCCAGCTCGCCGGCAGGAATTGGGCCACATGGTATGGCGGCAGTATTGGTGTGCCTGATTGTCTGTCTGTTCATAGGAATTACAAATATCAAGAAAACATCCTGAAAAGGAGCCTAGTCATGTCTGAAACAGTCGATGCCCGCGGATTGTCGTGTCCTCAACCGGTCTTGTTGACCTTGAGCAAGTTATCAGGTCTGACCGGCGGCGAATGCACGGTCATAGTCGATAATGAAGTAAGTCTCGAAAACGTCAGTAGAGCGGCATCCAACAAGGGTTGGTCGGTTCAGAACGTCTCAGAAGACGTGGACGAATACAAAATACTCCTGAAAAAATGAAATCGCTTTTCAGAAAAATTTTCTCCGTCATGGAGTCGTCCACAAATCCCTCTGGTAGTCCGAGAAAGGCCGCCGTCAACGCCAGAGGGATCATACTTTTCGATCATACTTCCGACGTCATACAGGCGGAAGAAGCTCTCAAGGCTGCCGGCCTGGATGTTTGCGTAAAAGGGCCGCCTCCTGAAGTTCGCACCGGTTGCGACATGGCTGTAGAGTTTCCTCTTGTATCTGAACTGGAAGTTAATCAAATTCTGGAACTGAACCGAATAAAACCCATCGGAATTTTACCTTTACAGGATTTGCTCCTTGAGCCGGTGAGTCTCTTCAAAACAAAAGATTTTGGCGATTTCCTGATGGTGCGGGCCGCCAACATGAAAATCACCATCGATAAAAGGGATTCAAGAATAGTGAACATTTCCGGAGGCGGTTGTCCGGATGTGCCGTACCTGGCTGATCGTTTGGTAGGAAAAACCTTGAAAGAGGCTCCTGAACCTCGATCTCTGGGGAAAACCCTTTGCGGGTACGCTTTACAGTTGGCATACGAGGAACTGGAAAAACAATGCTATGGCAAATATTAGGCACAGCGCCGTTCGAAGATTTTCCCTTGATCGACGGCCATTGTAGCTTCGCAAATGGAGAATTGAGACTCAACTCCCAGTCACTCAGTGTGGCCAGAGGGACGCCCGCCCTGATTGCCACGGCCTGTTCGGCGGCTGATGTTTTGGGCGTAGATCCTCCTCGGACCCTTATTGCAGGTGACATAGGCGATGGCAAAGGTAGCGCAAAATTATATGCCAGACTCTTGGAACAGATCGGAAATGAAGCTCAAGGAATGCTGGTTTTCCACTATCTTCAACCTGAGCTGAACTGGAGTGTTAAAATCAGCATGAAACTGGAAGAATTGCCTCAAAAACCTCTTCTGGTTGCAGACGCCGGTTACATGTATGTGGCAAAGATGAGCGGCTTGGCGCCGCTTTATGACCTATTTACGCCGGATATAGGAGAAATGGCTTTTCTGGCTGATGAGAAAGCCCCTCATCCATTCTACACCCGCGGTTTCCTTCTGCAGGACGAATCCTCTGCTCCTGACCTCATAAAAAGAGCTTACGAGAACCAGAATGCGGCAAAATATCTTCTGGTTAAGGGCCGAAAAGACCTGGTTGCCGATGAAAATGGAATTATTGATGAAATTTCTGAGCCATGCGTGGAGAACATGGAACCTATAGGCGGCACAGGCGACAGTCTTACCGGCCTGGTCAGCAGTCTTATCGCTTCAGGGATGCGCATAGACAAGGCCGCGTCGATAGCCGCCATCACCAACAGGCGCATGGGATTCCTGGCTAACCCCACCCCAGCCTCTTCAATATCGGATTTGCTAAAATACTTGCCAGAGGCATTGGAGACCACTCTGGAAAAACATGGCTGATTTCGGCCTCAAATGCTGACAAAAAACTTATTTAACTTGTTCGTCAGCCAGGATCAGTTTCTCAATATCGGCCACTATCCTGTCCACCCAATGAGGTGGATAGGTTGACACTAGAAAACTCATGTCATAATGGCGAAGCCCCCATTTCCAGACCATACAATCGGCTACAAGTTCGGAGTGTTCTTTGAATCTCGCCCTGTCTCCACGAGAGAGCGGCCATTCCTCTTCAGGAGGGATTTCCGCCACAATGTGGCCCAACTCTCTCAACAAGGCTCCAATGAATCTATTTTCGTCCCACTCACAACACTCTTCGCAAATAAAAACGGTATAGTGCCGGTTTGGCAAAGAACCACCGGATATTGTTCTCATACCAAAAGGAAGTTTCGGATCGGCAAGCATCTCTATCGAAATTCTGCGACGTTCTTCGAGGAAAAGTTCCTGTTCATCATCCGGCAGCAGTTTCACTGCGGCAACAAACCTTGAACAGATTTCCCGTGACAATCGTGATTTGGCAGGAGATTCCTTGGCTATGAGCCGAGAATTGACGAATTTTTCTATCAACTCCGGGTGGTAAGACATCTTGAATACCTTTTTTCTCTAATTACCAAAGATGGTCAAAAGGAATTTCTTTTGTCGGGGCGTTTTGTTCAACTCGTTGTTGTGGCTGAATTCCCCACTTTTTCATCAAATCCTGAATTTCCTTGTTGCTCGGGTCCAGAGAGGCCGCTTTGTGGAGAGAGTTTACGGCTTCCTGATTCTGATTAAGCTCCCAAAGAACTTCAGCGAAATTCCGGTACATTTCAGGAGCGAGCGCTCCCGCCATAGCTATTGATTTTTCTGCATTTTTCCTGGCAAGCGTAGGATTTTTGAACTTTTCATCTTTAGAAGTCGCATAGAGCAATGCCAGTGCGGCATAACCTGGCGCTGATTTCTTGTCAAGTTCGACCGTCTTGTCAAAATCGCTCTTCGCCAACTCGTACTCTCCGAGCTTGAGGTAAGCCGTGCCCCTGTCCTTAAACAGGATTGGGGAGTCAGGGTTAAGTTCTATAACTTTATTGAATTCCTCTACAGCCTTGTCATGACGTCCTAAACCGCTGAGAGCCTGGCCCCGGTTATGATAAGCAGAGGAATAGCTGGAATTTTTTTCAATGGATTTGTTAAAGTCTTCTATGGCCTTGTCGAACTGTTTCATCCTCATGTGGGCCACACCGCGGTTATTAAAGAACATTGAATTGGATGAGTCTATTTTTATCGCTTTGTCAAAATCTTCAATGGCTTTTTCGTAATCACCGGAATTGTTGAGAGCGAATCCACGGTTGTTATAATATCGAGCTTCGTTGGAATTCAGGAGAATGGCTTTGTCAAAATCCTTGATGGCTTTATCGAACTCGTTCTTTCCGTTGAAAGAAAAGCCCCGGGTGTTGTAGGCCTCAGACGAAGTGGGTTCCAGACGAACGGCGTTGCTTAGGGCTTCGATGCCTTTGTCATATTCATTCAATGCATTATAGGCGAATCCGAGCCGCGTGTAGGCCGCCGCATAAGCCGGGTCAAGTTTCACAGCCTGAGTCAGGTCGCGAATCGCAGATTTGGGGTCCCCTCGCCTAAGGTAAAGTTCCCCTCTTTTTGCCCAGGCGTGTGAAGACTGAGGCGCCAGTTTCAGGGCCTCGTTATACCTGGTCAAAGCCTCATCAAGAGCGCCGCTCTCCTCTGAATCTACTCCACTTCTGTAAATCTCAGTGAAATTCTGGGAAAACACAACGCAGGGGGGCAGGAACAGCGCAAGAAAAATGAAAGCGAAAAACGTTTTACATACGCTCATAAGAAATTCTTCTCCTCTGACTCGAGCGCGTAATATACTGCATGAGAGGTAACGGACAATGACCAACTCAAGGCCTATCTATAACCGTTTTGAATCTCTCTGGCAAGCCTGCGGCGCCAAATGCCGGGGGTGTGGACGCAGGAGGTCCCTTTGGATTTATTAACAGCAATGAAGACTCGTTCGAGCGTCCGGAGTTTTCTGGATGAGCCGATACAGCGCAATACGATTGAAGCAGTGATAAAAAATGCGTCACGAGCCCCATCGGCTCTCAACCTGCAGCCATGGGAACTGCACGTGGTGATGGGGTCGGAACGAAAGCGGCTCTCAAAAAAACTGCTAAAGTCCTACAAAGAACGTGGCATCACCTGTGGGCCCGGGACAACAAAACCGTTGCCCGAGAAATTCATTAGCCGCGCTCGCAAATGCGCTGATGACATGTCTCCGCTCATAAAAAGAATGGGACAGGAATTCAAGACATTTGTAAATGAAGGCAGCCTGGAATTTTACGGCGCCCCGTGTGTGGTATTGATTTTCCTGGACGAAAGTTTCCCACCGGAGCGAATGTTGGACGCAGGATCCTTCATCGCCCATTTCGTCCTCGTCTCACACGTCATGGGATTGGGCTCATGCCCCATCGGCCTGACTAGCTCTTATTCCGACGAAATAAGGGACTTCCTGAATGTGCCGGATTCCAAAAAACTGGTGATGTCGATAGCCGTTGGCAAGCCTGACTTGACTCAGGCCATTAATGAGTTTAGAACCGAGCGCGCTGACATTGATGAATTTGTGAGATGGATTGACTGAACCATTTCATGACTCAGGTGTTGCTTCTGTTTTTGCCTTTGCTAAAAATCAGATATCGATTGAAGTCCTGATCAGGCTTATGTATGATTCGGCCGCACTGATTAAGAATGTGAGGTTCCATGGCTTACGACAATTCTGAACAAGTTATTTCTGTGCCTCTATTAGACCTTAAAGCCCAATATCAATCAATCAGAAACGAAGTCCTGGCTAAAGTGGAAAACGTTCTTGAAACTCAGTATTTCATACTGGGACCCGAAGTTGAGGCTCTGGAGAGCGAGATTGCCCAATATTGCGGGACCAAATACGCAATAGGGGTTTCATCCGGCACCGACGCCCTGCTTGCCTCGCTCATGGCATTTAATGTCAGAGAAGGGGACGAGGTAATCACGACACCCTTCACATTTTTCGCAACCGTTGGGAGCATATTGAGGCTTGGGGCAACTCCCGTTTTTGTAGACATCGAGAGAGATACTTACAATATCGACACAAAAAAACTGGCTAAAGCTTTTTCATCAAAAACTCGCGCAATCATACCTGTCCACCTGTTTGGCCAATCTGTGGACATGAATCCTTTGCTGGAACTGGCCAAAAGAAATGGAACACCAGTCATAGAAGACGCCGCTCAGGCTATCGGCAGCGAATACATAGGCTCACGTTTAGGCAGCCTCGGAGATGTGGGCTGTTTTTCATTCTTTCCATCAAAAAACCTTGGCGGATTTGGCGATGGTGGAATGATAACCACTAATGACGCCAATTTAGCCCGATTGATCAAACAGATAAGAAATCAGGGATCGGCGACAAAATATTTTCACGATATTTTAGGCGCCAATTTCAGACTGGATGCTCTTCAGGCCGCCGTTCTCAGAGTCAAGCTCAAACACCTGGATTCGTGGACAACAAAACGCAGGTCCAACGCCGAGTATTATACCAAACGTCTTGTTGAAACCGGAGTGGCCCCAAAATATGTGATCACACCGGAAATAGTGTTCGAACGTCATGTTTTCAATCAGTATGTCATTCGAGCAAAGAACAGGGATTCACTGAAAAACTTTCTTCAGGACAACCGAATAATCACTGAAATCTATTATCCGAAGCCTATGCACCTTCAGGAGTGCCTGGGTATTCACAAGAAGGACTTTGGGTCTTTTCCGGTCAGCGAACAGGCCGCAGGAGAAGTTCTGGCCCTTCCCATTTACCCCGAACTGACTCTCGACCAGAAAGAGCATGTGGTAAAGACCATTCAGGAATTTTATCAAGGCTGATTGATAGGAAACCGGCGTTGAAAAAACTCAGGTCATTAAATCGAGGATTTTGAGAATGAAGGGTTCCGAATTTTTAATGGTCTAGAATTCCATTTCCATAGAATCGGCGAGGACTCCTTTATCGAGGTAAAGGATTCGTTTTGATCGTTGAGCCGCTCTGGGATCATGAGTGACCATGATTATCGTCTTCTCAAATGATTCATTTAATTGCTGAAGTAGGTCCATGACCTCTGTCGCCGATTTTTTGTCAAGGTCTCCCGTAGGTTCGTCAGCCACCACTATTATCGGATCCGTTACAATTGCGCGGGCAATGGCCACCCTCTGTTGCTGGCCTCCAGACAATTGAGATGGAAAATGATCCATTCGGTTTGCCAATCCGACTGCCTCCAAAGCCGATTCTGCATGCTGCTTCCGTTCAGTTCTGCTCAAAGATGTCAGCAGCAATGGTAACTGAACATTCTCGAGGGCATTGAGGACCGGTATGAGGTTGTAAAACTGGAAAATGAAGCCCACATGGGTTGATCGCCATTTGCTTAACTGAGACTCATTAAGTTTCGATATGTCAATTCCACCGACCTCCAGCAATCCTGAGTCGGCATTATCTATTCCGGCAATCAGGTTTAGCAGAGTGGTTTTACCCGATCCGGACGGCCCCATCAATGACAGAAACTCTCCTGTTTCGACCTCTATTGATATGTCTTTCAGCACCGGTATACTCTGGGAACCTCGCTTGTAAGATTTTGAAAGTTCCCTTATTAAGACTATAGGCAATTTTTCGAGGTTCATTAATCTCTGAGCCTTACTCTGGAGCCATCACTTATATGATCATTCAACCTTGATATAACGATGTCTCCTTCTTTAAGTCCTGACAATATCTCAACAGTGTCATTCCATCTCCTGCCCAGTTCTACCGTTTTCTTAAGCGCTACACCGTTTTGTACCTGAAAAACGATGTCTTTTCCGGATTCCCTAGTAACTGCGGAAAGCGGAACACCTAAAAAAGGCTCATTTTCATGATCGGATAGAGGCCTGGAAAGGAATGCGACTTTAGAACTCATTTCAGGCAACACCTTTTCATCCAGCTTGTCGAACTTGACTTTAGTCAAAACAGTAGCTTTGGAGCGGTCTGCAGTTGGAACTATCATGTGAACGCGGCCGGCGAACCTGTCATTGGGGAAAGCGTCCAGCCTTATTTCAGCCGGACCTCCCAACTTTACTTTTTCAAGACTGGATTCGGAAACGTCAACTTCTACCATCAATGATAGCATATCCGCCATGCTCACAACCGAGGCTTTGGCGTTTAGAGAGGCTCCCATAGGCGCTACCACCTCTCCCTCTTCCGCGCTCTTGGTCAATACCACCCCGTCAAAAGGCGCCAGAATATAGGATTGTTCAAGATTTACCTCCGCGACTTTTACAGAGGCTTCACTTTTTTCAACACTAAATTTGGCTGAAGTCTCGGCGGCCACAGCTTTCTTATACCTCGCTTCGGCAGAATCTACGGCCTGTATTGACACCGAGCCCGACTGTTTTAGAGAACTTTGGCGATTGTAATTAAGTGTAGCGTCATCGAGTTCCGCCACTGCGTTTTTTAAATTTGCCGTTGAGACTCTCAGGTTGGCTTTGGCTTCTTCCAAAGCAGCCTTCAAATCACGATTCTCCAGTTGGGCTATGACATCTCCCTGTTTTACCTGTCTTCCCTCCTCAACATATAGTTTCTCCAACCTGCCTGTTGCCTTGGAGGAAACAGCCGCCTTACGTTGAGCCACAACATAACCACTGGCGTTGAGAATGGTCAGAGCTTTTGATGGATAGGTTCTGGTAATTTTTGCAGCATGAACTTCTATGGGCCTTTGTAAAATACCTGACCACAGGACCACTGATGCGGACAATATAAGAAATGCCCCTATTATCCCACCCCACACTAGTCTTTTTTTCAGTGGTGATTCCTGATTCCATTTTTGATCGCTCTTGATCCTTAATTTGGATAAATCATCATTTTTCATTAGGTCAGCTCTCAGTCTTCTGCGTAAGGCCGGCGCCGGAGAATTGCATCGGTCATTGTAGTCATCACACTAAATTTTCATCAAATTTATCATCTCTTGTCATCCAGACACATACAATATAACATGGTGATCAACAGATTCAGGCTACCGTAAAAATCCTATCAGGCTATTAAAACAAGCACTAGAACTTGGGCAAGTGTTCTTCGATATCACATGCCTCCAATGATTGCCGATCATGGAGTTGAACTTGCGTCCGTGGAATAACCCATCATTGAGATTCTTCATTACCGCCTTGGGTTTGTTGGTAATAACACCCATTCTGGCCATTCCCATGCTCATCTCTGCTGCTTTCGTCAAACCCGGTCTGTTCGTATTTTCCATCATGAGGGTCTGGAGTAAAATGATAACTGCCCTTATGGGACTTAAAGTTTCTGTTTATGGAACTGAAAATATAGACCCTGAATCATCTTATGTCGTAACTCCAAATCACCAGGGTGTTGCTGACATTCATGCCATGGCTTCAGCGCTTCCCGTAAAATTCAGGTGGGTGCTTAAAAAAGAACTTCTCCATATCCCTCTTTTTGGTTGGGCCATCTGGTGCACCGGCCCCATCGCCATAGACAGATCTAATACCGCTAATTCCATAAAAATCTTGAACAAAGAAACAGTTGAGAAACTGAAAGACGGATGGTCCGTGTTAATCTATCCGGAGGGAACACGCACTCCTGACGGAAACTTGCTTGCTTTCAAAAAAGGAGCGTTCATGATGGCCGTCAAGTCCGGCATTCCAATCTTGCCGGTTGTGTGCAACGGCGCATTTAAAATCATGCCGAGAAAAAGTATAGGGTTTCGCCCCGGGCACATTACTTTAACCATTTGTCCGCCTATCTCCACCACTGGGCTGACAGAAAAAGACGTTCCGGAACTCATGTCCAGAACCCGGGAAGCTATTCTGGCCGAACTCAAAACCGATTACGACCCGTTTTGTTGATAGTAGACCTGTAATGTCTCCGGCATCTGTGAGACACCTGTCAGAAATTGGATTGAACATCCTTCCCCAAAAACACTATTCCGCCTCTATGTCCTCAAAAGGTTCTCTGCCGTGCTTTCTCACAAAACTTTCAACAGCAGTTTTATAATGATCCTCATGCGCCGTATGACTTTTGGCTGCTGAAATCTGTGCGTCCAGGGCTTCCTTGGCTTTTGCCAGGCGGTCGGTGTCGCCTTCTTTGGCTGACTGATCAACCCATTCCAGCGCTTTTAATATCTCTGATTTGTTCAAAGTGTAACTCCTTATGAATCATTCCTCGGTCAAAGTTGCTGCAGTTTTTGTTTTCACAAGCTTAAAAGTCGGGTAAAGCGAGGACGCAAAACATGCAGCCATAGTGAGGGACAAGGTTTCTACAAATATCCACGGATTGATTCTTATGTCTATGGACCAACCGAAGGATCTGTAATTTATAGCATGAACTATTATGTAAGTCAGGACGGTCCCGCTCAATGAGGCGATAAAAAATGCCGACAACCCCATTATAAGCCCCTGGTAAATGTTCATCCGTCCCAATTCCCCTGCTGTCAGACCCAAATAACCCAGCACCCTTATATCTCTTGAACGCTCCATCAATATTGCCATCATCGCCGTAGCAACTCCCAATAATCCCACGAGCAATGAAACTCCTTTGAGGGTGGCAGTGGGAGCAAATGTCTTGTCAAAAATTCCGAGAACAGTGTCACGCATTTGCGAGTTAGACACTATTGCTTTTTCAAGTCCTTTGAAATCTCTCATTATGGATGACCGAACCTCATCCGTGGACACCCCGGGTTTCAGAAAAAGCGCAATGGATTGAACCCTGTCATCACCCCAAAGGTTGCGGTAAACATTTCTGTCAATCTGGACTGTTCCCTGATCGGACGAATAATCTCTGGTTACAGCGACAATCGGAAATTCTATCAAACCTTTAGGGGTCGGTATTTTTACATGATCCCCTACCTTAAGGCCAAACCGGAAGCCTAAAGATTCGGAAATGAAAGCTGCGCCTTTTGACAATTCGTTCCACGAGGATTTCGATCCATCTATAAAATGGAACGTGGCTTTCCCAGATAATATGTCTGTTTCCAGAACTCTTAATTTGGCCAATCGACCGTCTATGAAAATGTCAAAGGTAGAGTATTTTTCAAGCGAATCAACTCGAGGATCCCTCTCCAATGCGGTCAACAATTCATCCGGTAATGGATGATCCCATTTTGTGGTGTCCGGAGATATATAAATGTCACCCTGAAGAGATCCATCCAACCATGCGGCAACCGATGTCCTGAAGCTGTGGATCATTGTATCGACACCTATTGTCATGGACAGCGCTACCGCTAAAGCTGCAACGGCTATGCTGGTTCGACTCAGTGAGGCTTTTATGTTTCTTGCGGCTAAAAAACCAACGGTGGAATTGAAAAACTTTTTTAGTGCGCTCCCAAGATGATGCGTAAAAAATGAAAGACTCGAGGGAGTAAAGAGGGCAAAAGCGAACGTCATTCCGAAAGCAGCGGAAAAACCCCAAAAAATTGAAAAGCGTGAAGCCCATGCGCTCACCAGGGAGGCCAAAAAGATTGCGACTCCCAGAATCAGTAAAAACCTTTTAAGACTGCTTACCCGGTCTTCTATACTCTGCCTTTTTATTCCCAAGACAGGCGGTGTTACTGCCACTTCCAGTGAAGGAAGAATGACTCCGATCAAAGTTGCGCAGAAACCGACCGCCATTCCGTTTAGTATTATCGGAATCGTCAGTCTGACTCCGCCCACGTTGACTTGGTAATAAAGTTGGCTGATGGTCGTGGACACCATATTGATGCTGAAGTAAGCCACGAAATATCCAAAGATGACCCCCAACAGACTGCCGACGGCTCCCATTAGCAACGATTCGGTTATGAACGCGCCTACCAGCCCCCTTTGGTCTGATCCGAGTGTCAGCAATAGTGACATATCTTCACGCCGGGAAAGCACCGAAAACATCGAAAAATTGTAGATCAGAAAGACACCCACGAAAAGCGCTATCAAGCTCATTGCTGCAAGATTGAGCTGAAATGAGTAGAGCATGGCATTCAAGGTGGCTTTTCTGGAATTTGAATCAGCCAGACTGAGCCCCGCAGGCAAACTCTTCCTGAAAGTTTCTGCATCACCTTTTAGAACAATGTCTATTCGGTCGAGCCGGCCCAGACGTCCAAAAAGCTCCTGAGCCGCCGCCAAATCCATAACCGCAAGATTCTCACTCAGGTTTGCAGAGACAGCCGAACTGATTATGCCAACTATTCGTGCCTTCTTTTCCAGACCTGCTTTGAGAACCGTGAGGGTGTCACCCACTTTCAATCTGTATTTTGTTGCCAGATTTTCCGTTAAATACACTGCCGGAATGGCATCGGACAGAAACGCGGCAAAAGCCTCATTTTGGTTTTCCTGAGGTGTCCAGCCTCGAAACGATGAGTCCAGAAACGGATCTATCCCTAGGAAACGTATGGATTCATGGCTGGTTTCCTTTGCCATGCCCATCACGTCAATTACCGGGGAGGCGGCCGAAACAGATTGGTCCGTCCAAATAGACCTAAACTCCTTTTCGTCTATTCTCCCGTAATCGGACACCACGGAGTGGGATGCCTTGCCGGAGAGAAAATCAATGGAAGATGAAAATGAAGCCAGTGCGGAATCATTGATCAATTCAACAGATATCACTATCCCTACGCCCAAGGATATTCCCAGGAGACAAAGCAGGACGAGAAGAGAGTGCCTTTTGTAATACCTGAAATTAAATTTCAACAAAGTGTTAAGTGTCATTGTCCGGTTCAATTATCCAAACGTATTAATTCATGGCAGTGTGCCCTGGTGACTCGCCTCGGCATCATAAACAACCTGATTCTCAACAGTAAGCTAGAGAAAACTTCAAGGCTGGTCAGTCACTGATTCCAGTTGAAGGTGTCCCGACCTTAGCCTGTAATGTTTTTTTGCCACCCATAGGGCGTCCTGACTGTGGGTGACCATAATCAGTCCGGCATTGCTAGTTGAGCAGATTTCATCTATCAATTTTAATATATTAGCTCCGGTGTCCTGATCCAGATTACCAGTCGGCTCATCAGCCAAAATAATTTTGGGGTTCTTCACCAATGCTCTGACAATCGCCACTCGCTGCTGCTCGCCCCCACTGAGAAGCTCTGGGAATTTTCCCCATGAATCAGCAAGCCCCACCCCCTCCAACAATTGTCTGGCTCTTTTCTGGTCCCTGACGCCAATCAACTCCAGAGGTAACATCACATTTTCCCCTACCGTCAGGGTCGGAAACAGATTAAATGACTGAAAAATGAACCCAACTTCTCTCCGCCGATAATCGGCCAGATCCACTTGAGACAGTGAGGTCAGTTCCCTACCATTAAAAAACACTTTTCCGGAAGTAGGGTTATCAACACCTCCGACTATGTTCAAAAAAGTGCTTTTCCCAGAGCCGCTTTTACCCAGTAAAATCATACGGTCGCCCTGTTCAAGTTCGAGACTTACCGATGATAATGGAAAGACCTCACAGCTTGGCCCGCTCGAATAGCATTTTGACACATTTTCGAGTCTTAACAATCCCGCCATAATATTCAGACTGCCTTTATTACTATTTTTTTGATGATATCAAAAGTTGCGGATCTTATTCAAAACCTGCCGTATCAATTCTCATCGATCCCTAGCGGTTATTTTTCCTCTCCTGATTTACTTTCTGGTTGTTCTGATTACCCTGATTACCCTGATTACCGTAAATTCTTTTCAGCTTTTTCTGAAAATATTCACTCCTTTTTTTTCGGAACAACAAGTAATCGTTCTCTTTGGGAAGCCGGTTGTCGTTCACTAGCAGCCAGAGATTGGTAACGGTGACCTGCTCCAACACAAATCCCAGCCTCATACATATTAACTCTCCCTCGGAAAGTTTTCCCATTTCCTCGTCAAGCTGCCCTGCCGTAGAGGCCATTTGTCGGTAAATCGAATCGCGAAAAGCCTGTTCCGACATTAGTTCAACCGGGTGCTTTCTCCTTTTGTCCGCGAGAACCTTGGCAGCTTCAATAACCTGGAAAAAATCCCTTTTCATAAGGGGAATCCCATACGAAACGATCTTGTCCGCCGTCTGTTTCAATCCCATTATCTTCTTCTTTTCATCGGAGGAGAATGCAATAGAGTAAGGCAATGAATCTATGTTCTTTTGCACATCCCTAAGCTTGTGAACCTGCTCTTCCAGAAAAATGAGACTGTCCAACGGCCCTTTGTCCACCTGCTTAACAAAAAAAATCAGAGAAGGATATTGAGCCAACATCTGATTGGTGACATTCTGGTTCACTTCAGTCAACTCATTCTTCAAAAAAGACTCGATTATGACCTTGTTATGATCTTTAAGAATTTCTTTTGAGATTTCAGCATCCGTCAGATCCCGCGCGTACGTCTGTTTTTCGCCCATGCAAACAGAAACAATAAAGATAATAAGTATCAAAGGGATAACGGACAATTTAGAATTCATCGATTGGTCTCCTGTTAATTCACTCAGAGCTTATTTGAATTTTCAGTCGCTGCTGAAGCGACACCTGAAAATTCACACAAAACATCATTATAGAGTGACAAGTCTCTGAGCGGTTCTGTTCCTTTCAGACCTTTGTCATGGCAACTGTCTCATTTACTGGTCTGAATCTTCTTTTCAAGCCAACCGACAAATTTATCCATCCCTTCTCCCGTTTTTGCGGACAACGGAAAGATCTCTATGGCCGGATTCATAGCCTTCACGACTCGCTGAAGTTCTTCCATGTTGAAATCGGTGAATGGCGCCAGATCTATCTTGTTAATTACCAGAGCGTTGGCTTCTGTAAACATGAGCGGGTATTTAAGAGGTTTATCATGTCCCTCAGGCACAGATAGAATCATGAGTTTTATGTTCTCACCCAGATTAAATTCAGCAGGGCAAACGAGATTTCCAACATTTTCAATGATGACCAGATCCTTGCCTTCAATTCCAAGTGTTTTTGCCGCCGACATTATCATATTGGCGTCCAGATGGCATGCGCCGTTGGTGTTGATCTGAACTACATCGACTCCCTTGGCCTGAATCTTTTGAGCGTCCACATCGGAGGCTATGTCACCCTCAATAACACCAATATTGTATTTGGAGGACAGGGCTTCGATGATCCTGACCACTGTGGAGGTCTTTCCGGCTCCGGGCCCCGACATTAGATTGATCACATAGACATGCGACGACTGAAACTGTGACTTCATCGTCTCCGCTAGTATGTCGTTAGCTCCTAAAATATCTTGATTAACGTTTATGGTCTTGACAGACATCACCGTCTCCTTTTTGAGTTTCTTTTGTCACGGACTTTTTCCCCAGCCAGTTTCACTGCCAGCAAAGTGTCCTGCCTTCGAACGTATTCTACATAAGCGCAATCAGCAGGAAGCCAGTTTAATGTTCTCACGAGGTTTTCCGTCAACTCTATACAGTCCGGCTCCTCTACCTGCCTGTTATTGTAAACCTTACAAAGATTGGTCTTCGTATCCAAATGTATGCACGGCTCATTGGTGTAAATTATCTCTCCCCCGCCTAGATCAACCTTCTCGTAACAGCATTTTCCACAACGCCTGCAAATTGATTCCCATTCATTATTACTTGTGTCATCCATGAAAACAGTTCCTCGGTAATTAGTTTAAAATTGAGAAATGAGCCGGATTCACTCCGGAATATTACATTTGAAAATCAAACAGGGCCATATCAGTTTTGACGTTTGGATTTGTTTGCCATCGACATGGACAACGTTCTACCGTTAGAAGCCGACTTTTGGCTGGAAAAATTCATCCACCTGAACTTGTGGGGAGATCCTTTGTTAGTTTTGGTCATCACAATTAATGAAATATCTTTCAATTTTTGCGATAAACCGCTGTTTGTTGAGGAAGCGCACAAAACCAGATTCCAATTCCGAAGTCCAACACTAAGGTGCTTGATAACAAGTACTACGACAGTTTAATAGATTTCGAGATAAAAGAATAGTCAGAATTCAATAACATTTCTCTAACTTGACTCAACCAAGGATTACTGCAATCCTATGGGCTGGACGGATTAGGAAGCCGGCTCGGGCAAGTAGCTGAACATGATGCAAAAACATATTAATGGCGCGGCCAGGAGAAACAAACATGAGAGTACGATTATCCAGAGACATAGACAAGCTGAAGAAAAGAGTTCTTTCGTTGGGCGCTCTTGTGGAAGAGCGTTTCAAGATGGCCGTCAAAGCTGCTGAGTGCAGAGATCGCGAAATGGCGCAAAAGGTCATTGACGGTGACCTTGAAATAGATCAACTCGAGGTTGATCTGGAAGAAGAATGCCTCAAAATTTTCGCTTTGCACCAGCCGGTAGCCGAAGATTTACGATATATTGTGGCGGTTCTCAAGATGAACAATGACCTGGAACGCATCGGAGACCTGGCTGTGAACATCGCAGAGAGAGTCATTGTCATTGCAGAAAAACCGAGCCTGGCTATCCCCTTCGATTACTTCACTATGGCTCAACGCACGCAGGATATGCTGGAAAAATCTCTTGATTCAATGGTTTATAGGGATATAACCGCGGCCTACCAAGTTTGTGCAGAAGACGACGATGTAGATTATATGAAACGGGCCATGCAGACGCTTTTTGTGAAAGAGGTCCAAAACAACCCTGAGGACGCTCATTATCTTGTCAGCATGTTCCTTATTTCCAGACACCTCGAGAGAATAGCTGATCATGCGACCAACATTGCTGAAGATGTGATTTATATGATTACAGGGGAGATACACAGGCATCGTGGAGGAGACTTTTCGTAGAATGTAGTTCCTAGCAACCTGTCTCAATCATTTCGTAGACTTGCGATCCAGATCACCCAAATCGGCCCGTAACATACTCCATGGTCTTGTCAACTTTTGGGTTGGTAAAGATCGTGGATGTTTCTCCATATTCAATCAACCGTCCAAGATACATGAACGCGGTATTGTCGGAAACTCGAGCGGCCTGTTGCATGTTGTGAGTAACTATTACAATAGAGTAGCGACCCCGCAGAGCGTCTATCAAGTCCTCAATCTTTGAAGTGGCAACCGGGTCTAATGCAGAGCACGGTTCGTCCATCAGCAAGACGTCAGGATCACCGGCGATGGCTCGAGCTATACACAACCTTTGCTGTTGGCCTCCGGACAAACCAAGCGCATTCTGTTTGAGCCTGTCCTTGACCTCTTCCCACAGGGCGGCGCTTTTTAGCGCCATCTCCACTGTCTCCTCAAGAACTCTTCGATCCCTTATGCCATCCACCTTCAACGGATAAGTTACATTATCAGCTATAGACATAGGGAATGGGTTTGGTTTCTGAAAAACCATGCCCATAACCTTTCGAAGCGCTATGACGTCAACAGAGGGGCTATATATGTCCTGATCCTCTATGGTCATCCTCCCCTGAATGGTGAGCCCATCAATAAGGTCATTCATTCTGTTTATGGACCTCAGAAGAGTTGATTTTCCGCAGCCCGACGGACCTATAAGAGCAGTGACAAATCCTCGTTCAATATCCATATTCACATCAAACAAAGCCTGACTCTTGCCATACCACAAATTAAAATCAGCGATTTTGAGCAGGGCGCCCTTGTCGCCCTTTTCAACATGATAAACGGTTGTTTTTGGGTCATCCATTAACGATGACATCAGCCCTCCTAAAAATGACCGGTGAAGAATTTCCTCTTCAACCTGTTCCTCATGATTATTGAAACTATGTTCATGGCAAACACCAGAGTTATCAACAACATGGTAGTCACATACACCATCGGTAAGGCGGCTTCAGAATTTCTGGACTGAAACCCCAGATCAAATATGTGGAAACCAAGGTGCATGAAACTGCGATCCAGGTGAATGAAAGGGAAAAAGGAGTCGATGGGTAATTCGGGCGCCATTTTGACAACCCCTACCAACATCAGTGGCGCAACCTCCTCTGCTCCGCGCGCCATGGCCAGGATCAAACCTGTCATGATTCCAGGCATGGCTCTAGGCAGCACTATCCATTTGATTGTTTGCCATTTTGAAGCCCCACAGGCTAATGAACCCTCCCTCATCGACTGAGGAACGGCGGCAAGCGCTTCCTCTGTAGCCACTATTACTACTGGGACAGTAAGCAAAGCCAAAGTCAGCGAAGCCCACAACAGACCTCCCGTTCCAAATGTGGGATTGGGGAGCCGTTCAGGAAAAAAGAGTCCATCTATGCTTCCCCCCAGGATGTAGGCAAAAAAACCTAAACCAAAAACCCCATAAACTATTGATGGAACTCCGGCAAGATTGTTAACACAAATTCTGATGAGGGAAACCAGTTTACCCTGTTTTGCATACTCCCTGAGATAAAGGGCGCCTATCACTCCGAACGGCGCTACAGCAAGAGCCATGAGCACAGTCATGCAGAAAGTGCCAAAAATGGCCGGCATCACTCCGCCCTCAGTGTTAGCTTCGCGTGGCTCCTGAGTTAAAAATTCGATCCACCTTGAGAGGTAAATCCAGATTTTGTCCTCCATGAGCATGTTATTTGGAGCGTGTAGCCTGGTGATCTGAGAAAGTAGAAGATTCTTCGGTTTACCATTCACGTCTTCCAGAGAGATCGTAAATCTTGAATCCATCTGCTTTATTGCCGCCGCTTCACTCGCTAACTCCTGATATTGGGCATTCAGCCTTTCAGTTTCGGCTTTGAAGATTGTTAGTTCGGAAGCGTATTCCGGACTATCGAGTCCGTGACGTAATTCTACTCTCTTGAGGGCCAGGCGAGCCTTCTCAAGAAAATGATTGATGGCGCCTATATCGGACCGCTCGATTTCAAGAATTCTCTGCCTCCGTAGCGCCGCGTCTTCCACCGCCAAATCCAGGACATCCAGAGTGAGCCCCGGGCCTTCAACTATTTTTCCATTGAGGTCCATCGATTTGGCAAAACCTATGAATGGTCCCCATTCGAGCCGTTCAACAAAAAGGATGTCCTTAGGATGAGACTTGTTGGCTATCTGGTGATCCCCAACCCATTTGAAATCTTCATTGTAGAGATCGAAGTTGCCCGTTCTGAGGAGCATGCGTTGCGAAGTTGTGGGATTCTCATCTGCCTTGCCGGAGTTTGTAGAGCCAATGCCGGATCGTTGATCGGCAGAAAGTGTTGAGACCTCTGTGCGCATGAGATCTCCCGCGACTTTTGAGCCATCCTTCAACTCTACAACAAGTATGGGCCTAGGATAAAAGGTCAGGAAACCATTATATAAAATCAGCGAGACAAACCCCACTATCATCAGCACGCCAATGGCCAATGCCCCACCCAGGCTCCACACAAATGGCTCTCCACGAGCCTTGAAATCCCACGTTGCTGAGCGCTGGCCGGAACGCTGATACCGACTTTCCTGTTTTGTGGGCTCGCCAGAGGCCGAATTGGAACTGATGTCTTTAGTGTCCGTATTTTCCATTTTATATATCGTCCCGAGAGATAAAACTGTTTCGTGGGCCTACGATAAAAACCACGCAGTCCATTTCAAAAAAAGTGAGAATTCAATCATAATTGCATGGATCGTTTGCGAAAATATTGTCTAACCAACTCAGCCACAGTATTTATGACAAAAGTCATGGCAAACAGCACCAAACCGGTCAGGAAGAGAACCCTGTAAAGAGAGCCATCCTTGGGCGCCTCCGGCAATTCAACGGCAATGTTCGCTGACAACGCCCTCAAGCCATTGAATATGTTTAAATCTATAATCGGGGTGTTTCCAGTGGCCATCACAACGATCATTGTCTCGCCTACCGCCCTCCCCATTCCAATCATCACTGCCGAAAAAACTCCTGAAACAGCAGTCGGCAATATGACCCACATGGCTGTTTGCCAAGTCGTGGCGCCACAGCCCAAACTTGCGGATCTTAATTGATCCGGGACTGAATTCAGGGCATCCTCCGCCAATGTGTAAATAATGGGTATCACCGCAAAACCCATTGCAAAGGCTATTATCAGGGTATTTCTCTGAACGTATGTCCCTACGATGCTACCCCTTGGGTCCAGTCCCAAAGCGCTTAGAACCATGGCAAGTCCGTAAGAAAAAACAATGACTACTACTGAAAGAGCAATCCACCTCCCCAAATCCAGAACGGCGGAATAAGGCATGGGAATCTTTTTTAGGTACGTTCTGAACTTATGACCAAAAAAGCGGGAGGCCGCATAACTGCACAACAGTGCGGAAACTGGCGTCAAAAGAAGAAAAATAAACGGAATTGGTCCACCTGTGTCTCCATTGAGCCATGCCTTGAGATTGCCTCCAAAAAATAATTGTTCAAAGGAGGGGCCTAGTAGCATGGCGCTGTAGACGCCGCCAATTGCTCCAAAGAAAATGAAAAGCAGCTTAGGCGCGCCTTCAAGTCTAATGGCAATCTGCGGAGGAAGCGTTTGCCACAAGTAAGCGCAAATGACCAGGAACATGGGCGCCACTACAAATGCCAATATGACTGCGGCCAACCAGTTTTCGACTACTGGAGCCATTACCAGGGCCGCTACAAAACCAAGCGCCACAGATGGTATGGACGCCATTATCTCTATTACCGGTTTTATTTTTCCCCGTAGACCGGATGACATGAACTCCGATGTGTATATTGCCGCCATTAAGGCCAATGGAACAGCAAACAACATAGAATATAGTGTTCCTTTAAGAGTGCCAAAAATTAACGGGACAAGCGAAACCTTAGGTTCAAAAGCATCCGTGGCTCCAGTAGACTGCCATGTATAAGTCGGTTCCGGGTAACCTTCATACCATACCTTTCCAAACAGGGTGTGCAGGGATGTCTCTGGATGTGGAGCGCTGAACTGCCAGAAAGAGACCCTGTTGTTCATATCAATCGCAATAATTCCATCCATTCTCGGGGCCACAGCCACGGACTTGAATGCAACCCCAGACGAAACGGCGCCCAGGTGAAGGATTGTCTTTTCACTTATGGCGTGACGGAGCCATAAACTTCCGTTTAAATCCCCTGTGGCAAAAGTCTTCCCGTTCTGGCTCGGGCTAAATTTGTTTACTCCTGAGCTTTGAGGCGGTAGATTTCTCGCTTCCACAAGCGCCATTCCATCACGAGCTTGCGAATCCGGGCGGTTAAGTAGAAAGAAAATTCTCACAGAGCCGTCAGAGCCTCCGGCGACAAAAGACCGATCCCCATAGATGGAGCCAAAGACATCGAGGTTTATAGCTTCGGGCATTATTCGAAAAGGTTCAGCCAACTCGGGCTGACCCGAATTTTCGCGAAAAATACGGTAGACCTTTCCAGATTTTTCAGCAAAAAATATGTTAGATCCTGTGTCGTTTACCAAGATATAGGAGATTGAAGCTTCAGGGGGCAGTTTTGGTAATTCTGTCTTTTCTATTTTTGTTGTGAGCTTCCTGGTAAACAAGTTTAGTCGGGATTCCGACACCACGCTGATAGCTGAGCCAATCTCGTCAATGGCTACAACAGAACTCATCGGCCGCTCGCCAAAATCGGTCACCTGGTAACTGAGGGCCTTTATGGCATGACGATCAGGGGACAATGGAATGGCATCCTGCAGAGTGACTGAAAAACCAATTTTTCTGAACTGTTTTCCTGGTATGGCGCTGTAAATATGACGCCCATCCGTGCTGTCCGAATCGTCAAGTTTCTCTAGGTTTGGGGGTAGATCTTCTGGCCTCAATATGTTTATGTCGTACTTGAGCCGCCCAAGTCTCACCGTGCCATCAGAAAAACCGAAAGCGTAGTTCAAACGATCTATAGTCCAAGCGAACGCGGTCGATGTTTTTCCGTCAAAGTCAAACGAAGTGGGAACCAACAAATGACCGGTTTTGGCATGCCACAGATTTATGACGCCATCTTGACCAACCGCAGCGGCAATCGTTTTATATTCATCCAGGCTTATTACAGTCGACTCAGAGGAAAGTTTCTCAATTTGGTAGTCTCTGGTGAAATTTATGACCCCGCCCCTGAACAGCGGCGCCGTCTCAAAGACCAGAAAGACCATCATTCCTAACACTGCCGCTATGATCAGAATTCCGCCTACGGTGATGGCCTTGTTGGCCACCTTATCCGCCAGAAGAACCCACGGCCGAGTCTTTTTCACCTTCTTTTCGGAATTGTCAAATTGCATGAGGGTAACCCTGTTCGGCATAGGCGCCGGGAGCCCTTTCCTTCATATATGAAAACAAATGGCTGGAGAAAATAGGCTTACGGCTTAATCGCCGTTTAAAAAAAGTGAAACAGGCAATGCCAGACTGTTTCCGGGGCAGGGTGAAAAGCGAGTGGCGTAGGGGCCACCCGCTAAAGCGCTTACCCTCTAAATTGGATGAACCTTGTGGCGTCACTTTATTGAAGCTGCCTTCAAATCCTCTTCAGCCAAAGCCTGAGATACTGGATAATAGCCATCCTTTACAACTACTGTCTGTCCCTCTTTGCTGAACACATACTTGATGAACTGGGCCATCAATGGATCCAATTCCTGGTTAGGTTTTTTGTTATAATAAACGTAAAGGAAACGGGCCAGGGGATAATCGCCTGAGTATGCGTTTTCAGCGCTTGGTTCAAAAGGTTTACTGTCTTTGACTGAAACAGGAACCATCTTTACGTCCGCGGTCTTGTAACCTACCCCAGAGTAACCTATCGCGTATTTGTCGCTGGCCACACCCTGAACCACCGCTGATGAGCCCGGCTGTTCCTTCACAGTGTCTTTGTAGTCTCCACCTTTGAGAGCCACTTCCTTGAAATAACCATATGTGCCGCTGGCCGAGTTTCGTCCGTATAAGGAAATCGGCTTGCTCGCCCAATCACCGGTTAACCCAAGATCTCCCCATGTCTTGAGGTCTTTTCCACCCGATTTAAGCGTCTTGGAAAAAATGCCGTCAAGTTGCTGCATGGATAAGCTTTTTATTGGATTGTCCTTGTGAACAAATACGGCGAGAGAATCTACCGCAACACGCGCCATGGACGGCTTGTAGCCATATTTCTTCTCAAACTCTTCAATCTCTTTCTGTTTCATCTCACGCGACATGGGACCGAACTGAGCGGTTCCTTCAATGAGAGCCGGTGGAGCAGTAGATGAGCCCTTGCCTTCTATGGCTATCTTGACTCCGGGATATTGTGAGCGAAACCCCTCAGTCCAAAGCGCCATCAGGTTGTTAAGGGTGTCTGACCCAATCGATTTGAGATTTCCGGAAACTCCACTGACTTTTTGATACGTTTGAAGTTGAGGATCAAGCTCAACCGCCCACGAAAAGCCTAGAGTCATGCAAAACAATACAGAAAACAACAACGTAACTTTTTTGATCACTAGTAACCTCCACTATTAGTGTAATAGCGCTTTACTGAAAAGAACTCTAGACATACCTTGAGTCACCATTGTTAGAAAAGCGTTAGCCTGAAAATAGATTTGTGTGAAACATGCAGAAGAGGTCTTCAACGACAAAATTGTTGCAGGACTTAGGAATTTACGAATTGAATCAAACCTTTCATTCTTTGCAGATAGCGTTCTACAAGTCTGGCAAAATCCCGGTGAGAAAAATCAATAAAACGATTTGAACCTGATCAGCTTCTCCACCAGACCAACCCCGAAAAGAATGTAAATCATGGCGGTGGAAGCCAGGTATGGTCCGAAAGGTATCGGTTCAGAAGCGCTTTTTTTATGAAGAGTCACTGAAATAAGACTCATCATAAAACCAGTGAGGGCGGCAAAAAATAGTGTGAAAATGACCCCTTGTACTGAAGTCCAGGCCCCTACCATCGCTAACAGCTTGATGTCCCCACCGCCGAGACCCGCCACACCTTTTGTGTATTCGAAAATCTTTGCGGGCGCATAAAGGATCGCCAGGCCTATTGAAATTCCTAGAAAGGAGTCGGTCCAGGAAACACCAGGTATGGCGCCGAGCACAGACGCAAAGAAACCCAAACCCAACAGAGGAAGAGAAAGTAAATCAGGAATCACCATCATGTCCTGATCTATTCTGAAAATCGCTATTAACCCAATGAAAAGCACAAGGTACAGGAGGAAGATTCCTGTTGGGCCAAATTTAAAAAACAGGATAACAGTTAGCGCGCCCGAAAATAGTTCTGCAATTGAATTTCTTAATTCACTGTTGTCCTTGGCAGGATTTTTCGATCTTATCTGATACAGTAAAGAAATTATCGGGATTCGAGTTGCCTTGCGCAGTCTGTTCTTAATTGCGCCGATGAAAGATTCCCCTGGTAATCCTTTTATCCTGGCGTCAAAATAGTTGACAACAAGTGTTGACAACACGCCTAAAACCAGTCCTATGCCAAAAAGGCCCACAAAAATTATCACGTTCTGCGCATAGCTCAGCATTATTTGCACACTCAAAGTCATACGCCCATCAGTCCCAGGGTTGTGGAAACCCCTGGCTGGGTCTGGGAAACATCTTTCAGAAGACAAACGGGATGTTCATAGAATTGAACATCGTATCGGCCTCATCCTGTGTCGGCAACACAAGTGCCCAGTCATCAGCAGGCAATTCCTTGATATCGAGATCTCCCTTAATTCTCCACTCTTTTTCCCGTGACCAGTCATATTTCCCGGTTCTCGAAATCTGGAACAAATGTTTTTCATCATCCTGGAGGCTCTGATGTGCGCTTAATGATCCATAATGAACTCTCCGTCCTCCTCTGATGGCTAATGTTCTTCTCTTTATAGCCAGACCATAAGGCTCAAGAGTCCAACGGTAGACGCCGGTTCTCCATATCCGTATTTTTTCCAGTTCATTAGGCGGTACTTCTGTAAATGAAACCACAGGGAATTTTCCGCGTATCATCGCGCCACTGGCTCGAATCCTTTGTTCCAGAGCTATTCTGAGGATGGTTTCAAAGGCCGAATGAGAGGATTCCGGGCGTCCGGCCAGCAGACTCGTGATGTATTCCTGGTAACTTTGCCCGGGCCACGGTCCATGACATGACCGCGTATAATGAAATAATGCCTCATCGACAAACTCCAACCATTCGATATCCTCTGACGGTGTGATTACCCAAGCGCCCAGAACAACACTGAAAAAATTTTTTAGCTCCAATCTTTGCCGGCTCAGCGGCTCACAAAATTCCTTTGGACGGATATATCCCTGTTTGTTTACCGCAAGACCCCCAACAAGATTTGCGTCAATTTGCCCCAAAGGCACATTTCTACTACCGGCTTCACTCAGGACTCTCGACATGTTACCACCGGGCTTGACGTTTATACTGTAAATCACGTCAGAAAGTGAGCCAACAAACCGGTCCCTCAACAAAGCGGACTCCTTTCCGGATGATTGTTGAGTCAAACAGGAGACCGAAATGAACAGGGTTTTTTCCATGTCCAACATTCCGGAATAGCGCTCGAATAATCTGGTCTGTGAGTTTGTAATGTTCATAATTTGTGTGAGGCTCTCACACACCAGTATAAGATTGCTCCCTTTGCAGGCTGCAGTCACAACATCATAGTGCATTATTCCTATGCTGGAAACCAACGTGGCTTTTTTCTTAAGGGCTTCATCCACAGCCACCCTTGTCTTCAGAAGCCAATCATCATCCGGTTTCACACATTTGGATTTACGTGAATTAAGAATGGACACCGTAGGATGCTGTAAATGGTTTGCTGGCCCCTTGGCAAACATGAGGCAGGATTCATTCACACAGGTTCTGCCAAAACTTTCCAAATCGTCCCGGGTTATGATGTAAATACCGGCCTGAGCCCAGCTTTCTGCGGTTCTTACAATCTCCGGCATTCCGATGTGGGCCCGCATGAAGCCGGCTGATGAGGCTTGAAAAAATGTTGCCAACTCGCGTTCGATTATTTCCCAAAGTTCAGCAAGTTGATGATCTTCAACATTCAGGATACGATGCACAAAATCCATCGCTACCAGTCTGCTGGATCCCCCCAGACTGCGAATGCAACAAGCCACTATCAAGGCATATCTTATTCTCAGATTCTCAATCTTCTAGCCCAACCCGTCAAGGAAGTCTCTGATTTCGAATGAACGATTCTTTAACTTCTGTCCTTCAAGCGATTGATTGGAATCAACTTCAAGGCAACCAGTGGCCGCATGAAGAAAGATCTCAACCTTTCTACGCCTTTTGACTGCTTCCACCCGCTTTTTTAACTTGAATCGTGGTTTGGTAGGTGACATCAGCCATTTTCTCCCAATTACCAGCCCCCTTCAGGATATATGGAAGGCGCCTTAGGCACAAATAATTCCCCAGACCCCATGTTACTCCAGCAATGAGGCCAAGTCATCTTCAAGAGCGTAAAATGAGTCTTTGTCATTGAAAAGATTGATCTTATCGGTTATTTGATACTTACCGTCATTCAGGACTATCACGCAACCTTTGATCACTTCCAGGGAATTGATTTCTTCGATAGAGGCTTTCCAGGGAATTTCATCCTGATCAAGCACATAATTCCCGTTCCAGTGCAAATTGTATGAGGTGGAGGTCTTTTTAAACAAGTCCTGAACGGTATGCCACCCCTCAGACTCAACAACGCTCAACAGATCGTCCTGGAGGCGTACTGGTATGACTAGTAACAGTTTCTTGAATTTTTCGGCCATTGTGACTCCCAAATGAAAATGAACTGAACATCGCTTTTCCGGCTCTAAAATAATCGCGGAATCAGCATTTATCTAGACTATTACCTTTTTGTCAAGGCAGAGTCAGGCTCAGAGTCTGGTTATTTTTCCCCAGAGGCGGCAAAACCCTGCCATCGAATCTTATGCGAATACCACCGGCATTGCCGGTCATCAACCTGAAACTTTTGTTGGCCGAAAAGACCTGGATATCTCCCGGCGCCATCATGAATTCTTCGGCCTGTCCACCGTCCGGCTCCACACGAACCCATGCGTTCCCGGAAGCCTTTATCTCAAGAATTTTTTTGCCGGTCCTCGTTTGTTGGGACTCACCCGTTGAGCTTTGCGAGGATTCCAGCCTGACCGTTTTTTGTGCGTTACTTGCCGGTTCACGAGATGAAACGTTTTCAACCGGACTCTTCGGAGAGTAAAATATTCTGGTCACTCCGGTCAAAACCAGCACCGCCAGTGACAACAGTCCAACGACTGTCAAAATTCTTGTGAACCACGGATTGTAGATGAAAGATGATCTTGAAGAATCCGGCATGAAATTGGAAGCTTCGGATTCCAGATATTCCGGCATGTCACCATCTCTGATGAATTCATCAAATCTCTTGATGGCCTCTTCCGGATCAAGACCAAGCTCTTTGACATAGGATCTTATGAAGCCTTTGATAAATACCTTGGGAGGCAAAAGATCATACCGATCACCCTCCAGAAATTCCAGATTTGTCACGGCAATTTTGGTGCTGTGCGAGAGTTGATCAAGTGTTTTGCCGCTCTGTTCCCGCAAACTTTTTAAGTACGCGCCAAATGATTCCATGATCCGAAAGCAAGCCTCGTAATGTTTTCTTTGACCACCTGGAACCCTGAAAAAACAGAGCCAGGTGTGTAGAGCTTTTCACTAACAAAAATGGTCTGTTATACTTTCAAACAAAAATGATTCGACCTTGATGACAATTCAACTATCTTCCGATTATCATCAGCGAGAGTTATGATCAAGGTTATAATGATCAGACATCGAATCTATACCACTCAGGTCACACATTCAGGTTATGGTGAATCCGGTTTTGTTGCAAGGTAAATAAGTCTGGGGGAGGAACACAGTAATTGAGGGAATTGGATGTCATAGAGAACTGGATGAGACCCAGACCTTCGTTGGAGGCTGTTCTGGCAATGGCGGCCGGGTCCCTGACGGCATTCTACATTCTCCAACCGACTCCCTTTTCAGGAAATCTTTTTATCGGAATTGCCCTAGTTCTGTCCTTCCCTGTTTTTGTTATAAAAAACTTCAAAACTCTTAGATTCTGGACTGGTTTGATTTTCTTTCTTTTTGGCATTGGAGCAACCCTCTCAAATCTGGAGATAAGGGATGCCGTTAAACCAATGAAAAAAATCACGGTCCACGCCACCATAAAACGCTTGCTGAGCAGCGGCGACAATTTTCGTGTTCTTCTGTTGGAAAATGCTCTTGCATTCCCCTCAGGTGAAGCCTTACCCGGTTATGGAAGGCTAATGTTGAGAAATAATTCAGCTGAGTTGTCTGCTGGAGATAGAGTCTCTTTCAGATCTCCTATTCGCAAACCTTCGAACCGTGGAAATCCGGGTGAGTACGATTGGGAAATGGATTGTCTGAATGAGGGTATCGTGTGGTTGGCCTCAACACGAGACCAGGACTCGCTGGTAATACTAAACCGTGCGCATTGGTTCAGCCCGTCCAGTATCATTTACAACATCAGACAATCGATGATCAGTTTCATCGATGACCATTCAGGACGTTACTTCAGAAGTGAATCATCAACTCACATCAAGGCTATTCTAAAGGGAATGGTGATGGGGGATCGTGGAGACATTTCACCAGAACTTAACCGATCTTTTTCCGACAGTGGGCTTGTTCATGCTTTTTCGGCGTCAGGAGTTCATGTGACCATCGTCGGGTTCATGGCCTTTTTGTTGGTTAGATCAATCTTTCGGTTCAGGGCTGAATGGCTGTTAAAGGTTCCTCTGCCAATCTCCGTCTCCTTAGCCACAATACCTGTTGTCACCATCTACTGTGTTCTGGTTGGATTCAAGCCTCCATCCATGAGAGCCGCCATCATGGGCGTGGTGTTGGGAGTTTCTGTGCTCGGCCAAAAAAGATGGGACTCATTTAACACCCTAGCTGTCGCCTCGTTGTTCATAATGATGATTTATCCTTTGTCCTTCATGACTCCCAGCTTTCAACTTTCCTTTGCCGCAGTAGCGGGAATAATCATGATGATGGGCAGTGACGTGCCATGGTTGTTCAATAGCCCAAGCACAGGTTCTGTCAGACCTGATTCCGGCTTCAGGTTTGCAAATCTGAAGCTGGATCAAAGCGTAGACTTTTTGAAACGGCCGTTTATCTCAGTTTTATTGGTCACCGTCTCCGCCACCATCGCTACCAGTCCCATCGTAGCCCAACTTTTTCAGCGAATCCCCACATATGGCATATTCGCAAACCTGCTGGCTGAATTTCCCCTATCTTTTGGGCTGGCTTTTGGACTGATTGCAGCTATTTTGTCGTGTTTTTCAACAGAACTCGGAGCTTTCATTCTGTTCATAGCAGATGTAAACGTCTGGATTGCATTAAAAATTGCCGATTTTTTCTCTTCTATACCATACTCTGTCCTTCACATTCCGGAAATGGGATGGGCCGGGCTGCTTTTTTCAATTGTGGTCACCATACTCTTTTTCAGTTTGATCAGAATGCCGTCCAGAAAGACATTGATGGGGCTATGTCTGGCTTCGGCAGGTCTGCTGGCTGTGGGCCTCATATCTTACATCAAGACTGATCGCATCAACAACATTCAAACAACTTTTTTTAATGTGGGAAATGGTGACACGGCTTTTGTCAAACCTCCCCAAAACAACGGTTTGTTAGTGGACGGAGGGCCAGCTACCGAATTTTTTAACGCTGGTCAGTCTATTATCGTTCCGTTTCTAATGTTGAAAGCCATCACTCGATTGGACGCTGTCGTTTTAAGTCACCCACAGTCGGACCATTACGGTGGTTTATGCGCCGCAGTCAAGCAAGCCCCGACCAACATTTTGTTTATGAATCAAATTAACAATTATTCAGAGACACTTTTCAAAAAACAAATCAGCGGGATTCAAGAAGACATAACCTTCAGGCAAGCAGATCGAAACTCTCCGGCTTACTGGATCGGTGACTGCAAAATAACTTTCATCAATGCTCCCGCTGGGAAAAATTTGGGGCAAAAATCATCAAATGCTCAAATTAATGACAGTTCAAGCGTCATGAGAATAGACTATTTTGATTTCTCAATTCTTTTCCTGGGTGATCTGGAAAAAACCGCCGAAAAAGAGCTTCTTGAATCCGGAGAGAATCTCAGAGCCACTGTCCTGAAAGTAGCCCACCACGCTGGTAAAACTAGCGCAACATCTGCTAGCCTTCTTGAGGCGATTCAACCCAGGATAGCCATAATCTCTGCTGATTACCCTTCACGAAGTGGCATTCCAAGTCCTGAAGTCGTGGACCGTTTGAAGCAGAGTTGTGCAAATGTCTATTGGACAGGACGCGATGGAGCAATCACAATAACCTCATCGGGATCTGGCCCTATTCACATACTGTTGGGGAAAAGCCGCCTTACCAAAACGGTCTATTAAACCCATGAATGAGAATGATTATGTTCTTACTGATTGGCCTTGATTGTGATCCTGTCACCAAAATCTGGGACAGAAGGCTTTCGACAGATTGCCTTATTCATCATTTCAGGATATAATCACTGATCTCAATCAGGAATTGCTCCAATTGCGAGAGTGGCGGAATTTGGCAGACGCACCGGACTTAGGATCCGGCGGGGCAACCCTTGGGGGTTCGAGTCCCCCCTCTCGCACCACCTCTCCTTAACTGGCGTGCCACGCTGCAGGTGTTCTCCACCATGGAAAAAAAATGAAAAAATTGTTGATGATCAGTTTGATGACATTAGCCGCCGGGCATTTTTTCCCAAACGGGGCCCAAGCCCAGTTCTATTCTTACTATTATCCCAACTATTACGCGCCTCCCGGATATGTCTCGCCTCCACCCGTCAGGCAGAATAATCCGCCAAGCCCTTATTATTTCCGGGCTACCCCCGACCCTCATCAAATGTGGAGGCTCGATAGAAATAACAGATGGCAGGATTATCAGAACAGACTCAGGAGCCCTCAAAATCCGGAGAGTGATCTCAGCTACATGCTAAGAACTTTTTAAAAGCCGCTTGCATACTCAACCAGGTGGTGTCGCTAAAATAAAAACAACAGCGGCATCCCTGGTGGACACTATTACTCATACAGATAATAATAGAATCCAACAGCTACTACCAAACTCGCCACTACCACTATTTTTATTATCAGTGATGTTTCCATAAACACATAATAGACCACTTCACCATCTCATCAAAACAAAATCATCTGTTCTCACCAAAAAATGGAACAAGACAAAGCAACTGACTTTTTTGTTGCGTTCATAATAAAATTATGTTAAATAAACGCTTAATTAAAGCAGCATAATACATTGTTTTTAATAATTAAGACTGATGCAGGTATTAACAATCAGACTTAAGAAAAGGCTTTACTTAATAAACACAACTAAATATTTTTGCGCCCAGCGATCATTTTAACACATGACATAATTGTCAGACGGGGGGATTCTAGGACGCATGAGAACGCTAATGAGCACTGTAAGTGTCTCTTCACGGACACTTGCCTTTCGTTACGCGATTAGTCTGGTTTGCGGCCTGTCAATATGGGCTGTCAGCGCCGAGGGCTTTTCGAATCAGGATTACACCATCCTAAGTTCCTTGGATTTTTCGGAAAGTTTGTCCCAACTCAGTCTGAGACTGGAGGGAGCGGCTGTTTCGATCGCCAGGAAAAATCTTCTCAACCCAAAACGTGTTGAACTCTCCCTTTCCAAATGCAAAATCGGAACCGGTTTTCCAGCTTTTTTTGAGGCAAACAAGAAGCCCCTGAAATCGGTTAACGCTTTACAGGAAAATGACAAGGTCAAGGTCATTCTGGAATTTGGGGACGATTTAATTCCAGAGCTAAGAGTGAGTCAAGCCCCCGGTAGCCTTCTGCTAAAGTTCAGCGCTGCCAGGCAGCATCCGAAACAGCAGAAAAAAGACGCACGCGTTTTGTCATCCTCAACAAAGGAGGAGTTGAAAACGGGGATTAAATTCAACAAACCGAAGGTTGAGACTCGGGCATCTCAAGAAGAAAATATTGCTAAAAATCAATCTCTTAACAATGGCCTGAGAAGCGATGGATCCCAACATTTTGGTAAAAAAGCCAAGCCCCACGCTTCGTCAGATCCGGTGACGGCATGGAGCAAACCCGCTGGTGGAAGCGGCAATCAGCGGCCTGATTCTGAATATGACGCTGAACTGAACCGTCCTTTTGGCTCAAGGAGAATTGGACAGGCCGAGTGTATTGAGATCGAATCGGAGAATGTTTGCTTCTTCTATGATCAGGTATTTCTGAAATACGCCGACCCTAAGGACGTGATAAAAACCGTAGACTGCATGTTTAACATGTATTGTCCCGGCACAGGCCAAGGTGGGCCAGGCGGTGGAACTGAACACACCACTACACGGTTCACAGAGCAAAACATGAGTCCACGAACTGTAGTCAGAGATGGTAAAGACAAGACAAAGACGCTCAAACCGATGGATGACCGTGGATATGACCGCATAGAAGAATTGAGAATGATGCCTTTACCAGAATTTCCCCGGAGGCCCTATGAAACCGGGGTAGATGTGAAAAGTTGGAGAATGTTGCGAGATCTTGATAGAAAAGATCCCAAATTGGCTAAAATAATAGCGCACAGCATGGTCTGGGCTGACGAAAAAAAACGGGTCCTGTTCATTAAGGATACCGAACAAAGACTGATTCAGATTCGAAAAGTTGTAAAATCACTGGACCGACCTAGTCTGCAGGTTTTGATTCAAAGTAGAATCGTCAGGGCTCACAAGGATTGGAGCCGTGGGCTGGGAATTCTTTGGGGTGGGCGAAACAATCAGGTCGGTTTTGTCAGACAAGGAGCAAAATCTTATTGGGGCTTCGGCGGTAGTCAGGAGGGATACTCCAGTGGAACCGATGGTTCGGCTAACCGCCCCACAAATCAGATCACAGAGGGAAATAACATTCCATCCACTTTTGCTGTAAACTTGCCGGTGGCGGTAGCTAATCTGACTAATTTAATGGGACTTGGCGTTCAGTTTGGACTGTTGAAACCTGATTTCGTAACTGAATTGGACCTTCGTTTACAGTTCGGAGAGTCGAATGGGCTGGCAAAAATTGTTTCCAAACCAGAGGTTCAAGTCATGGACGGAGAACGAGCGATCATGAAAAATGGTTCGGTGCTAACAGTCAAGACATCTTCACCGAATTGGGGCACACACACCGAACTGGTTCCGGTGGACCTGAAACTGGAAGTGACTCCTAAAGTCCTCTTCAACAACAGAATCCGTATGGATGTTGATATATTTGATAATGACGTAAACGGTCTGTCAATTTGCCCTGACTGTCAAATCGTCAACCTTTATCTTTCAAGAGAGGCTCATACCACGCTAGTTGTTGGAGACGGAGAAACCTGCGTCCTCGGAGGAGTAATAAGAGAAACAGATAGCAGTCGCAAGGACGGATGGCCCTTTCTTATGAAACTCCCCATCGTCGGAGCCCTCTTCAGGAGTAGTACGGCATACCGGGCCTCAGATGAACTGCTGGTCTTCCTGACCCCTACCATAGTGAAATCAGGCCTTAACGATGGTGATCCCAGGAGCCATGATATGTTACAGTGCGCAACACCCTAGGAGAGAAAATATGTCTTATGGAATCTCAGCATACATGATCAAAGAGTCAAAGTCTCATGCGTCACAAACGTTCAACCATGAATGACTTACAAAACCAATTCTGCTTTCAAATTTTCCAGGAGTTTGCTGACCCCTTGCTCCTCGGAATCCTTGGGAATTTTTGGGACCACGGCTGTTCCGGAAATTCCGGAATCAGCCAATTTTCTTTTTTCCCTCTCAATGATGAGCTTTCTGTCTTTTGATTTATCTTTCTGAGCATACTTCAGCAAAGAGCGGTATTTCTCAAATACGGGTTTACGGTCGGGAGCGAAAGCCAGTTTTTGGAGAACATCAAGAAACGACTGTAGGTTCTGGTCATTTTGGATTTTCGAAACCAGATCATTCCAGACCAGCTTTTTCAGCTCTTCAAGCTCATCAGGGGATTCACCAAATAAATTCTCGACTATTTTGTCAGTCGAATCGGTATAATCATGGATCTTCAGAGCATAGCCTTTGGCTTTCTTTGACAGGGAATCCTTGGAAATCTGTTCTTTCTCAGCTTCCGACAACCCCATACCTCGGGTTCTCTCCATCATAATGTCTATGGTGCTTCTAATTTCTGACAAATCGAACCTCTATTCCCGGATCTGACCTTCCCCGAGGACTATAAACTTGGTCGTCGTCAAGTCCTCTACTCCCATGGGGCCATAAGCGTGAATCTTGGTGGTGCTTATTCCGATCTCAGCCCCCAAACCAAAGACATATCCATCGCTCATTCTGGTTGACGCATTCACAATCACGGTCGATGAATTTACTTCTCTAAGAAATTTCTGCGATGCTGAATAATCTTTCGTAACTATGGCTTCAGTATGCGACGATCCGTATTTAGCTATGTGCCTGATCGCCTCATCCATTGAGTCCACAAGTTTTACCGCCAGAATCAGTGCGGAATATTCGGCATACCAGTCATCCTCCGTGGCTGGAGTCATGCCATCGACCAGCTTCCTGGATCTCTCACACCCCCTGAGAGCCACCCCGCTATCTTCCAGCGCTTTTGCCACTCTGGGTAGAAAGTCTTCGGCGATAGATGAATGCACAAGAAGAGTTTCCAAAGAGTTACATACGCCCGGTCTCTGAGCCTTTGCGTTAACGGCAAGTTTTTCGGCCATTTCAAAATCGGCGTGTTTGTCAATGTACATGTGACAAACGCCTTTGTAATGTTTGACCACCGGAACCCTCGAATTCTCCGAGACGAACCTTATAAGTTCTTCCCCACCTCTAGGAATTATGAGATCTACCAGATCCTCAAGTTTGACAAGGTGCAAAATGGCTTCCCTCTCTGTTGTAGGCAACAGGTTGACAATATTCGGATTAATACCATTGTCCTTTAATACCGACCTAAATATTTCAGCTATGGCCACATTGGAATCGAAAGCTTCAGATCCTCCGCGCAAAATACATGAGTTTCCCGCCTTAAGGCATAAGGCCGCCGCGTCAGCCGTAACATTCGGACGTGACTCGTAAATCATTCCAATAACACCCAATGGAATACGCATCTTGCCGACTGTCATTCCATTTGGCCTTACCCACATTCGAGTGATTTCTCCCACTGGATCAGGAAAGGATGCTATCTCTTTAAGACCTTCAACCGTTTGCTTCAACACATTGTCTGACAGGGTCAAACGGTCAATCATTGGCAGGGACAATCCCCTGGAGCGCGCTTTGTCAACGTCTCTGACATTTTCATTCTGTAAAAATGATTTCGCTTCCCATATTTTCCCGGCAACCTGATTCAATATAGCTTCTTTTTGCCCCATAGTAAGCCTTGCGGCTTCGGGGGCTGCTGAATGAGCCTTAGTGGCTGTTTCCAGAACCTTTTCTCGTATGGACATTTGCTGCTCCAGTAAATTATCACTTTTACATGTCGAAAAATTTCTTTTCAGGAGATCTCAATTCAACACTTTTTTCAGGATTACCACTACCCAGACTATTTATCAACTTACTGTTATACTGTTTCCCTTAAATCCGATTTAAAGTATTCTACGTGGCGCAACCAGGAGGTTTTGGAATGATCCCCATAGTGTCTATAGTCGGAAAGTCTGATTCCGGTAAAACTACTTTGCTGGAAAAGCTGGTCAAAGAGTTGAAGAATCGTGGTTACAGGGTTGGCACAATAAAACATGACGCTCACAGCTTTGAGATCGATCATGAGGGCAAAGATTCCTGGAGGCACAAAAAGGCCGGCGCTGCGGTTTCCATCATTTCATCCGCAGAAAAAATTGGCATTGTCATGGACTGTGACCACGACCACACACTTTCGGAATTAAGAGACAAACTGGTCAGAGACGTCGATATAATCCTGAGTGAGGGATATAAAAGAGAGGTTCATCCAAAAATTGAGGTATATCGAAGCGAAAGACGTCAAGAGATGCTGTGCGGATCAGACGACAATCTGTTGGCCATTGCTGGTGACCCGGAGAACCCACCTGTTGGGACGCCTGTTTTTGACTTGAACGATCCTGTTTCTATATGCAACTTCGTTGAGGACAAATTTCTGAAATGAAGGCCTACAATAAATTTTTTGAGAAGGGTGGCGCCTGTGAGCCCATGCGGTTGGGGGCTATTTCAATTTCTAACCGCTTATAGCGCGTGATATGGCCTGGCTTGTCTCGATCGCCAGTCTTTTGCCGGTCTCCACTTTCTCTTCATCTTTTAGCCAGTCAAGTCCAACGACCCAAAAACCAGCGACCATCCTCTTTCTGGTCTTCTTGCCATGGAATATCGGCGCTGCTACGCAACCGACGTTATGGAGGTACTCACCGGCGTCATGCGCCACTCCCTCATCCCTTACTTTGATTAGTTCTTTCTTGTAAGCTTCCGGATCAGTGATAGAGTTGAGTGTAAAAGCCGGAAGCGGGAACCGATGGAGAATGTCATCGATTTTCTCATCCTCGTGGTAAGCCATAAATATTTTTCCGGCAGCTCCTGCGTACATCGAAATTCTTGTTCCAGGCCTTGCCGTTATTTTCAGATCTTTTTTCGACTCTATCTGATCCAGAATCAACAAACTGTAGCCCGTACACATCCCAAGAAAAATGTCCTCGCCCAGCCTGGCGCACAGCTTCTCCAAATACGGTCGCGCAGTCTCAACGATAGGCAGTTGAACCACAGCCTTTTCGGCAAGTCTCCTCACTGCATAACCACAAGTATATTTACGTGTTATAGGGTCTCTCAAAACCCATCCCGTTTCTTCCAAGGCAGCCAGAATACCGTGGGTGGTCGATTTTGCAAGTTGCAGTTTCGACGCAATTTCACTTATACCAGGATTGGATTGCTCTGAAATGATCATTTTCAAAACTCGCATGGCCTTTGAAACAATCGGAGCAGAATACGAAATCGCGCTCGTTTTTTGTTTTGGGTTCATATTTCTTCCTAATTAGTTAGAAAACTGTTCTGACTTCTAGAACTTGTTCATGGTTATGAACTTACGGATTTTTCTAGCTTCTGGGGAATCTTTTTTAATGACATTGACTATACATGCTTTATGGCTTGACAGCCTTTTTTTGTAAAGCTAATTTTATAGTTACGAGTTCTGAATGCGGAACCATATTTCTCATGAAAATTAAGCTGAACGATATTTACAGGGCTACACTGGCGACTCATACTGGAAACGAAGGGTGGGTCGGAGTAGATTCGTCAGGTCAAATCTATCACGTCATAACGCCGGTAGATACCCAAATAGCCAAGGGCGTTATGGCATGTAATCGGCCAAACGATGGGACGCCATTTGGTGGTTACTCAAACTGGCTTTATCATAGATGCCGACCCTACTGCAGCGATGTTGACGATGAAGCGTTGAGACTGGCCCAAGCCGAGACAAACCTTTCAGACATAATCTGTTGGCTTTCACAATACGGTATCGAGGCACAGCCGGACGATGACCGATCATCTCCATCACAACCATTCATAAATACTTGTAATTTGCATAAAAGCAAGAGAATATTTTGCAGGTCTTGCGAACACGCGTGGAATCAGCCCAGTGAAGTTTTCAATGATCCGGGGCTCCAAAATTTTCGTTACCGGGCCCGGATAGATGATTTCAGTAACGGTCTGTTCATTTTCAGACATAGTTGCGGAGGGGAGGTCGAAGTTCCCGTCTCCTTGTTAATTAAAACGCGCAGACGAAACAAGTCCCTGGCCGGTTCCCGGGCATGTCCGGAATTATGCAGCCACGAAACCATTTTCAATTCCTGTAATGCCCTTTGCGAAGGGTCAGCATATCGAAAACTCGCCTTTAAAATCGCGAAAAAGCGCTCTGAGAGCAACAGGTCTGAAAGTCTTGTAAAATAATGTCAGGCCACCTTTCACTGTTTGTTGATTTGAACTCACGCCTCTTTTGATGAGGCCCAATCCGACTTTCTGGAGGGAAAAAAGAATGCTCCTGCCGAGATTCGAGTATCATGAGCCCAGTACTTTGGAAGAGGTCCTGCGCCTGCTCTCCGAACTTGGTGGAAACGCCAGGATTCTCGCTGGCGGCACAGACCTGCTGGTGAGGATGAAACTTAATGTTGACAGACCTTCCCATGTAATTTCCCTGGAGAAAGTTCCGGGGCTCAATTCCGTTACCAGCCGAAACAGCCACGGCGTGACCATAGGCTCCACAGTTACCGCTTGCGCCCTAGCCGAAAACGAATTGATCAGAGAACGGTTCAGCCCCTTGTCATTGGCAGGCTCACGTTTGGGCGCGCCAATGATTCGTAATCGCGCAACTATCGGTGGAAACCTTGTTAATGCAAGACCAGCTGCTGATCTTTCTCCGGCCGCCATGGTTCTGTCAGCAGGCTTAAAATTAAAAAGTCTGGAGCGAGAGCGCTTCGTTCCGGCCAATGATTTCTTCGTAGGCCCAGGCCAGACGGTAATTGAGGAAAATGAACTTCTTGTCTCCCTTGAAATAGAAACTCCACCACCATGGAGCGGTGGGTCTTACCTGAAACTGGGGGCGCGTAAGGCGCTTGAAATATCTATGGTAAACGTCGCATGCCTTCTCACTCTGCAGTCCGAGGACGGTCCAATTGCAAGTGTAAAAATAGCTTTGGGAGCAGTAGCTCCTACCCCCGTACGGGCGTTTGCGGCAGAAGATTTCCTTTTGGGAAAGCAACCATCCGAATCGATATTCAAGGAAGCTGGCGCTATTGGAGTTGGGATGTGTAGCCCAATAACGGATCATCGGGGGACAATGGAATACAGATGCATGATGATAGAATCGCTCACATTCAGGGCTCTTCAGCAAGCCTATCAAAAGGCTCTGACATGGAAACCCTGATCCGGGAGCATGTTGGAAGCCGGTCTGAAATCACAAATCTTAACACTTTGGACGAGTATCGATTCAGGAGAGTCCGATGAAAAAGGTTATAAAAGTGACGATTAACGGCGAATCCGTGGAAGCCGCAGTTGAACCGAATCAAACGCTTCTTCAGTTTTTAAGGGAGGATTTGGGCCTGACCGGGACTAAGCACGGTTGTGGACTTGGAGATTGTGGCGCCTGCACAGTAATCATGGACGGTAAAGCAGTGAATTCGTGCCTCGTCCTGGCCATTCAGGCCCAGGGAAAGGATATACTGACTATTGAGGGACTCGCCGTTAACGGACAGCTTCATCCCATACAACAGGCTTTTGTTGACAAAGGGGCCATACAGTGCGGGTTTTGCACTCCGGGAATGATTTTGTCCGCCAAGGCTTTTCTGGATACAAATCCGGAACCTTCAGAGCACGACATTCGCACTGCCATTTCTGGAAATCTCTGTAGATGCACCGGTTATCAGAAAATAGTGGAGGCAGTTGAATCGGCCGCAGAGCGCCTGAAATCAGAGGAGGTGTCCTAACATGAGCCAGTACACCGTTCTGAACTCCAGAGCTAATCGACTCGACGCCCCCAACAAAGCTACCGGTAAGGCGAAATATGCCGATGACCTCCATTTTCCGGGAATGATCCATGCGGCCATTCTCCAGAGCCCTCTGGCTCATGCCCGCATTTTGAATGTCGATACGTCGAAAGCGCGAAAACTAAAAGGGGTCAAAGCCGTAGTAACGTCCAAGGAAGCTGGACTCATTAAGTATGGAGTCTCACCAGCTCGTTACGATGAAACACTTTTTGCCCATGACAAAGTTCGTTACGTTGGAGACGAAATAGCCGCTGTGGCTGCGGTTGATCTGGCAACCGCCCAAGAGGCGCTCAGTCTGATCAAAGTCGATTATCAGGAATTGCCCGCAGTTTTTGACATGTTTGAAGCCTTGAAAGAGGGCGCCCCGCAAATTCACCAGGAATTTCCGGGAAACTTAAACGCTGAGGTTCATCAGGAATTCGGCGACACCGATGCGGAACTGGCTGGGTGTGATTTGGTGGTCAATCACACTTTCTTGAATAAAAGACAGGACGCAGCCTTCCTTGAGACTCATTCTTGCGTGGCGATTTATGACCTTGACGGCAGACTCACGCTTCATACCTCCACACAGGTGCCGCATTATGTGATGAGAACTGTGGCAATGGTCCTCCGGATACCCATCGGAAATGTCCGAGTGGTAAAACCTTATGTTGGCGGAGGCTTCGGTCCAAAATGTGAAGCTACCCCTCTTGAGATGAGCTGCTCATTGCTCTCCCGAGTTACCGGTTGCCCTGTGAAGATGACCTATTCCAGGGAACAAGTATTCCTTCATAGCAGAGCACGGCATCAATTCCACGCAGAGATGTCTTTAGGGGTAAAAAAAGACGGAACAATGGTAGCGCTCAAAAACAAGGCGATCCTCGACGGCGGAGCTTATACAAGTTTCGGCATCGCTACCGTGTATTACTCCGGTTCATTACTTGGCGGACCATATAAATTGAAGGCCATGAAATACGACGGATACAGGGCCTATACCAACAAGCCGGCATGCGGCGCTCAACGCGGCCATGGAGGGGTAGCGCATAGAGCGGCCTTCGAACAGCTTATTGACATGACTGCGTCTCAACTCGGCATGGACCCAATAGAACTGCGCCTCAAAAATATTATGACTACAGGAGACATGACCGTGAACGAGTTGGACATGTCCAGTCTCGGTATGAAGGAATGTATTGAGGCGGTCAAAGAACACTCCGGCTGGAATAACAAGAAGGGTCGGCTTCCAAAAGGCAGAGGAATAGGTATGGCCTGTGGTTTTTTTGTCTCGGGCGCAGGTTACCCAATTTACAGGTCCGACACCTACCACTCAACTGTAGTGATCAAACTGAGCGAGGACGGTGGCACGGCGGTAGTTCAAACGGGTTCTGCGGAGATAGGTCAGGGTTCGGACACCGCAATGGCGATGATAGCCGCAGAAACTCTCGGGATAACACTGGACAATGTAAGGGTGGTCTCTGGCGACACCGACCTCAGTGTGGACCTGGGCGCCTATTCTTCTCGCCAGACATTGATGACCGGGCACGCCACCAAAGAAGCCGCGCAACAAATACGCTCAACAATCGCTGACTTTCTGGCCGACGAAATGGGTTGCAAGCCTGAGTCAATAACCTTTTCCGGAGGTCTGGTCAAGTTTGACGGTATGCCGGGAGACTTTGAAAAACTTCGGTCCAAATACATTAAAGAGCACCGAGGCTGGACAGATTCACCATCGGGGGAATATCTGACGTTCAGAGAAGCCGCAAGAATGGCATACCTGAAATACGGCACAATCGTAGGAACAGGAAAATATAAACCCCCTCGGCTTGGCGGATCATACAAAGGGGCTGCTGTTGGAACTTCGCCGGCTTACGGATGTTCCGCACAGGTTGTTGAAGTAGCTGTTGACCTTGAAACCGGTGAAATTACGGTTGAGAACATGACGGACGCGCATGACTGCGGTCTGGCCATAAACAAAACCCTTGTCGAAGGGCAGATGCAGGGTTCTTTGTCGATGGGGTTGGGGGAGTGTTTGTTTGAAGAGGTCAAGTTTGATTCCAGAGGAAGGATTCTCAATCCATCACTTGGAGAATATCGAATTCCTACCTCCCTCGACATGCCGAAAGTAAAGTCTATCATTGTGGAGTCCCACGAACCCAACGGCCCTTACGGGGCCAAGGAAGTCGGAGAGGGAGCCATAATGCCGACAATTCCAGCGATTCTAAACGCTATTTATGACGCCACCGGCGCTAGAATCAACGAGTTACCGGTGACTTCAGAAAGACTCTATACAACCATGAAAAAACAGGAACTGGATAAAAAATTCTAAAGAGATCTGTAATTTTCAGCAATGCGGAAAATATAAAAATTCAGGAGAATGCCGGCGATCAAATCCGGCATATCTCCTGGAAGTGAATTTAGGGAGGGGGAGCGAACGTTTCAATGTTCGCTTCGTTTTCTCTTGTGTAGCGGAGTAATTTCTTGAAAATTCTGTTCAACGGTTTTACCGAAAGTTTTGATTCCAACATTCTGTCGGTGCAGGACCTACTTGACATAACGGCAGAGGATGATCCCGCAGTAATTGTTGAGATTAACGGTCGCTTCATCTATCGCAAAGATTTCATGTCCACTTTTATAAATGAGAGCGACCGAGTTGAATTCATTCACCCATCTTTTGGAGGCTGATTTAGGCATGGACAGCCCCTGCAATTCACGTCAATACAAACCGTACCCAAAAACCTTCATTAAACTTGCAAACCTTGCCTTGTTGCCTGAGCGCTAGAAGATCAGTCCAACTGCCCCTGTGACGCCGTCCAGGCTCGTCTTGTCAATGTCGGTCGGATAACTTCGTTCAAGCACTATCCATCTCCAACCGGCTTCCAGGTAACCCCATCGTCCGTAGTTCATCGGTATATAAAATCTGCCAACCGCCTGAGCATCCCAGCCAACATAATCTTCGAGGAACTGGATCGATCCTTTGCACTCAGCACTCACAGTAGCCTGGCCGATTTTTCGTATTACCCGCTCAATGATTCCGCCTGCATAGGCCAATCCGAGTGTTCTCGACCTGGTGCGAGTCCAATTAAAATTGATGTTACTGATCGTCAGCTTGTCGTCGTATAGCGCGTACCCGGCAAACACACTAGATACGGCATGTTTCTGATGGAACCAGTCATATACCAGATCCCAGCGGTAAATGTTCCTGTCCCATTGGGTCAAAGTGGATATAACAGCGCTGTAAGGAGCGTTTCCCCACCAGAATGGGTAAACCGGATTTGAATTATCCCGATAACTTATCGGCATGAATGAGAATCGAATTCCCCAATTAGGACGAATCTGGCAGCGAGCCTCGTATTCGCCAATATACTGAAATCTGCTCAAGTCCAGATCACGATTTAGATCAAGCTCCGTCCCTGGCATCCAGCCGGTACCGTTACCTCCCCACAACTGCGTGCTCGAGTTCATCTTCGCGTACCACAGCCTTGCACTGAGCTGAAACTGTTTGCAGCCCACATGAGGAAGTATGGCGTCGCCACAACCTCCAAGCCCAAAGCCCGATTGCGAAAACATGCCCCCAAACATCGGTGGAAACATGGACTGTTGACCTGCTTGAGGCGCAATCACGCCGGGTGGACAGCCTTGAGGTCCACAAACCGCGCCCCCCGGAACAGAGGCGATCACTGGCGCTGGCGTCGGAGCGACTCTTGAATTACCGCGACTAGAATATGTTGTTCCTCGCGATGTTGTCACCGGCGATGACTGCGTGGTTCCAGGAAACTGCTGACGAATCACTGAACGCGGCTGTACCGTCGGCTCTGCAGACAAAGCGTCTCCCTGCAGTCCCGGCGCAGTAACATCCGGCCCTGTGTAACCCCACCCAGATCCCATCGGGGTCATAGCTGCGACTATCGCTAAACAAACCAATACCTTCAAGGGTTTTATTGCTAACATACCCTCCCTCCTTCACTGAATGTCCTGGATTGTGTTAATTATTCAACTCGAAGATTATGTCAAGTAAAATATTAAAGATGATGCAAAATTAATTAGCTTTAATTTAAATGGCTTGCGGTCTTAATCCATTTACTTTTTGGGTTTTAGATTCTCAACTTATTGTTTATATAACTGTTTTTAACATACTAATAATATATCAATGATACCGCATATAAATCAAAAATACTTTTAATCTGATTACAATTTAATCGATATTCCCAATCAGACAACTTTTCATAAAACACACCACATAATACTTATTATATTTTGATATAACTGATTATTATTTTAAATTTTGTTTGATGCTATCACATGACACCATATCATTATTTTGGTCAATAGCTTCTGACGCGTCCAATTTTAGGGTGTTACATTGGTTCTTTATGTTATTGTGGCGTTTCACTTTTTTGTTCCGTTTTAAAGACTTATTAGGATGGGCCACAGGTAAAAGAGAATGAGTGTGGATTGTGGTGATTCACCAAAGGTCAAGGCCATGTTTCTGGACCGTGACGGGGTTATCAACAGAAAATTGCCGGAGGACCAATACGTTTGCAATCATGAGGAGTTTGAGCTTCTCCCCGGCGTACGCGCTGCTCTGTCAATTTTTTCGAGATTGGGCTATCTGTTGGTGGTGGTAACAAATCAGAGAGGAATAGCCCGAGGATTGATGGATGAAAATGCGCTTGAGAATGTTCATGATTACATGAAGTTGCGTCTCTCAGAATGCGGCGTGATCCTGAACGGTTTATATTATTGTCCGCATGATAGAGATGAAGGATGTCAGTGCCGTAAACCAAGACCGGGCATGATTTTGAAGGCTGCAAAAGATATGAATATTGACCTGGGATCATCATTCATGGTTGGTGATTCTGACAGCGACATTGCCGCTGCGATCAACGCAGGAGTACGCGCTGTTCGAATTTCCGGAGACCAGGACCCAAAGGCTTGTTTTACTTTTGAGACTCTCCTGGATTTTGCTCATCATCTCGAAAGGTCGGCGTGTAAATGAAAACGCGTACACCCCTGAAAATCAAACAGCTACCACATATGAAGGCGCATCAATGACAAGTGACAAGAAATTGAGCAGGAACGATTCATTCTGCTTTGAATGCGGACCCCATGTTCCCTGTTTCACGGAATGCTGCGGAAAATTGCAGCTGTCTTTGACTCCATACGACACGTTGCGTTTGCGAAAGAGATTAGGGCTGAGTTCTGGGGAATTCATGGACAGGCATGCTGACATCAGGCTGAGAACCATGCACGGATTCCCTGAGTTGATGCTGAAAATGTCCGAAAACGAAGGAAGAAAATGCCCTTTTGTGACTGATAGCGGCTGTTCTGTTTACGAGGATCGGCCGGGGGCATGCAGAATATATCCACTCGGTCGCGCGTCCAAGAAACACCCCATGACTGGAGAGCCTCAGGAATTTTATTTCACTGTACGCGAAGATCATTGCAGAGGATTTGAATTCCACAGGAACTGGATGGTTTCCAATTGGCTGGATGACCAGGGCATGGAAGAATATAACAAATGGAACGATCTTCTGATGGAACTGATTTCGCTCAAATCCCGAAAGGGCTCTGAGACATTAAATCCTCAGCACATCCAGATGTACATGATGTCTTGCTTCAACATAGAAAAATTCCGTGATTTCATATTTAAAAGCGCTTTTCTTCAAAAATTTGAAATAGAAGAGGAGACTGTCAGTTCGATAACAAATGACGATGAGGAACTTTTAAGGTTTGCCTTTCTCTGGCTAAAGTTTGCTTTGTTCAGGGAACCGACCATGAAACCTAAAAGACCGTAAAATTTTGTCGAGCCGTAAGCGTTAAAAATGTGAGATGCTTAGCAATAAAAAGCCTTTTTACCTGCGTTGGTCGTCTTCCAAATCATGGAGAATCAGACAACACTGATTCCGCCGAAAAGAAGACGACCACGTTGCAGGTTTACGTGGTAACAATTCAGGGTACTATTTCTTGTAAAGTTTCTTCAGTCTGTTAATGTGGCCTCTCCCCAGGCCTTTGACCTCGCATCCAAGTTCAAAATATCGTTTTATCGAATCATCGTTGAGCATTCCAAAGCAGTCTATGATAGCCATAGGGTTGCCCACCGTCTGAACCATATGATCAGGATCAAGGTTTTTAAAACATTTGTGGGGAACTGCCAGAATTATCACATCAGCGTTCTTCAAGGCAGCGTTTAAATCGTTTTCAACCCTAAGTTCCTTGAGACGCTTCTGATTCCTGAAGAAACGGGCCTTGCTTTTACCGGGCGTCGGATAATTGTCCTGAGCCTCGAATTCCCACCAATGATCAACGTAAGGATCATGGACACATATGTCCGCCCCCATTTCGGCAAGCCTTCGCACTATAACTTCCGATCCGCTGTATCTTGTATCTCCGACATCTTCCCGGTATGACGCTCCCAAGATAGTGACTTTGGATGCGGCTATATATCGTCCCATGTTTCTCAAAGCGTCTCTGGCAAGCTCTGCCACATGCAGGGCTCGGCTGTCATTTATGTTTATGGCGGCAGGTGTAATTTTGAAAAGGTCGTCCTGAAAACCCAGAAGGTGTTTATAGGCCCACACCCCTAGACCGCCATCCTTGGGTAAACAGTATCCGCCTATTCCAGGACCTGGAAAGATCATATTTGAATGAGTCGGCCTAACCTTGATCGCGTTAATGACCTTGATCAGATCGACGCCGTTACGTTCCGAGAAAAGACTCCATTCATTCAAAAAAGCCAGAAGTGTAGCCCGATAGCTATTTTCAACAATCTTGGCCGTTTCGGATTCGATGGGCCTGTCCAGCACCGTTAACGGAAAGTTTGCAGTATCTATTACTTCACTCAAAAATTTTGAAACCCTTTGACGGGAATAGTCATTGATGCCGGAACACACTCGCCAGAAATTTCGCACGGATGAAACGTAATTGGCTCCAGGCATTACCCGTTCATAACTATGGGCTAACACGGGCTCACTCTGTATGCCTCTGGCCTTGAATGCCTTTGAAATCAGAGGATAAGCCACCTGTTCAGTCGTCCCGGGAGGAACCGTAGTTTCTATAAGGACCAGAGCGTCGGCCGGGATTTTCTCTCCGATGATCTCCAGAGATTTTTCCAGGTCGTCTAATTGCACGTATCCAGTGGACACATCCGCCAGGGATTCTTTTATGTAGTCACACTGGACATCAACCACCACAACGTCGGCAAAACGCAACGCCTCATAAGTAAAAGACGCAGTTAATGTTCTCTTTTCGTTTACACACCTGCCGATCAACTCATCAACTTCGGGATCTTCAGATTTCATCGGGGTGATACCCCGATTAATGATCGGTATCTTCCAGAAACTACGAGGACTGGGTCTTTGCATACCGATGACGAACTTTCCCGGTTTGCCGGTCGAATCGGTCGAATCTGCTATCACTGCCGCCATTACGGCGCCCACAAATCCCAGGCCGACGACTACAACAATTTCACGTCCTAGTTCTCTGTTGAGTTTGACCAAAGATTCCAGGCGTTCATATTCAATTTGAAAATCTTGCTCAACGGGGACCGGGAACTTTTCACCATCAGGGCTAATTGAGAATTCTCTGTTCATGCACTTTCCTCATTCAGTGGGATTGTTACTAATGTCTCAGGGAATTTACGCCGACAAACCTGAACCTGGTACCCCATGGAGAAACCAGGGGCAACTTTTCTCAACTGATGCAGTCTATTTTATCAATGGAATCCAATTCACAAGATAAGATGCCTTCGATGATTTAGTCAAGGATAAATGCCGTTGAAGATCAGAGTCCTATGTGGTAGTTTAAAAGATTAATTGTTAATCCATTGCAATTCGGAGGAATCATGGAGTCAAGATATAATCCGGAAGTCATCGAGAGTAAGTGGCAATCTTTTTGGGAAAAAGAGAACGTTTTCGAAGTATCTCTCGATAACAACAAGAAAAAATATTATCTGCTTGAGATGTTCCCCTATCCATCCGGCCGAATTCACATGGGTCATGTCAGAAATTATTGTATCGGGGATGTGGTGGCTAGGTTCAGAATGTCTCAGGGGTTCAACGTGCTTCATCCTATGGGGTGGGACGCTTTCGGAATGCCTGCTGAAAATGCAGCCATCAAGCACGGGTCACATCCTGCCGTCTGGACAATCAACAACATCAACGAGATGAGACGTCAACTCAAGCGGATAGGTCTTTCATACGACTGGAGCAGAGAAATAGCGACATGCCATCCGGAATATTACCGATGGGAACAATGGCTGTTCATCAGGATGCTTGAGAAAGGGCTTGTTTACAGGAAAAAATCGATTGTGAATTATTGTGAGCCATGCGCCACGGTTCTGGCCAACGAACAGGTTGAGGACGGCCAATGCTGGAGATGTGGAACAAATGTAATTCAGCGAGAACAGGACGGGTGGTTTTTCAAAATCACGGCATATGCGCAGGAATTGCTTGATAATTGTGATGAACTGAATGGATGGCCTGAAAAGGTGCTGACCATGCAGCGAAACTGGATTGGGCGAAGCGAAGGCGCGCGTATCTTCTTCCCACTGGAGAACTCGGAAGAATCAATTGAGGTTTTTACAACCAGGCCTGACACGCTTTATGGGGCGACTTTCATGAGTTTGGCCCCTGAACATCCCTTGTGCCTGAAACTTTCCAGAGGAACGTCTCAGGAAACGGCTGTCCAGAAATTTGTGAATGAGGCATTAACTCAGGACTGGCAGACACGCGTGGGAGAAAATGCCGAGAAAAAGGGTGTATTCCTTGGAGCTTATTGCATAAATCCTCTCACAGGCAGAAGGATGCCGATCTACAGCGCAAATTTTGTCCTTTTTGACTATGGAACAGGCGCAGTCATGGCGGTGCCGGCCCATGACCAAAGAGATTTTGAATTCGCCAAAAAATACAATCTGGACATTGTGGTTGTGATTCAACCACCGGACAACGTCCTCGAAGCTGGGAGCATGACTGAGGCTTACGTTGACGAAGGCTTTTTGGTCAATTCCCAGGAATTTGACGGCATGGACAATGTCAACGCCAAAAGAGCCATTTGCCAAAAACTCGATCAACTTGGCCGGGGTGGTCTGACGGTAAATTTTAGAATAAGAGACTGGGGAATATCGAGGCAGAGATACTGGGGCGCCCCCATACCAATCATTCATTGTCCGGATTGCGGAATAGTTCCAACACCTGATGATCAGCTACCGGTGAAGCTCCCGACGGACATTGATTTTCCAACTAGCGGCCGATCTCCCTTACCTGATCTGGACTGGTGGGTAAATGTAGATTGTCCAAAATGTGGCAAACCCGCTAAACGGGAAACCGACACAATGGATACATTTGTTGAATCTTCCTGGTATTTTGACCGTTACACCTGCCCGAGGTTTGACCAGGGAATTCTCGAACCAGAGCAGTTAAGTTATTGGGCTCCTGTCGATCAATACATTGGAGGAATAGAGCACGCCATTCTTCATCTGCTTTATTCACGCTTTTTCACCAAAGCCCTCAGAGATCTGGGAATTAAATCCCAGGGAGAGCCTTTCCTCAACCTCCTGACTCAGGGCATGGTCATCAAAGATGGCGCCAAGATGTCCAAATCCAAGGGTAACGTGGTAGATCCAGAGGAACTGATAGACAAATACGGATGTGATACCGTGCGTCTTTTCTGTCTTTTTGCAGCGCCACCCGAACGCGACCTTGAATGGACCTCAGAAGGAGTGGATGGCGCCGCCAGGTTCCTGAACAGGGTGTGGGGACTCGCTTTTCAGTTCAAGGACGTCAAACCTGTCACGAACATCTCAGATAATTCTGATCTTGCACGCTCAATTAGGAGACTGACACACAAGACACTCAAAAAAGTAACTGATGACATCAATAACAGATTCAGATTCAACACAGCCATAGCAGCTATAATGGAATTCTCCAACGAACTCGGGAAAATCTCCCAATCGCAACTCGACCACTCAGGTGATTTAAGAGACTCGGTTTATCATGCGATTAGAATTCTGGTGTTCATGCTGTCGCCGTTTACCCCGCATTTCGCAGAAGAATTGTGGCAAAGTCTAGGTGGAAAGAGCGGCATGACAAAATTGCCGTGGCCTGCTCATGATGAATCGATGCTTGCCGAAGATTCGCTTGCGATAGTAGTTCAGGTCAACGGTAAGAAACGCTCGGAAGTCAGGGTTTCGGTTGACGCCACCGAGGATGAAATCAAGCAGACGGCCTTGGCGGAATCCAATGTTCAAAAGTTCATAGAGGGACACACCATCAGGAAGATGATAGTGGTTCCAGGTAAACTCTTAAACATCGTTGTAAGTTAGGCGCCAAATTTTAGTGGCAATAAATCACAAAGCTTGATAATGATCAATCTGGATAGTGTTTTCAACTGGTTATTATCAAGCTCGTTTATTTTGCTTTATAAAATTCTAGCGCTTTTCGCCTGGCCTGCCAACTGCGTACATCGGGGATTTCCGCCAGTATTTTTGTAATCAACTGAATGTCAGCGTCCTGAATTAAGAACATAGGCAATTGCGATCAAAACAAAAATACCTATTTACAAATTTCAGATTGGCGCAAGTTTCTTGTGTCGCCATTTGCCTGATTGCAATGATTGCAGGGTGTGGTTACCGATTTAACGGAGCCAGAGGGGATTCACCGTTTCCTTCAAATCTCAAAACAATAGCTGTGAACAGCGCAGTCAACAACACTGTCATTACAGGAATTGAGACGGAACTAACTAACGAAATGCGCAGGGAATATTCATTGGGAACTGCGATGAAGCTCGTTTCGGATGGGGCCGATGTTTCACTAAAGACAGTCATTGTCTCTTACGAAGACACCCCTTCAGCTTACAGGGCCGACGGTAAAGAACTAACGCGAATCGGAGTATTAAAGGTACACACTGACCTGGAAAAGAACCAGGATAGGCAGATTCTTTGGAAACAGGATTTTTCAGCCTCTTACACTTACACCGTCACGGATTCAATAGCCGGGACACTTTCAAACAGACGTAAAGCGATATCTCAAATGATCCGGGATTTAACCCCAAGGATTCATCGCTCCATGTACAACAATTTTTGATTGGGGTGTTTGGGCAACTTAAAAAAAATGATCATCTCTCACTGAAAAATATGACCCAAAAAAAACAACGATATAGCTATCTGCTTCTGGTAATTTTCTCAACCCTGTTCGTCTATGCAATCGGCCATTACTGCGCTCTGACTAACCCTCATGTCATCAACGATGACGTGCGACAACAGATTTACTGGATGCAAAGATGGCAGGATCCTGAATTGTTTCAGGATGATGTCGTGACACGCTATGCCGAGAATTATGTTCCAATAGGCGTAAAATCCATCTATTACGTTTTTTCGTGGATCGTGAACCCGGTTCAGTTCAGTAAGGCGCTTACCGGATTTCTTTTTGTCATCAATGGCGTGCTGTTGTTCATGATTGGAACCAGATTTACCGATGACTTCACCGCCCTTGTCTTTGCTACCTGTTCATTTCTCTTCACCAGTTTCATCTCCAAGATATCCGGAGGAATGTCACAAAGTTTCGCTTATCCGATGATGCTGGCTTACCTGTATTTTCTGGCTTCAGAAAATCTTTTCGGCGCAAGCGTTACCATCATGATCCAATCTATATTCAATCCTTACATTTTTGTTCTATGCGCCTTGACCCATGCCCTCTTCCTTCTCAAGAACTATGGGATGACGTTCCTCGAGTGGATAAAACATTTTGGGTCGGACCAGCAATTGACCAAAGAGATGTTGAGACTAATTTTGCTGAATGCGCCTGTTTTAATAGGTGTATCTGCGATGATCGTCCAACATGTGTTCATGAGAACTCAGGAATTTGGGGATTTAATATCATGGCTGGACATATATGGACACATAGAATATACGGCTTCGGGTCGATATCAACTTGCCCCTGGACCTGACTTGCTCTGGGAAATATTTAGGCCTGTGGTTCTATTGGTGCTTTTCGACGACTACGGTCTGGTCGCTGGGACAATCAGTGGAGCGCTGTGCCTGTTGATTGTTTTTTGGGCCATTGCAATCAACAAATGGAGCCTGAACCTCTCAAAACTGTGGTTTCTGGGATACTTCATAGCCGCTTCAATAATACTTTACTTCGTTTCCTACGAGATTGTGATGAGGCTGTTCCTGCCTAGACGTTACGTAGAATTTTCTTTCAACCTGATATACGTCATCATTCTGGCTGCTTGTGTCTCAAGTATAATTAATTCTTTGGATCTCGGCAAATTCACTCTTTTCTGCCTGCTGCTGGTTATTGTAGTAATGGGAGGTCTACGGATTCATAATGTCGGAATTTATGACTATTCCAGAGATACAAAGCTGTACGAATTCGTAGCAGATACGCCCAAAAACGTTGTCTTTGCCGGACCTCCGGAAGTGATGGACAATGTAGTGACCTTTGGCAAGAGGAAGGCGTTTGTAACTTTTGAACTTTCTCACACATGGTTCAGAGAATATTGGACAATAATCAAGCAACGAACCTTTGACTTTTTTGACGCCTATTATTCCCCAGACCCGAACGAGGTGTTAAGTTTCGCTAAGGAAAACAACATCGACTATCTTATAATAAGAGAGAAGGATTTCGAGAAGAAAAATATTTCCAAAAGCTTTAAGGGATTCGAGCCTTTCGGCTCCGACAAAAGGTCGATAGCTACTGCACACGGACTTGAAGAGAAAAGCTTCATGATCTATTTTGAGCCCTTTCAAACCTACATAACAAATAATTTCAAGAATAACAGCTACTTTGCGGTATTAGACGAGAACTTTTTCAAACCTGTTTTTCGTGGAGATGGATACCGGGTTATCAAATTGCGCTAATTCGAATTCGGAGATTCAAAAAAGATTGCATATTAGTATTTTTGATTCGATTATGTCAAAAATCTTCAAGAGCTTTTTTCGACAAAACCATTCCAATAAGGTCATTTTTAAGAAATGACCCAGAAATAGAGTTGGGCAATAAATCTAAAAGGGAGGCTTCGGGCATGCCGAGAAAAAAAATAACCGTGATAGGCGCAGGAAACGTTGGGGCCTCGGTCGCCGCATACGCTTCAGCGCAGGAACTCGGAAATATTTTCCTGGTGGACATTCTGGAAGGGATTCCGCAGGGAAAAGGTCTTGATATGTACGAGACAACACCGGTGTTGGGGGTTGACACCAAAGTTGTTGGAGTCAATGACTACGAATCCACGGCCGACAGTGATTTGATAATTGTCACTGCCGGAATAGCGCGCAAGCCTGGCATGAGCAGAGATGATTTGCTATCTACAAATGTCAGGATAGTGGGGGAAGTTACTGAAAAAGCGGCGAAATACTCGCCTGACGCTGTCATGATCGTAGTATCCAACCCCTTGGATGCCATGGTGTACACCGCATGGAGAAAATCAGGTCTGGCTCCTAGAAAGATTATAGGCATGGCCGGAATACTGGACACAGCGCGCTTCAGAACTTTTATCGCAGATGAAATTGGAGTCTCTGTTGAGGACATAAACGCGTTGGTGCTGGGTGGACACGGCGACACTATGGTCCCGCTAAAAGGAAACTGCTTTGTAGGTGGCGTGCCCGTCACAAAATTCATGTCGGAAGCCCGTCTCGAAGAATTGGTACAGAGAACGAGGCAAGGTGGAGCTGAAATAGTCGGTCTTTTGAAGACCGGTAGCGCGTATTACGCCCCGGCCGCATCCGCCGTGCAAATGGCCAAAGCAGTACTCGCGGATAAGAAGAGGCTATTGCCGGTTGCCGCCTACCTCGATGGTGAGTACGGACAGACCGGTCTGTTCGTCGGAGTGCCCGCCATTCTGGGCTCTGACGGCGTAGAAAAAGTTGTAGAAGTTGATTTAACTCCCGAAGAAAAATCGCTCTTCCAGAAATCCGTAGACGCGGTTAAGGGTCTCGTTGTCGAAGTGGACCGATTTCTCTAAAAACTTTTTCTCCTGAATATTAAATGGACCTCTAGGGTCGATACCTATTTGGCATAAGCATTGCATATTAATTTGATAACAAACGACTCCTAATCCATACCCTCAGCCCTCCTACAAAATAAGGTGGGCTATTTTTTTGCCTTTTTCTAATATAAAAACGTATAGTTAAGTTTGTATGCGTCATTTTTGGCCTACTATGATCAAAATGTGCTGATGCAAAATTTTTTCACAACACATGAAGCGCCTGATGATCGCTAAAACGGGGGATTTGTTTCTTCAGCACCATTGATCGTCGTAACATATTAATTAATAGATACATTTGTTATGCAGATTATAATTTCAGGTTATGGAAAATTTTGCGCAGTTATCCACAGGTGGCACTGCGAAAAATTTACTGAACATATTTTGTCACAGGTTTCGTGCTATCATTAGGCCTGCATGCGTATCAATAACATTAGAACTACTCGGGAGAGACTTGGAATTTGGCTAGAGGATTTTACTATATAGAAACCTACGGTTGTCAGATGAACGTACATGATTCTGAGATCATGTCCTCGTTGCTGGAGAGCATGGATTTCCTGCCTACAGAGGAGGAAAATCTGGCAAATGTCATAATTGTAAACACTTGCGCTATTCGTGAAAAATCCCAGCACAAGGTTTACAGCGCGCTTGGCAGATTCCGTCAGGCCAGGAAAGCCAATCCTGAAATGGTCATTGCGGTTGCAGGCTGCGTAGCCCAACAGGAAAAAGACAGGCTCTTAAAAACATCCGATCTGGTTGACCTGGTCATTGGGACACATCAGATCGGCGAATTGCCTGACATGATAGAAATGGTCAGACGCGACCGGACGAGGATATCGAAAGTAGATTTATGCGAGGATGTCAAATCCCTTAATCTCAGAGGCCCCGCCCCCAAAAAGGATCAGATATGCTCTTTTCTCACCATCATGCAAGGCTGCTCAAATTTTTGTTCTTACTGCGTGGTGCCACACACCAGAGGACCCGAACAGAGTCGCCCTCTGGAAAAAATTCTTGAAGAGGCGGAATGGTTGGTGGAACGGGGTATTAGGGAAATAACTCTTTTGGGCCAGAACGTGAACGCCTATGGACTGGATTTACAGTCAGAAAACAATTTTGCAACCCTTCTTAAGTCGCTTAATGATGTCAAAAAGCTTGAACGAATTCGTTTTACGACCTCTCACCCCAAGGATTTTGACCTCGAGCTGATTGAAACAATGGCTTCTCTGGACAAGGTTTGTGAGCATGTTCACCTCCCCATACAAAGCGGATCTGATCAAGTATTGAAAGCAATGGGCAGAAAGTACAACAGACGTCAATATCTATCAAAGATTGAATGGTTGAGACAAAGAATACCCGGAGTAGCCGTAACAACTGACATAATTGTTGGGTTCCCCGGTGAAACCGAGGAGAACTTCCAGGAAACCTTATCCATACTGGATTTAATAAAGTATGATCAGATATTTTCTTTCAAATATTCAGTCAGACCAGGAACCGCGGCGGAAAACATCTGCGGACATCTTTCCGAGGAAATTAAAAAGTCTAGGTTGGCGTTAGTTCATCAAATTCAAGAAAGAATCACGGACTCCTATCACAAGTCCATGGAGGGAACGGTCGTAGAGGTTCTGGTGGAAAAAAATCCTTCGGAACGGTCAGGCCAGGCTTTCGGTAGAACACGGACCAACAAAATCGTTAATTTTGAATGTTCAAACCGGAATGTCCTGGGACAAACCGTCAAAGTAAAAATCGTGGAGGGGCTAAAACATTCCCTACGTGGGGAAGCGCTTGGATAAGAGCTTTCGTGAGAATGGGCTATACGTCCTCTGAAACTACCCTGTTTGAAAGAGCCATTCCAGCTTTTAGAGCCAGCGCAAACCGAAAAGCCGAAGCTTCCAGCAGAATGGGAGCGTGAGAGATACATTCATTCAAGGTTATTGGTCCGGGAGCAATGCTGGAAAACGCGTCGATACCGTGGCTGAGAATGGATTCAACACCTGATCCCAGACTGCCAGATAAACAAATTGCGACTTTGTTGCATTCTGCGGCCAATTTCCCTATTCCCGCCGGAGCTTTTCCAAAAGACGTCTGAGAATCCGTCATTCCTTCACCGGTAATAACCAAATCAGCATCCATGATGCGTCGCTTCATTTGTGTGGCCTCCAAGATTATCTGGATGCCGGGCTTCAAAACAGCATTGGTAAAAAACAGCAAGCCGGCCCCCATGCCTCCTGCCGCTCCAGCCCCTGGGACTTCCGCAGCTTCTCGTCCAGTGGCTAACTTGGACATATATGCAAAGTTTTTCAATGCGCCGTCCAGCTCAGGAATCATCTCTGGAGTGGCCCCTTTCTGTGGACCATACACGGCTGAGGCGCCTCGTGGGCCGCACAATGGATTATCAACATCACATGCGACAACTATTTCAGTTTCATTCACTCGATGATCAATTCCCGAAAGATCAACTCTCGCAAGATTTCGTAAGGAAAGTCCCCCCCAAGGAAGATCACGTCCCGAAGGATCAAGAAATCTTACGCCCAACGCCTGGGCCATTCCGGCGCCGGCATCATTTGTGGCGCTTCCTCCTATACCAAGTATTATTTTTCCGAATCCACGGTGAATAGCGTGCCTGATCAACTCCCCGGTTCCGTAAGAAGTTGTAACCAGAGGATTGCGATCATTCTTCCCGATCAGTGTCAAACCCGAGGCCGCTGCCATTTCAATTACCGCCGTCCGGCCATCACCCAGAACTCCGTAAAAAGAATCCACATTTTCCCCTAGGGGACCCTTCACCTTGAGGCGGCGAAGACTTCCTCCAGTGGCGCTAATCAGCGCCTCTACCGTTCCCTCTCCTCCATCAGCCATTGGAATCTTTTCCACCACTGCCGATTTAAATACCCTCAGAAATCCCTCTGCAATTGCATCAGCCGCTTCAATGGACGTCAGACTTCCCTTGAAAGAATCCGGAGCAATCAAAATCTTCATGGCGATTCCCTATCCTGTATTGATTCTTTACCTTTTGGATAAAAAGATGGTAATGTAAATGGTCCTATTGAAAAAACCATACTTGCGATTTTATCGGAGATCGAATATCCGAAAAAAAAGAAGCCCGACCGATGGGGTCGAGCTGGGATACGCCGTCAAGCGGCCGGGCTCACTAAAATTAAAGGCCGATCGAATAGTGGGTTCTCTTAAACGTTAGCTAGCGTTAATCCGGAGACTTTTTACTTTTTAATTATTGGGATCTCCGGATCGTTTTTTTGAGTTCCCGTGCTAGTCATCGGCCTGACAAAATCAGTTTCGTTTGATTAGAATATGAATCCTAGTTCAGCAAAACCGCCATCTATTGTGTAGTTTAGAGCGTAATCGTTTTGGTTTTTGTTGTTGTTGATATATCTGTATCCACCCTTGAGATAACCCCATCTGCCGTAGTTCATCGGGATGGTGTAACGACCACCGAGTTGCACATCCCAGCCGGTCGAATTGTCCATGAACATCGCAGCGGCTCTGTTATCCAGGGAGAAGGTTCCTCCTGTTGACGTTGTCACTACACACTTCTGCAACTCCAGCCCTACTGACACATTGTCCGTGCTCTTGCTAAGCGTGCTTGCCTGCCATCCGCACCATGAGCATCCGACATCTACCCTGTCGTCGGTGTGCGCCCAGCCACCGTATACACTCAGCATAGTGTTGCAGGTTCTGATTGCGTCATACATCAAGCCCACTTGATAGTAGCCATGTTGCCAGCGTGAAGTGATAGGGTTACCCCAGTTGAATAGTTGTGGAGACCAACCACCACCCTGAAATCCGAAGTAGAAAGTGTCTTGTGGCCAGCCACCGCCCTTGAGTTCTGTGCCAAGCGCCCAGAATCTGAGTGACCAGCGCGGCCTGAACTGATAACGTACGTCTACCGCCGGCAGGGTCTGATAGGCAGGCAACTGAAGACTGTCGGTGAAATTCGGATTGGTGTTAAACCATCCCGCGCCCCACCAAAAATTGTTGTTCTGAAGATTCGGCCACGAAACGTTGCCGCGAAGCCTCGCAAACAGGGCTTGAACACCTATCTGCCATTGCCCGACCTGTGGGACAGGCAAGATGCAGGTTGGAGCTACAAATCCCGGAGCGCACATCGCTTGAACGGGAGCCTTGACTTTTGTTATGAAGGACGGAGGCGCCCCATAACTTGCAGCGCCTATGGAGCGCCTGGCTTTGGTTGGTTGAACAGTCGGCGTGGTCGCTATGCTCGTCTGATTCGGTTTGAGCAGTATTTCAAGCGACTCGTCAGGACCAGCTGCCCAAGAAACGTTTAAGAGACAGGTTGACACAAAAATAACTAGACATACCAACGGCGTAAAGGGACTTCTTCTCAACATACCCTTCCTCCCAGCTCAAAATGTTGAAACTCCTTTATCTGTTGGTTCGAATTCTGTCAAGCAAAAAATATAAGAGTTTTTCAATAGGTTAAAAATATTTCCAAGAAACAGGTCTATCAAACGACAAAGAAAATGACTATAACTATTTGTATTAACTAATATAAAACTTAATCTAAATGATCACGGCTAGGGCTTCAGGATCTGTCATACGCGTCGGTTTGACATATCCTCAAAAATATATTATTGCTATCTAATTAATAACACACGCTATTTGGCTTTGAAGGCCACCGATAGCCTTAACCTCTAACATGATTTATTATTTTTAACATACTGGTATTATTAACTATAAAAGGCATAACACATGCTAATATTCCTAAATGATGTAATGACCGTTTCATGGAGAAAGTCTGCATTGACCACTTTGAATGCGCGCGTAGGCAAAAACACACTCTCACGTATCTTATTGATCTCTCTAGTGTATTTGTTGTGCGCTGATTCAGTTGGTCCCAACGCCTACGCGCAGGCTCCGCCTTTCAATCGTGAATTGAAGTTGATTCTGGATAAAGAGCTTCAATCGGACATGGTCGCTTCAGTACAGGTTTCCGAATTGGGCACTGGTCAGGTTCTGATGGAGACTAATCCTGATTTGGCCTTGGTTCCCGCATCGACAATGAAAGTTCTAACCAGCGCGTGCGCGCTTAGTTCTTTAGGACCCGAATTTTGTTACACGACCTCAGTTTTCGTAGATGGCCAAAAAGATTCGACTGTCGAGAACTTGTACATTAGAGGCAGTGGCGACCCACATTTCGTAACAGAAGACCTTTTTGTCCTGGCGCGCATGATTAGGGACAAAGGGTTACTGGAAATTCGCGGTTCAATTTTTGTAGATGATTCTTTTTTCATGCCCAGTAAACCGTTGGATGAAAATGAAGAACTCGGTTTACGCGCATATCACGCGCCCTACAGCGCATTGTCTCTAAACTTTAATTCTGTGAAAATATTAACGCTACCGGCGACAAGTGCTGGACTTCTTGCGCGTGTGACCCTGGATCCATCGAGTCAATTTTTAAGTTTGAAATCGAATGTCAGGACTATTGAGGGTTCAAGAGCGGCTCAGGTGGAAATTAACAAGACAACCGACGCTTCGGAGCGAGAGCACATATCGGTAACCGGATCCATAGGCATGGAGGCGCAGGTTCGCGGCAAGTACGTGAATGTGTCCAACCCGGCCCTCTATTTTGGATATACCTTGAAGGAATTTCTTCAGCGAGAAGGAATCAAGGTGAACGGATCGATCAAGAGATCGTTGACGCCACCTTCGGTCTCGCCGTTATGCGAATACACGTCCAAACCTATGGGTCTGATAGTCTACTGGTTAAATAAATTCAGCAACAACTTCATGGCTGAACAGATTTGCCTGACTGTTGGAGCAAAGGCATTTGGCGCGCCCGGAACCAGAGAGAAAGGCCTGGAAGCCCTCAAGCGTTTTCTGGTCGCCTGTGGTGTTAAGGAAACATCTTTTTCGCTGTCAGACGCTTCCGGACTATCCAGGGCCAACAAAATAAGCGCATCGGCGATGGTGAAAGTTCTCCAGACGGCGGTAGGAGATTTCAGTTATGGCCCTGAATATTTGTCCTCATTTGCTGTTTCCGGCGTAGATGGAACTTTGAAAGAAAAATTTAATGAGGAGGGAATGCGTAGGAGGGTCAGGGCAAAAACCGGAACTCTCAGGGGGGTGAGCGCGTTGGCGGGTTTTGGTGTAAGCAGGGAAGGAAAGATTCTGGCATTTTCGGTCATCGTGAATTCCGAAAAACCAAAAGGTTTCATTGATCAGGCCGAGAAAATAACTCGAGCAATTCTAAAGACAAGATTTGAAAAGAAATAGAGCAGTCAATTTGACTGCTCTGTAGAAATCATGCGGGGAGGACGCCCGTTATCAGTTGATCAGACTGGTTGCCGATCTGAGCCTGTTTACCACTCTGGCTTTTCCCACTATTTCAAGTAACTCAAACAGTCCAGGACCCACCGATGAACCTGAAACCGCTGTTCGGGCCGCGTTTATTATCAAGCCCGCCTTTATTTCATTGTGCTCTGCAAAATTCCTGAAGACCGCCTCGAGAGATTCAGGTTCATAGTCCTCGAGTTTTTCTATATCATCAGCTAACCTTGGAAGGAAAATTGCCAGTCGCTCGTCGCATTTGAGATTTTTCTTTACCGCTTTTTCATCATATTCAAATTCATCGCTAAAATATGCCCTTCCCCGAGTAGAAAAATCCTCTAATGTCAAAAATCGTGACCTTATGAGGTCAACTGTTTTTTCAAACCATTCTTTATTTTCGGATTCATAAGAATCTAGCCACAGGTTGGAGCGCAAAAGTTCTTCTTTGAGATAGGGAATCAATTCTTCTACTGGCATGTTCCTCAAATAACTGGAATTAAAATGTATCGCTTTCGGATCGGTCCAGTTTTTGGGGTCCCCAGGAGTATAATTGAATATCGAATTGGCCTTGTTTATACGATTAAGATCAAAAACCCTTGTCAGTTCCTCCCTGGAGAAAAACTCCTGTCCTTCGGGACCGGACCAACCCAGTAACGCCATGAAATTGCAAAGCGCCCATGGTAGAAAACCGCGACTTTTGTAATATGCTATGGTGACTGCTTCACCGTGAACTCTTTTGGAGAGTTTGGCTTTTTTGTTGTCAAGCGTAAGTGGCATGTGCGCAAAAACCGGGGGCTTCACTCCAAGGGCCTCATAAATGAGGACCTGTTTTGGGGTGTTGGCCAAACCGTCTGCGCCGCGGATGACATGAGAAATCTTGTCCAGTGAGTCATCAACCGCATTCGACAATATGTATAAGGGCGAACCGTCAGATCGTAATACAACAAAATCTTCGATATCCACGGCCTTTTTTTCCATGCGGCCATAAACAGCGTCATCAAAAACGACTTTCGTTTCAGCATCTCTGGGGACTTTGAATCTCACTACGAAAGGTTCATCCTTCTTGAGCCTGGATTGTATCTCCTCATCACTCAAGTCGCGGCATCTACCATCGTACATGAAAGCCGTTTTTTTGTCTTCGGCTTCTTTGCGTTGGCCTTCAAGGTCTTCTTTTGAGCAAAAACATCTGTAAGCATGGCCACTAGCCAGGAGTTTCGATGCAGCTTCAACATGTTTTTCCAGATTGTGCGATTGAAAATACGGACCTTCGTCCCAATCCAGTCCCAACCATTTCAATCCATCGAGAATCTCCTGAACCGATTCCGCAGTTGAACGCTCTGCATCTGTGTCTTCTATCCTGAGTATGAAAACCCCATTGTTTTTTCTGGCCCATAGCCAGTTATACAGGGCGGTTCTAGCCCCTCCCAGATGAAGGTACCCTGTTGGTGAGGGAGCAAAACGAACTCGTGTCTGTAACAAAGTTTCTTTTTGATCATTCATGAGATGAAATTTTACACTCCAGCCTTAGGATCTAATATTATCACCGGTATTTTCGATATGTTTTTCAATTTTGCCCGATCGTCAAGAGACCCTACAATGTCTCCGCAGTGCATTGGAACAACATATTCAGATTGTAACCTGGAAGTTGCTTCCGCAGCCTGTTCAACTGTCATGGTGTAGGTGCCGCCGACTGGAAGCAATGCCACGTTGGCTTTGATTTCAGCCATTTCCGGGATCGTATCCGTGTCACCACTATGATAAATCCTGATGCCGTCGACTTCAACGACGTAGCCGACCCAGCCATTTTTCTTTGGATGGAAATCTTTGTCTGTATTGTACGCCGGGTAAGCCTCCACAGTGACCTCCCCGATTTTAAGTGATTGACCAGGCCTGATCTCCCTGAAAGAAGACCCAAAATCTGCTTTGCAATCGGCTGGCCCCACGATCACTGTAGACGGTTTGCGAATTAGCGCTATGTCGTCAAGTGACAGGTGATCAAAATGACTGTGAGTAATGCAAATCAGGTCCGCAGGCTTCGGATTCTTCAGCTTCCACGGATCGATGTAAATTGTTGTTTTTTCGCCATCAATTCTGAAGCTTGCGTGACCAAGCCACACCACTTTTTCTCTGATGGAAGGTTCTAGGGTCATAGGAAATTTCTCCCCTTGGTTATCTTTCAAAACTTTGCACGTTCGTGAAACCCGCTCTTCTAGGACTGCTCCAACAGAACATCGATTTCGGCAAGAAAAAATGAACGGCTTGCCGACCAATGAGTCGCAACTGCTCACAACCTGAACGCATGGTTACGAAGTGGCGGCATCATCCCGATCGGGATCATAACGCTGAATTTACCGGCGCCCGGTGATGCCGTTTCCCAAAAGAGTGTCCATTAACGCAAAAATGTCATGAGAATCTTTTGCGGCTCTTGAACACCTTCGCTTTTGTCCATCGATAAAAAACCCATCAGACGGGCTTATCGGGATGTCCTGGCCGTTACCTGACGGGGTTCAAAAATACCAGAGTTTAGTATATAGTAACCTTGGTTTGTTGGAAATAAAATTCACTCGATGTTGTTGGGAACTACCAAAATTATTCTGATTTCGGGCATTAAGTGTTTCAGGTTTTTTCTGATTGGAAAGGGGATAGACAAGAATGCGGGCTGCTATTAGCTCACTGTTCAGGTTCTTTTTGACCGGAATTGCTACCTTGCTTCCATTCATAGTGACTATTTTTGTGGTGAGTTGGATGGTCAAGATAGCTGACGCCTATGTCGGCCCCAGCAGCCCGTTTGGTCATTTTCTGGCCACGATAGTCAATCCCGAATACAAAATTCCCGGTTACTTTGGCGGATATCTTGTGGTGGTTCTTCTCATAATCATTCTGGGGGTTTTGGTAACAAGGGCCACGGTAGCAAAATTACACAAGGCCATCAGGGGAATAATGTCACGGATCCCGCTCGTAGGTAAAATCTATTCCGCTGTGGACCAGGCCGTTGATCTTTTTGGCCAAAAAGGAAACTCTGGATTGGAGAAATTCGGTGGAGTCGGACAGGTTCGCTTCGGAAATGTCACGGCTTTGTGCCTGTTGACATCCGGCGAACACTACGTGATGGCGGACGGTAAAGAGCATGTTCTTGTTTTCATCCCTAATTCACCAATACCTGCAACAGGTTTTAACGTGTTGGTCCCACTCGAAGATTTTGCCCCACTGGACATGCCAATAGAGGATCTTTTAAAACTTCTGATGTCGCTTGGGTTGCTGGGTCCCCAAGCTTTGGCGTCAAGAATTACCGAGTTCCATCTTCCTTCAATTTCAAATCAAAAACCGGTAAAATAATCAAAAGCCTTTTGGTAAATCCTGATTTTGTGTATTATCCGGACTCCTTGTTTTCCTTTTGCAGGGCTAATTAACGGAGTCTTGATGAAATTAAACCGAAAACTTATTCTTGTTTCGATGCTTTACTTTGCAGAAGGTCTTCCTTTTGGAATTATTGAACAGACTTTTCCGGTATATTTCAGAATTAAGGGGATGAGCCTTGTAGATATGGGACTGCTGAGTCTGGTCGGCATTCCCTACGCTCTTAAATTTCTCTGGGCTCCGGCCATCGATTTTGTTGGCGCCCGGCGGCACTGGATATCAGCGGCACAACTACTAATGGCCGCCTCAATCATTGTTCTTTTACCACTGGATCCGGCAGCTCCTACCACTCTATTCTGGGTGATGCTGGTAACGTTCGCCGTTCTTTCCGCCAGTCAGGATATCGCAATAGACGCTTATACGATTGAATTGCTGAACGCATCCGAGATGGGCATGGCCAACGGTTTCAGACAGGCGGCCTACAGGGTGGCTCTGGTGCTGTCGGGTGGTCTTTTTATAGCCTTAGGCGGGTGGATGGGCTGGAAATTCACCTACTTCATAGCCGCAGGAATTCTGGCGGTCTGCGGTTTGATCTCTTTGTACCTACCTCATATTGAGGTGCAAAGACCCAGATTCTCAATCAACTCTCTAGTAGCCCCAATTCAGGATTTGCTGAAAAGACCCGGGGTCATTCAGGTGGCCTGTTTCATATTGCTGTTCAAGCTGGGAGACCTGGCCATCGGCCCCATGGTCAGGCCGTTTTGGCTGGACCAGGGACTCACCACGACGGAAATAGGATTAATTACCGGAACCATAGGAGTGTTTGCAGGAATAGCTGGAGCCCTTGCCGGGGGAGTTTACATTACGCGTCGCGGTATATACCGTGGGCTATGGGTTCTCGGTCTATGGCAATCCCTGAGTAACCTGTCTTACTCTTTTATTGCCGCCTATCCAGGGTTTGGGGCTTATGGTATATACTTGGCATCTTTTTTTGAGTCTTTTTGCGGGGGATTGGGAACATCGGCTTTTCTCGCTTTCCTGATGAGTATCTGCAAGAAAGAATTTTCAGCAACCCAATACGCCCTGTTATCTGCTCTGTTCAGGATTTCGGGAACAATTGCCGCCTCGTCAAGTGGTTGGGTGACTCAGGACATCGGCTACGCGTATTATTTTACCTGGACCTTCATCCTTTCCATACCGGCCTTTCTTTTCATTCCGTACACCAAGGTATGGATACCTGATGAAGCCAAAATGGCCCCGTCATAATTCTTGAGTCAATAAAATGATCTGAACGATTTTTTTCTTAAGTCTTTTAGCCGAGGTGTCGCAGTCCTTCCCCTATGGGCAATCGACTGACGCGGATAGCTGGAGGCAAGGCGGCCAGCAATCCCACTCCAATGGAAACACCCAGGATAAGCGCAACAGTATTGTTGCTCACCTCAAACACCGGTAAAAAAGATTTCAGTTGGGCCTGAAACAGGGCGCCACCCGGAAAAGTCATGGCAGTTCCCAGAAGACCGCCAGCCAATGCCAGAGCGACCGATTCACCGCATATAAGACCAAAAATGAACAAGGGGCCGAACCCCAGTGTTTTCAGGACTGCAAACTCGGCGGACCGCTCACGGGCCGTCATGGCCATGGTATTGGCCAAGACTATCAGGATGATTCCTATGACCACGAATGATATTATTTGCACAGCCCCAATTATCGCCTCCGTCATAGAAACAAAACCCATTTGAAAAGCCTTCTCAGTCTCTGTCAGAGTCTCCGCCAGGGAATTTTTGAACAGAGTGTCAACTTCCTGAGCTATTTCAGGCGCCTTATCGGGATCCTTTACTTTTATCATGTACCATCCTGCCTTGTTGGCCCGATCAGGTGAGCTTTTCTTAAGCGCTTCGTTCAGAAAATCATAACGAAAGAAAAATGCGGATTCATCAGTATTTTTTTGAGCCCCTTTATATATTCCGGCTAGCACAAGCTCTATTTTACCTGGGTAAATGGTCCCTTCCAGTGGAATCACATCCCCTATTTTCCATCCAAACCTATCCACCAGGCTTTGCCCGGCTATTGCAGAATTTCGGTCCTTCTCGAATGCTTTTTTTTCTTCTGAGGTGAGCAAGAACTCAGGGTACATGTCCAGGTATTCAAGGCCGTTTATGGCAAACTGGGCAAAAAAATTCTTCTTATCTTTGTAGATTCCGCCGTACCAAAGCCCGTAGCCTACTCCACTGACTCCGCTGACCTGGGATATCTTGTTGCGATATGACAGGGGCAGGGAGTAAATCAGAGATATCTTGTTTCTTGTGACCAGTCGATTGACAGATGATGTCTCAACCCCGATATACCAGGCTCCTATAAGGGTCCTCAAAATGCCAAAAGCCAACATGGCTATGGCCACCCCCAGGAGAGTCAGTCCTGATCTCAGTCTACTTCTAAATACATTTCTCAATATCAGTTTGAACAAATTCTTCTTCGCTCGTCAGGTTGGCGTTTATCTAAGCATTTACGGCAAATAGTTTCTCCAGACTTTCCAGTTCATCCAGCGCCTCAGAAATTTGGCCGAGATTTGCATCGACCGATTTTGTGACCCGTTTGGCGCCATCCTCTAGAGAATTGTGAAAATCTTTCAGTACAAGTTCAGCCAGTCTGGAAGACCTCTTCCTGATTTTCTTAATTCTCCTGTTCGCAAGCCACACTATTAGACCCAGTTCGATCACTATTAGACTAAGAAGCGAAGAAAGACCCTGAGGACTGAAGATTTGAGACGCCAGGACAATTAGTCCCCAAAGAATCCCCCAGGCATCGACTTCACGGAATAATCGGAAGACATATTCATTTGTGCATAATCTTACTATTAATAATGCGACCGGCAACATGAGGAAAAACATTTGCGAGGACCGTAAAAAAAAAGAACTAATTCTATTTTGAGTCGCATTCAGGATTTGTGTCAAGCTCTGTACGCTTTGGTCTGCTGATTCACTTACCATGGAAGTAAAATTGGCCGGCACATTTTCAGAAATGGTTTCAGACAAGCCAAGCAATGATTCGGAACCGATTCTTCCATGGATTTGGCGCATATTGTTGATGAATGGGTCCCCGAGACTGAACAGCGTTTTTTTTAGATCAGACAGAATACCGTCAGGTAAAACAGAATCAGTTTTGTTCAAACGCAGTGTGAACATTTTCATTGCAAGTTGAATCGACGTTAGCGACCTGTCGCCGCCTGCCATTAGATGAAAAATATCTGACGAAATTTTTTTTCTCGTTGGCTCGTCAAAGTTGAATGAATCCAGGCCAGGGTGAGCTTCCCTAAAGTCAAGGATGCGTTGAATTGTTCGGCGCTTCAAATCCGGTTGCGATTTAGATAGGACTTCTTCAAAAAGAATCGTTGACTGCCTGTGGAGATTCAGAAACTTTATGCTTTGAACCTCTTTGGCCTTGCGGTTAGCCATGATGAATTCCCTCAAACCGGAGAATTCATTGTCGAGAAATTGGTCTCGCGACAGACCGGAAAACTCCCAATAACTAGAAACGGAAAAGACCCTTGGATTAGGTATTCCTGTATGCGCTTTGAGTTGAAACACGAAATGACCCAATGCCTCTTTTAGTTTCAAGTGCCTGTCAATGGAGTCTTCATCAATCAATTGGTCGGATTTGTTGAACACAAAACTGAAGTTGTTCTGGTGAGAGTGGCAGTTTTTCACAAAATCAAAGAAAGACGCATCTGCATATTTTTCTGGACTGACAACCCATATTGCCATGTCCAGTATCGGCATCAATTCAAGAACAGTTTTCTCGTTATTGCGGTCGTAACTATCGAAATCGGGCATATCAAACAATACGATGTCTTTGATTGAATCAATCAGATGGGTGGCGTCCGGATCTTTGAACAAACGACTCGGCCTTTTAAATGAAATATCCTGGTCCCGGTGTCTGTAGATCACCGCTCGGTCGGTAAAAGGTCGTCGGTCGGAAGAATGAGATATTTCTTCTCTTGCCAAGGCATTGATCAAGGTAGATTTTCCAACCCCTGTGCCGCCGATCAATCCTATGACAATGGAAGACCCTGAGCGCCGGGATTTTTCCAGCAGGTCCCGAGCCTGATCCTTATATTCCCTGATCATAGGTTCATTCAAGAGGTGACTTGCGTCATGTTCCAGAAATTTCACAAGTTTCTCTAGAACCAAGGTCAGGTTCAAACCATCCGCAATTGTGCCAATATGTTGCGTTTGAGATGAAAGCTTTGAAAGGAGTGTGTCAGTCAAGATGTTGGGTGAAGCCACCTGAAAATTCTCAGGCGGCCCGAATATAGAAATGAGTTTGTCACCAGGGAATTTTTACCACTTCAGAATCCTTGCACTCTGCGTCCAGAGGTCTGAGCCACGGAAGCCACACTGGAATAGGTTTCAAAGACAAACATGGCGCCTTAAACTCAAACGCCTGGCTGCACCCCGGCAGGCACACTGAGAAAGTTCCGAGACTGACCCAGGGCAGAACGTGGAATTCAGTCTTAATCAAGGTCGGCCACACCGGAATGTCAAAGGGTATGGCTACCGAACCAATAGTTTCAGGTGGCGGAGGCTTATCGGGCAGACAAGGGCGTGGTGCAAAGTTACCTGACATACAAACCGATGGAGCCATAATTAACAGCAAAATTAATATAATAAAGGCTTTTTTCAACCTGATCATCCTTTTCTCCTAACCAGGTGAGCCTGATCTAAGCTCATAGTGTAATTTTTCACTCAGACAGATACAGGTTTACTCTAACACGCTAGGCTACAGAAAGTCAAATCAGCTCGTTCTAAGATAAAACGGACTTTTTTAGGAATGTGAGTTCCACGGAAAATTTGGCGGAATCTGTCAATGTGCCCCTTAAACGCAGAAGATCGACGAAATGCTCTTCGTCGATCTTCCGGAACTCCTTTTCAGGGTTCAGGCGCCCAGTGCGCGGCGCCGAAAACATTCCGGCGGGAAACTAATTCTTTTTCTCCAATAGCGCCGCATGCGCCGCCGCCAGCCTGGCTATAGGAACACGAGGGCCTGAGCACGAAACATAGTTCAGACCTACATTGTGGCAGAATTTGATGGAAGCCGGATGGCCACCGTGCTCGCCACATATTCCGATCTTCAAATTCGGATTGGCTTTTCTACCGGAATCCACGGCCATCTTCATTAAAGCGCCCACACCAACTGTGTCCAGTGACTCAAATGGATTGGCCGGCAACAACCCTGCTTCCTGATAGAATGGCAGAAACTTGTTTTCCGCGTCCTCACGGCTAAAAGAGAAGGTTGCCTGGGTAAGGTCGTTCGTTCCAAATGAGAAGAACTCAGCCACCCCAGCAATTCTTTCAGCAGTTACACATGCCCTTACAACTTCTATCATTGAACCGAACTTGAATTTTAGTTTGATGTTTTGAGAAGATTCAATTTCAGCCTGAATTTCATCCACATAATTTTTTACCCAACTAAGTTCTTTGTGAGAACATACCTGTGGAACCATGATTTCAGGATAAACATCGACCCCTTCCCTGATACATTCCGCAGTGGCTTCAAGTATAGCCTGAATCTGCATCTGGTAGATTTCAGGATATGTTATGCCCAGACGCACTCCTCTGTGACCCAGCATCGGGTTTATCTCTCGGAGCGTCCTAACTCTCTGAAGCATGAGTTTTCTTTTCGCCAGAGCCTTTTCAACCATAACGGGATCAAGGGCTGAGAGGTTGAGGGGCAACTGTGAGAGTCCCTCCAGGTAATGGGAATGGGCGTCCACATCTACAAGGCGAACGGCGTCCAACATGTCTTGGGCCGCTTTTTGTATGGAACTCAGCTTCTTCAGTTCTTCGAGCTGCTTGATAAGATCATTTTCTGTCGGCAGGAATTCATGAATAGGGGGATCCAACAAGCGAATCGTTACCGGGTATGGTGACATTGCTATCAATATGGCCTTGAAGTCCGACCTCTGAATTGGGAGCAATTTGGCAAGAGCCTTCTTACGGTCCTCAGATGTCTCTGCCAGTATCATGTCTACCACCTTTGGTAAACGCTCGGCCGCATTGAACATGCGCTCGGTTCTGCAAAGACCTATTCCGACGGCCCCGTAAGTTCTGGACTTTTCGGCATCCTCAGGAGTGTCGGCGTTTGCCATGACTCCCAGACGCGCCAGGTTGTCCGCCCAGCCAAGCAATACATTAAGATGTTCGCTAAATTCAGGCTCGATTGTGGGGATCTCTCCGAGGTAAACATTTCCAGTGCCACCATCGATCGTTATTACATCACCTTCGTGGATAACCTTGTCACCAACGATGGCCAGCCTCTGTTCAGTCTGGACCACAATGCCTTCTGCGCCTGCCACGCAAGGTTTTCCCATTCCACGGGCCACGACGGCGGCGTGAGAAGTCTTGCCTCCTCGGCTTGTCAATATTCCCTGAGACGCAAAAAAACCGTGGATGTCTTCAGGTTTGGTTTCTTCCCTGACAAGAATGACCTTTTCTCCCTGACGACCTTCGGTTTCGGCTCTGTCCGCGTCAAAAATACATTTACCCGAGGCTGCTCCGGGGGAAGCCGGCAGACCTGTGGCTAGAGGGGTAGCTTCAAAACTGGGGTCCAACCCGGGATACAGTAGTTGTTCCAGGTGTTCCGGGTTTATCCTCAGCAGAGACTCTTCCTTGGTAAGCAAACCTTCAGCGACCATGTCAACCGATGAACGGACCATGGCTTGTGCGTTCATCTTTCCGTTTCTGGTCTGCAAACAGAACAAGATGCCTTTTTCGATTGTGAACTCGAAATCCTGAACCTCACGATAGTGTTTTTCGAGTTTGTTGCGCAACTCTTCCAATTGCTTGTAGAGTGAGGGCATTTCCTGAGACATCGCCTGGATAGGTTTGGGAGTCCTGATTCCGGCAACCACGTCTTCGCCCTGAGCGTTGACCAGGTACTCTCCAAACATTACATTTTCCCCTGTGGCCGGGTCCCTGGTAAAGCCAACGCCGGTGCCACTATCGTTGCCCATGTTGCCAAACACCATGGCCACGATGTTTACCGCCGTTCCATTGGCCATGTCCGTCGTGATGTTAAATTCCCTGCGATAATCGACGGCTCTCTTTCCGCTCCAGGAATTGAAAACAGCTTTTATGGCAATGTTTAACTGGTCATAAACATCTTCAGGGAATGGTCTGAACGTTTGCTCGTAAACAACATTTAGAAACAGTTCACTGATTTCTTTTAAGTCTTCCGTGGTCAAATCCACGTCTGAAATGGCGCCAGTCTTGACTTTTACGGCCTCCAGAGTTTCATCAAAATACTGGTCAGGTATACCCATGGCTATCTTGCCGAAAAGCTGAATGAATCGTCGATATGCGTCATAACCGAAACGTTCGTTTCCAGTTTGAGCAATTAAACCATGGAGAGTGTTCGAGTTTAAGCCAAGGTTCAGGATTGTATCCATCATGCCGGGCATGGACATGGCCGATCCTGATCGAACTGAAACCAGCAAAGGATTGTCCGGATCACCAAAAGTCTTACCCGCTTCCTTTTCCAGTTCCTTCATGTGCCCAATCACTTCTTCCATCATGCCAGGCGGCAATTCTCCAACTCCGGAGTCAAGAAAACTCAAACATGCTTCAGTAGTAATTACAAAGCCAGGCGGCACTTTCAGGCCTATCTGGGTCATTTCACAAAGACCCGCTCCCTTACCGCCCAAGAGCTTCTTGTTTTTGCCGTCGCCCTCTTGAAATGAGTATACGAATTTTTGACTCATCGGACTCTCCACTTCTATTTTTCGATAATTGACTTAATTAACCTCAAAACAGAGGCTTGATTCAGAAATTCCCTCCCAAAGGCTTAACACCCTTATTTTCCTCAATTGGTGAACAGATGTGACAGAATCACAACATTCTATCAAATTATGATTACACAATTCAAATAAAACATTTACAATTTTTGTCCCTGCCCCTGGCGTGAAAAAATTTCTTTCAACGAATTCAGAGTCAACAATTGCCGAGTAGCGGAAAATTCCAGGCGAACAACAATTGGGATCATCTCAATGTTACTTTTTTTCAACGCGCCGCCTCTTCTTTAGTGGTTCTTGAGAGAACCGGGTTTAACAGACGGGAACAGTTCGGCCCTGGTATGGGGTAAAAACAAGGCCGCCATAAAGTTGTCCATGTAGGCCGGGTCCTCAGAGAGTTCCACGTTTGTCATCGCCTTCGCTATCTCACGTGATTTTTCCATCAGATTTCTGTCTACGGCCGCTAGTCGAGCGCCCTTAAGAGAAGAATTACCGATGAACATGAATTTCTCCTTGGGTATGTCCGGCAAGAGTCCAATGTTCACCGAGTGATCCAGGTTGATAAAACTTCCAAATGCCCCCGCAATGATTACTTTGTCCAGATCATGCACCGATAGACCTATTTTCTCCAGGAGGCACAAATATCCAGAAAACATTGCGCCTTTGGCCCTTAGGATATTGTCCAGATCCACCTCGCTCAAAGTCAAGTCCTCACCCAAACCGCTTTCCTTGGCCCAACAGATCACATATTCATAACCGCTCTTGCCTTTCCGGATTCTATCGGTCTTCAGGTCGTGAGCAAACTTACCGTTCTGGTTTAATATCCCGATGAGGAGCATCTGGGAAACTATGTTGATGATTCCCGAGCCGCAAATGCCCAGCGCCGGCTTACTGTCAATGGTGCGGATCATGGGCTCCAATGTGTCCGGATCTATCAAAATACCCTCAACTGCTCCAGGAGCGGCCCTCATACCATATTGCAAACCACCGCCTTCAAAAGCGGGACCTGCAGAACACGACGCGGTCATCAACATGTCTCTGTTGCCGGCCACTATTTCACCGTTGGTGCCGATGTCTATAAAAAGTGTCATCTCATCGCTTTGCCACATGCCGTTTGACAGAACGCCCGCAACTATATCTCCACCGACGTAAGAAGCCACCCCGGGAAAAACAGTCACAAAGGAGCCCGGAGGCATATCTAGGCCCAAAGACCTGGCAGGAACCGGTTCAATGTTCTGGGCGGCAGGAACATAAGGAGTCTGACGCAGAAATTTAGGATAAAGCCCCAGAAACAGATGCGACATTACCGTGTTACCCGCAGCAACCATGTAGTTAATGGATTCCCTGGGCTGAGCGCTCTTTTCCAGCATCTCATCTATTATTTCGTTCAAACCTTTGACCACATGTTGTTGGAGCCTATCCAGACCATCCTTCTTGAGAGCAAAAACTATCCTGCTTATGACATCGTCTCCCATTGATATCTGGGGATTGTACCTGGAAGCGCGTGCCAACACCGCGCCGGTCTCCAGATCAACAAGTTCACCCCAGAGCGATGTTGTTCCGATGTCGATTGCCACCGACAGTCTTGGCCTCTTGAGATGCCCCGGAGAGACCTTGATCAACTTGTAAATATCAGTGTTAAGATGAGGAATCGGGTCTACTCTCAAACACGCAGAAAACTTCCAATCTTCCGCCCTAACCTCGTTCGGTAATTCCTTGATTACCTCCAGATCAGCAGTGACCGGAAAAATATCGTGATCAACCTTGAGTGTTCTGGTTATACGTTCATAATCGCTGGTGTTGTCTTCCAATTTCGGCGCTTGAGGACTCATGTAAACCCTGATGGTCATGGGATTATGTTCAGGGTGTACCGGAGATTCCATGGGAGTCGCCATAGCCTTTTTTCTATCCTGCTCGTCCCTGGGAATGACTTTTCGTCCGACTTTTGATTTTGGGACCTCGATCACGAGATCCGAAATGACCCTTGATTGGCAGGCCAGAACAAATCCTTCGGCCCTTGCGATGGGGTCAAGCTTCTCCATGGCCAGGCTGGTCACTTTTCCCTGCACCACTTTCACCTTGCATTGCGCGCAAGCGCCAGAGCCGCCGCAGGCGGCAGGGATGAAAACTCCGGCCTCCAAAGCCGCATCCAAAAGTAGCTCACCCGCCAAAACTTCTATGGTGATGTCATCCGGAAGGAATGTCACATTTCTTTTTTCAGGCATTTTGCCTCCAGACAGTGTGAGAGCAATCCATAGCCCCCAACCAACTTGTTAATTTCAGGATAAAAAATTGCTATTATCTAAAAGAGGCCTTATTGTCCACCGTGCCTTTTGAGATACCCGTATGTCACCCCAAGCCTATGGCCACATTGTTTAGATCTGCAGCAAGTAACATAACTCAAATGAATGGAAATGAACAATATATGAATTTGAAAATATGCGAAATTTTTAAGAGCATTCAAGGTGAATCGTCCTACGTAGGATTACCATGCGTTTTCATTAGGTTATCTGGATGCAATCTCAGGTGCCGTTACTGCGACACCACCTACGCATGGTCCGAGGGGAACGAAATGTCACTAGATGAAATCATTGACACTGTCCTTAAATACAAATGCGATCTGGCGCTTGTTACCGGCGGGGAACCACTGGCCCAAACCGGTTCACGGCATCTGATTCAGGCCCTTCTTGACAATCAAATGAACACCCTGGTTGAAACAAACGGAACATTCGACATTTCAAATTTACCAAATCAAGCCGTTAGAATTGTCGATGTAAAATGTCCCGGCAGCGGAGAATCAGGCAGCTTTTTCATGGCCAATCTCAAGGCTCTGAAATCGCAAGATGAAGTAAAATTCGTGATAACAGATAGAAATGATTATGAATGGTCCAGAGATTTTTTGACTCGTCATTTGAACGGGTTTTCGGGTCAGGTTCTTTTTTCTCCGGCTTTTGAAGACCAGATGCCGTCAGACATGATCAGCTGGATATTGGCAGACAATTTACGGGTCCGCTTCCAACTCCAATTGCACAAAGTCATCTGGGACCCTCAGCAAAGAGGAGTGTGAAAAATGGCGCCCAAAAGTTATCTGAATTATAGACACTTGAACTCAATCATTCCATCTGGGCGATTTGCTCCAAGGTAATGCCGTCCATTGAGTTCAATAAAAATCACGAAATAGTTAAAGTAAAATCTCTGATACCGAACGCAAATAGTTGACGATTGACAGTTGGATATGCTAATATAGAACATGATCACAGTAATCTCGGCGAAGAACTGAACTAATTATGTTCAGCCGCTAAGCCCGAAAGGAGCTTTTAATGAAAAAATTTCTACTCTTCTTCATGATGTTGGGCCTTTTATGCTCTTCGCCCGGATTAGTTCTGGCAGAGGAGGAAATCTTTTGGGGCACTGTGCCCTCTGCCGACTCTGAAATAACCGACGCTGATTTTACTCACAAGTATCAGGGTCAGGCCGATCACAGCCTTTTCAGGGATAAAGAGATTTACGACGTAGGTAGGCGCAACCTGTTCGAAGAGGATGAAGAGGCTGGTGTGGTAATATCTCAACCGATTCAGGGACCGCTCCCTTCGGCTCCGATAATAGAGAGAAGTACACCGGCAGCCAGACCAGAGCTAGGATCTACTCCCAGAAACGTAGATACGACTAGACCCTCCTCGACTCCAAGTACGCCTGCGAGAGTAAGCCCTGCGGCGCCAAAACCCGCAGAAACATCTCCTGGTAGCCAGGATGTTAGCTCGGGAGCCGCCCAGGAGAACGCTGAAAAACCGGGGACTAAAAAGATGAAATGGGGACAATCAGACACCCCTTCAGCATCTGAACCCAAGGCAAAGTTTGAATGGGGCCAGAACAAGTCTGGCAATTAATATTATCATTTTATTCGTTTGGTTTGTCTTACAGCCTTTTTGAATGCAATAGCGTCTGACGGTGTTAAAATCAGAGCCGGCTTTTTGAGATTCTCAAAAAAGTCGGTTTTTTTCTTGCAGATCGACTAAATCCCCAAACGGCCATGAATAGCGTGAATCAAAAGAATACCAGTTTTTCTGAATCATTTCTGACAAGATTGAGGCAAAGGATTGTAGACCCTTTTTTGTTGTCCGAACATCCCCCCAGACATGACGCTCGTGGAGCGGCGCTAGGATTGCTGGTAGGCTTCGGTTTTCCGCTGGGTTTACAATGGGTTTCACTTGGGCTTATTCGGACGGTATTCAGATTCAACATCATCTTGGCGCTGGCTCTTACATGGGTCAATAACCCTTTCACTGTAGGTCCCATGTATTATGGATATTACCTTATGGGGTCTGCGATAATCGGAAACTCCACCGGAATTAATTCGGACAGATTCCTGGAACTTATGGCCCCTCTATTTGAGGCGGAAACTTTCCTGGATTCACTTTCGGGTCTTGCCGAAATTGGTTCCGAAATTATGATCAAATGGGCTATAGGGGCCTCCATAACCGGGTTATTGTTGGGAGCGCTCGGTTATGTGGCCACATATTATATTCAGAGTCATCGACAACAAAAACGTGAGAAAATGACCGATTCCAGCTAAGTGTTTGCGGGCCCCGACTGCTATCAGCGGCGCTTCCCCACAGATATTTTGGGGCACAGATCGTCAATGACACATTTAGAACAAAAGGGTGAGATCGGCTTGCATACATTTTGTCCATAGGTGACCAGAAGATCGTTGTACTCCACCCAGTATTTTTGAGGAAGTTTAGCTCTTAAAGCCATTTCAGTCTGGTCTGGCGTTTTTGTTTGAACATAACCGAGCCTGTTGCTTATCCTGTGAACATGAATGTCCACACACAATCCTAATTTTCCATGCCCCAGGGTCACCACCAGATTTGCCGTCTTACGGCCCACGCCTTTTAGTTTCAACAATTCATCAATTTCATCGGGGACCTTGCCATCATACTTGGTCATGATTTCCGAGGAAATGTGTTTCAGGGTTTTGGCCTTTGTCTTGTAAAACCCTACCGGATATATCAAATCCTCAATTTGTTTTTCCGTGAGCGACAATAATCCCACTGGGTCCTGGATTCTGGAAAACAGTTTTCCGGAGGCCGCACGGGTTGTTTCATCCTTGGTTCTCAGAGACAATATTGTAGAGACCAGCACCTCGTAGGGAGCCCGGCGCTTCCTCGATATTTCCGTTACTATCGGTAAACCGAGCCCTTCACACGCCTTTCTAAGCTTTTCAACCACCACATCAATGTCTAAAGAATTTAAAGTAATGATGACCTCCCATGGCTGGATTCATTTTTTATTCTGGACAGGAGTCAATAATTCAATCCAACCTTGTTTCTGACGTCAGTGAGCGTGACTGACGCAACAGCTCGAGCTTTCTCAGCGCCTTTTTTTAGAACATCCCTGATATAGCCGGGATCCCTTGACAGGCGCAGTTTCTCTTCCCTGTTCTCTTTGAAATAGTCCCAGAGAATACCTACCAACTCCTTTTTAAGTGTGCCATAACCGGCGCCACCCTCGAGGTACAATTTTTTTACTTCCTGCACCCTGCTGTCTGGCGCAAAATGGCGGTATATCTGGAACAAATTACAGGTTTCCGGATTTTTTGGCTCCTCGACGGGAGTCGAGTCGGTCTTTATGCCCATGACCTTCTTTTTGAGGGTCTTCTCATCGAGAAAAATTTCTATGGTGTTGTCGTAGGATTTGGACATCTTCTGCCCGTCCACCCCGGGCACTGTGGCAACTTCATCGTTGATTTCGCCTTCAGGGACAACAAAGGTTTCGCCAAACATGTTGTTGAATTTGATGGCAATGTCTCGGGTAACTTCTATATGCTGTTTCTGGTCTTTTCCAACAGGGACTATATTAGCCTGATACAGGAGGATGTCAGCCGCCATTAAGACGGGGTATGCGAACAGACCATGGTTGGGAGATATTCCCTTGGCTATTTTATCCTTGTATGAGTGGCACCTCTCCAGCAACCCCATTGGAGTGTTGCAGGTCAAAATCCAGGTAAGTTCGGTAACTTCCGGAACATCCGACTGAACCCAGAAAAAACACTTGTTGGGATCCAAACCCAGGGCAAGAAAGTCCGAGGCCACATCCAGCGTTCCTTCAGCCAGTCTTTTACCGTCTGAAACACTAGTCATGGCATGATAATTGACTATGAAAACATATAACTCTGAACGATCCATGTAGGATATCATGGGCTTCATCATGGCCAGATAGTTGCCCAAATGAAGTGAACCACTAGGTTGAATGCCCGACAATATTTTCAAATCCTTGTCCCCTTTCCATGAGGTCACGGTCCAGTAATAGATTTCAGAATTTCGCCATGACCCAAATTTGGATCTAAGTCCAAAACCAAGCCAGAATACTTTTTATTGTAAACGCTAATAAATACAATAGGACGGTTCTCCAGGTCAACGCGCAATTCATTCAACAATGTCATCAACATCCAGATTTCGCGATTTAATGTGGACATACATTAATTAAAAAGCTATAACGCGTTGCCTGTGGAACAGCAAGAAAGAGTCTAATGAGGTGAATGCGAATTTGAATATAGTCAGACGTTTATATGATTGGGTTCTATCCTGGGCTCACAGTAAATATGGTGTTCCGGCCCTGTTTGTATTGTCCTTTGCAGAATCATCCTTTTTTCCGATACCCCCTGATGTGCTTTTGATGGCGCTCGCCATCTCAAGGCCCAAGAAATCCTTTTACTACGCGTTTGTCTGTACGGTTGCCTCGGTTTTGGGTGGAATGTTCGGTTACTTGATCGGAATGGAATTCATTGATGTCGTTGGTTATAAAATAATAGATTTTTACAACCTACAGCATGAATATGACGTTGTGGGCAAATTGTACGAACAGAACGCATTTTGGGCCGTGTTCACAGCAGGTCTGACTCCCATTCCCTACAAGTTGTTCACAATAGCAGGCGGCGCTTTCAAAATCGATTTCATCGTATTTATGACTGCCTCCGTATTTGGAAGAGCATCCCGTTTCTTCATGGTTGCGGCTCTTATCTATTTTTTTGGGCCTCCAATCAGAACTTTTATAGACAAATATTTCAATCTCATGGTTGTGGTATTCACCATACTCCTGATAGGCGGTTTTTTAGTGATCAAATATTTGATCAGGTAATAGGCTGATCCAGACGAAGGGAGTTAAAGAAAAAATGTATTTACCCGATATTTTCAAAACTTTTTTGGCAAAACATGGCGAGATAGCCGAAGCTTACCAGAAAGCCGGAACTCTTTGTTCAAAATCAGGGCCGATTGATGAGAAACAACAGCACCTTATCCAACTTGGCGTGGCTGTTGGAGTTGGGTCCAAGGGTGGAGTCAAGTCTCATGCCAGAAGAGCAAAAGATTTGGGCGCCACAGATCAGGAGGTATTGCAGGCTGTTTTACTTGCCGCTCCTATCATTGGCTTTCCATCCATGATGGCCTCTTACGGATGGGTAACAGAAACTCTCACCCTGGAAAAAGATTGAGGCGTTAACCAATTTCAGACTTCGGGCCGCTGATTTGGACACATTTTAGCGGCCTGTCCACTCAGGTTTCTTCTTTTGAAGAAAACAAGAAATGCCATGTTGTGCGTCATCGGCCATCAAATTGAGGGTAATCACGTTGTTTGCATACTGATACGCATCGCGCAGCCCCATGTCGATCTGGTCATAGAAAGCTTTTTTTCCAATTGCCAGAGTTAGCGGACTAGCTTCACATATTGAGTTAGCCATTTCCAAAGTTGCTTTTTCCAGCTCAGACTCCTCGACTACCTTGTTCAAAAGGCCGTGTTGCAGGGCTTCCTGAGCGCTGATCAACCTGCCGGTCATCAACATTTCCATTGCTAGTTTCCTACCAACGGCTCTAGTCAGAGCAACCATCGGCGTGGTGCAAAACAGGCCTATCTTCACTCCGGGAGTCCCAAACCTGGCAGTGGTGTCTCCAACAGCCAGGTCACATTGGGCTACAAACTGGCAACCGGCCGCAGTGGCCACACCATGAACCTGGGCTATTACTATCTGCGGTATGTCGTGGATTAATTGCATCATCCTGGAACATGATTCGAAAATCGATTTGTAGGACGATAAATTTCCTCCTGTCATCTCAGTTAAATTGTGGCCTGAGCAAAAATGCTTTCCAGTGGACCTTACAATTATCGCTTTAACCGATGTATCGTTTTTATATTCGTGAAACGCGTGACTCAGTTCAGCTATCATGTTCCGAGACAAAGCGTTGATGGTCATGGGAGAATTAAGAGTTATGATTCCGGTTTCACCGCTGGTTTCCACCAAAATGTCCTTGTAATTCATGGTCTTTTCTCCTTAGGTTTGTTTATTGAGTATTCTATTTCGAGGGGCAACCTCAACTCATTCAACGAAAAACTTTCTGGATTTTTGTGAAAAACAGGTTATAGAAACGTTCATGACACTCGATACCAGGTTATTTTCATTTCACGGAAAAGACTTACCTAAAACAGAGTCGGATAACACTACCCATCACTGGGGTCCGATCGCTGCCCGGATTCCCACAGCCTTATCTCGATTAATCACAATTCTTTTAGTTATGCTTTCGCTTCATCTGACTAACTCCTCAGGATGGACGACAGTTGACGCCAACTTTCAAAATAGCGATTCCAACCTCAGCAAGGGTCGACAGGAATTTGAAAAAGGCAGTTACGCTGCTGCGATAAAAACATTGACCGATTCCATTAAAGCTAATCCGGGTATGGCCGAAGCATATTTTTTCAGGGCAAAATCTTTGGACATGCTCGGTCAACCAATGCGCGCTCTCAAAGATCTCGCAAAATATATAGAACTCAAACCCCAAGACCCAAAAGGTCACATACTGAAAGGCGATGTCAACAACTTCAATATGGATCACCGCGAGGCTATTGAATGTTACAGCCATGCCCTCAGACTGGATTCCAGGTCTGTTAATGCGAGGTTAGGCAGAGGGTTGGCCTACGCCGCCCTTGAGAGATATGACCTCGCCATCAAAGATTATGAGGATGTGCTCAAGGAAAACCGTCTCCACCATGAAGCTCTGACCAATCTGGGCGTGGCCCTGGCTTTGTCCGGAAAGCCTGATGATGCCCTCAAGAAACTAACGGAGGCCCTGGCTTTGGAAAGAGACCTCGAATGGAGGTCGCGACTGAATAAAATGATCGATGAAATTGCTCAGTCCCAAGCCAAAGAAAATATTAAAAAAATGAACAGATCCCCTTTCAGTCAAACCCCAAAGCCACTATTGGAAAAACCTTGGTAGCTCCCAAACACACGGTGTATCAGGAACCACTGACCGATATTGTCTCGCAAAGCAAACTACTCGATCCCACATTCCCAAAGAATCTGAAATCATTACCTATCTCAATTATGTGGGCGAACAGTTCCAAAAGATTTCCTGCTATCGCTATGCCTTTTACCGGATGGGCAATCGCCCCGCCGGATATTGCGAAGCCGGAAGCTCCGACTGAAAAATCACCGCTAACAGGATTTGCAGTGTGAAGACCCATGACCTCGGTCACCAAAATACCTTTTGTCATTCCGGCAATCATTTCCTCAACGGACAATTCACCGGGTTCAACATAAAAATTGGTGATCCCACTGGAAGGCGGAGTCTCAAACCCGGCGCGTCGACTGTTTCCGGTGGATGGATGAGAGAATTTCGTTCCATAGTATCGGTCATAAAGCCATGAACTTACAACACCGCCGTCCACGACAATTGTTTTTTGCGTAGGAACTCCCTCTCCGTCAAATCCGAAAGCCAGTTCGCCGCGTTCTTCAGTTCCGTCGTCAATAATTCGCAAATTTTCAGAAAACAGCTTCTCCCCTTTCACCACTCGGGGAGACGCCGTCTTCTTGAAATGATTTTCCGCCACAAATGAATTTGAAATTACACCGAGTATACCGGCCGCAGTGTCATTTTCAAATATTACCGGCATCTTGCCGGAAGCCACTGTTTTTCCGCCCAAGGCTTTTATGGCTCGCATCGCCGCTGTCCGAGCTATATCTGCAGGCGCCAGCCTTTCCGGATTCCTGTTTTGATCATACCAATAAGAAGTCTCCTGTTCTCCGGACTCTTCGGCCATCAATTCCACCCACGCTGAACAAATCCCGCAGCGATCAGCCACATCCAATCCCTCAGAGTTCATAAGCCGTGACTCTGTGACTGAGTCTATATAACCACTTGATCTGGCTATGGAGATTCTCTTGTCCGATGCGTAAGCTTCTTTCTCTATTGTGCGGGCAATATTAATTTTATCCTTCTCTGGTATCGCCACCAGCATTTCATCAAATAACCCATGGTTTCTGGTATAGACCATATTCCCACTGGTAAAACTGGCTGAGTCATCAGTTGGCATGACAGATGCCATCTCGACGGCGTTCTCAATAGTCTTTTCAACATCATACGGGTCCGAAGAAGAACAAAATGAAAATCCGGATTTCCCGTCCTTGATAATCCTGACTGACAATCCTTTCAGACTGGATCTCTGAAGGGAGTCCACAATTGATTCTTTGACTTCAACCCTGAAGCTTCTGGATACTGTAAAAAAAAGCTCCCAAGAATCTACGGACTGTTTTGACATAAATGCTTTTGCGGCGTCTAGAACCTCGGGCATCATTTCTCCCTACCGGAAATCGTACTGAAAGTGACTCAACAATGCAGAAATCCGGGATTACAATTTTATTGTCCTGAAAAGTTTTTTATAAACCAGTTTTCATTAAACCAAAATAGCACAATGGCGGTATTGACAGAAAAGTTTTTATAAATTAGTATATGTAATTGAGGTAAAAAATGGTTAGCATCAACGAATCATCCCGATACTTTTACTTTAGCTACACGGGAGAGATCCGTCTGCGCTGACTGTAAATATTGCAATTGTTACGGAAGCGGAGCGCAGACTCCGCTTTTTTTGTGTCTTAATCCCTAAAAAAGAACCGGACTCACCTAAATTTTCCAGGTACTTAAAATGAATGAACCAGCTATGGACATGTTCGAACCGGCTAGAGAGAGGTTAGGCGTTTCTGAAAAGTTGAGCCTTATAAATTTGATTAGTGACGGCTTTCGCCATGAAACGGACAACTCGTCGGTGTTTTCTGATCTTTTTCGCGAACTGGAACACCTGGTGAACCTTACGGTTTCCGGAGCCAAGGTGGACCGACTGGAAGCCACCTATTCCAAAAAAGGCTTCAAACATCTTGAGATCAATGCAGAGTCCGGAGAAAACCTGGCCAGATTGAACATGCTGTACTTGAAAAAGCCTTTGCCATGTTACTACCTGGTATATGTAGAGGTCGCATCACCTTTCAGAAAAAAGGGATTAGGCAATCTGATCTTAAGAGAGTTTCGCAACTTTCTGGAAGAAAAATCGGCAGTTGGTGTCCTGGACAATATTATCCCCAAGGACGACCCTACATTTGACATCTACCTCAAACTCGATTGGAAAACATTCTATGACCTGACCGGTTACAGCGAAAATGGACACTCTGAGACATACATGGTCTACGTCCCGCATGCTTTCGCTGAAAAGGATATTCGGGATTCACTTGTAAAGCTGGTTCACCACCTGGTGAGAAAAAGACCGGCAATTGACATGCGGGATAACGAACTTATGGTCAAGAGGACTATAGAGGAATTTAAAGATCTTTATTCGGCTCTTTTAATGTATTTCGAGGAACAGATTGTAGAGGGCAGAACGGACCCGGTCATGCGATTCATGTTCACCCGTTTTGTCACAAAGCTGTTGGGTTTCAGAAGACGAATATCCAAACTCCTGGGATACACCGGCGGAGAATCAATGGAGCAGATTCCACTCCATCCGGAGATACGCAACCTGAAGGCTCAATCTTACGCTCCTAAAGAGCTTAAGAGCAAACTGACTTTTCTCACAACGGATAAAGAACTCTGGCTGACTCTGCCTGAGGCTCTAAAAAATCATCCAGCCCGATTTATTGAGGCCTTGAATAATTACCAAAGACCGTCACTTTCTTCATGGCTCAAGGCAAATGGGAGATCATCCGTTGAAAACTTGACTCTCGGCGATTTGATTGATCTTGGATTTGACCCAACTCGTCTCAAGGAATTGTCACTGGAAAACCAATATTACATTTTTGAACGCGTTCAGGGACAAATGGTTGAAGTTACCGATCGTAAAATGGAGATTCTTGATCTGGTCCAGCCCAAAATAAGATCGTTAAGAATAAGAAATACCAGAGTCGGGGTAAATAAACCGTTGCTGGTTATAAAAGATGGTGGGAATGGCTACATCCTTCGCAGAAAAGTCGAAGGAATCCACTGGGAAGAAGCCATCGAACAATTGCAGACGTCTCCAGAATTAAAAGAATTAAATTCCAGTATGCGCCTGGACAGATTGATACAAAAACTCACTCGAAGGGCCTTTGAAAAAATACAGGATGTGATTGGAGGAGATATCAGTCAGGTAGTAGATCCTTCTGGTCTTTTCGTATCATGGGATATTCTTAATAATCGCCCCAAACTAGTTGTTGATTTTGGAGGCGCATATTTCGAGAGCCTTTGGATTTCTTAACGGCGTGTTTATGTAAAAAAAAAGCCCGACCCATTAGTCGGACTTTGGAGGGTATTAAAATATTCAGGTCGGGCAATTAAACGGGGGAGGTAAGGGGACTAAAACCGGCTCGGCCTTTGAATCAAATGTTAGAATAAAAACCCGACTTGAACGAATGCGCCATCAAGGGTTGTATTGAGCGCATCCTGCTTTAAATCTTTCTGGAAGTAAGAGTATTTGTAACCACCCTTAACAAAACCGAAGCGGCCTGTCTTGATTGGTATCATGTAGTTAAGCGCTGTCTCGGCGTCAAACCCAAAACTGTCACTTAAGAATGCGACGTCGGCTTTGCAATTGAGCGCCAGTGTGTTGCCCCGCCAATTCTTCAGCGCTTTCTCAAATTCCAGTCCAACGACCGCCATGTTTCGGGTGTCATTCCATGTCAGGGTGTTTGTCGCCCCGATGGCGCTGCCCACGCTAAGCTTGTCCTGAATATACATCCATTCAGCAAACAGGTTGGTCCTGCTGCTGGAAGTGTTTATCAAATTCAATCCTACGCCGGCTCGATGCTCAAATCTTTCCCACCGTGAAAAAACCTGTGTCTGTGCTGCAAACAGTTGCCCCGCAAAACTGAACGCGCTGGCATTAGTTCCGGAACCGTCCATTTTTATCGGTGTAAAAGAATACCTGAGTGAAAATTTTGGACGCAACTGATAAGCGGCTTCTACCGACCATATAATATTGCCGGTCCTTTTCAAACCCAAGTTATCGGTAAAATCGGCAGGACTGCCTGTGAAAGCGGCGCCAGCTATGCTGCGACGAGCCTCGCCCTGAATTCTCGCAAACCAGGCTCTGGGCCCTGCAACAAACTGTCCCTGAACCGGAACCGGTAAAAGATTGTCCGGCGCCCAATTCATCGGATTTAACCTCGACATCCCGTCGAGTCCCCCCATGATTGAAGGCTTGACTTTCGTAGTTACTGGCTCCGCAGGCTTTACTTTTGATATCGTCTTATAACCCGAAGACGTATCCAACGAAGTCGCCAATTGGTCGTAACTCATTATGGCCGACTCCCCAAAAGCTAGCGATGCAGACCCAATTAACAAAAAAGTCCACACAAACAACAACTTTGCACATCTTCTTAACATAACACCCTCCCTCAGGGTTCTAATGTGTTGCAAGGTGGAGATTAAACTGTTTTTATATTTTGTCAAGAAAAATAATCAGCATATAAGATATGTTATGCTAATTATCTAGAAACTGGTTTAAAATAGACAGGGTCAAGCGCTCTAATAAGGCTTAAAATGGGTTTTTAACGAATCAAACGCGCCAGGCAGCTAATGCATCAACTTTAGAAAAATGTTTCAAGGGACAGTTTTTACAGTGTTAATTTACGCGCTAATGTGAACTTGTTTTAGATTGATTTGCGGATACACTTCGGGCAAGAGACCATCAAGGCAATGAATCATGGGTATTATCAACTGGATGACGCGCACGAACGCATCAATATTTTCGTATTGATCTGGGAGTCAGGAAAATGTGGGGTTGGATTTGTTGACCTATTGTTGAGTTTTGGTGAGAATGTCCTCTTGGTGTCAATCAGGATCCTGGGCTAATCTTTTTGTAATAATTTTCGGGCAATCGCCGGTCGGATTTGAGAAAAATTTTGAACTGTCGCCATCCCGACTTGTGTAAGCGAAACCTTACTGCCGTCCACAAGACACCCAATCCGTAAATGACCGAGCGTTTAAAGTTTATTGAAGACGCCTCCGGAAAATATCTTGTTGGACACGATATTTCTCCTACGTTGAAATCGAAAAATATTGCCTGAGCAATCATTTCGTTGTCGAACAGGAAATCGTCAGAATTGGCTTGAAGCGGCAGAGTCTCGAGACATTTTCTGGAAAAAGCTCTGTAACCTGAATGAAACTCAGATAGTTTGGACCCTATGATCAAATTCTCTATGAAGGTTAGGACCCGGTTAGATATGTATTTGTAAAGCGGCATACCTCCGTTCCTCGCTTTTCCCCCCAGAATTCTGGACCCCATGACCATTTCATATTCTTCCGAAACGATCATGGCGGCCATTGCCGGCGCCAGTTTTGGGGAATACTGATAGTCAGGATGTAACATCACTATGACATCAGCTCCGAATTTCAGGGCTTCAGAATAACAGGTCTTCTGGTTACGCCCGTAACCATAATTTTTGTCATGCAAATAGACCTTTATGCCTAGTTGCGCCGCAAGTTCTACAGTAGCGTCAGACGAACAGTCATCGACCAGAAGTATGTCATCAATTACCTGGGTATCTATTTCAGATATGGTCCGTCGCAGTGTTTTCTCCGCGTTGTAAGCGGGTAGCACCACTATTATTCTTTTTCCGTTCAACATCTTTTATTACCTGACTTTTGAACCGTCATTGTTTTTTCGCCCTGGCTGCCTGATTGCCTGAACACTATCTGGAAACATATTTCATCCGGACATACAGGTTGATCTTTTGAGATTATTTGAGGCGCTTTGTTTTACCTGTATCAGCTCCGCCACAATTGACACGGCTATTTCTTCAGGGGTCTCTCCGCCGATCGGTAAACCAATCGGCGCATGGATTCTTTTAAGTTGGGTATCCGTGACACCCTCTTCCAACAACCCCTCATAAATCAATTTTATTTTTCGTCTTGAGCCGATCATGCCCACATATCGAGCAGGAGTATCCAAGGCCTGCCTCAAAACGACCTTATCGTGTGAATGCCCTCGAGTCACTATTACCAGGTAGCTGTCGATTCCAACACCCAACTCGGACATACATGTGTCAAAGCTGTTTACCACAAAGACATGGTCCGCCTCCGGAACTTTATCAAGATTGGCGAACTCTTTTCTATCATCTATCAGGATGACCCTGAATCCCGCAAAGGAAGCGAGATGAGCCACACTCATCCCAACATGCCCGGCTCCGAAAATGAACACTGTCCCCTGGGGATAGAAATGTTCTACAAATGCATGAGATTCCAATTGATCAAATTTGAGGAGTTCCGGGGCGCCGGAAAACTTTTTGGATTTTAATTCGCTGAGAATCCCTGCCTGGTTGGCAAGTTCACCCAATAGCAGCCCGTTCTCGTCACAGAAAAGGCTGCCCTTGGGGTCAGAATCCATCCGACCTGCCTGATGAGGAATTTGAGTGAGCAGAAACCCTGAGAGTCCCTCCATAGACAAACGAATGAGGTGTTCGTAAATGGATCTCCTGTGGCTATCCAGTTTGCTGTTAAATTCTACGAAAACATGGGCTGAGCCGCCACACAGCATCCTTTCTGAATCGGCGTCTTCTCCGGTAAAGGCAAAGTGCAATAAAATGGAGGACTTTGCCCGCAATGCCTCCACCGCTGCGGCTATTACTTCCGCCTCAAACAGGCCACCGCCAATTGTCCCAACGGAAGCCCCATCTTCTTTCACAAGGAATTTGGCGCCGACATGTCTAGGGGATGAACCATGAAGTGAGACAATTGTGGCTACGCAGAAATTCTGCCCCTCTTCAAAAAGGCTTATTGCTTCTTTCCAAATGGAGATCATGACTATCCTGCAAGTTATTGAAACTTTTTGATCAAACGAAAGCTCGTCAACAGTTCGGAAGTTTGTGTGAATAGTTAGCTTCTAAGTGAAGTTTTTGTCAAGGTAAGTAGAGAATTAGTTCACCGTAGAACTCAATCCAGGGCAACATTCGATCCGGACGACTGGCCTGCTGGGCCTGAACACATTATATTAAATGTCATGAACGAAGATGGACCATTGAGCAAGAATCGTCTTTGCCGGCCTCGACAAATTTTGGACCGTGATTTGACAATGAATTCGATGGCTATTTCTTCCGCGGGGTTAGCCCTCTCTGCCGGCGGGGCGCGTGGAGCCTACCAGATTGGGGCGTGGAAGGCCTTTTTGGAAAAAGGGTTGCGTTTCGAGGCTTTTTCCGGAAGCTCAATCGGCGCCCTGAACTCTGCGCTCATCTGTCAGGGAAACTGGGAGAAAGCCTACCGCTTGTGGATGGAAATTCCTGAGATCAGCATCATTAAACCTGACGTGGCCCGATTCACAAAATTGATGTTTACAATGGCCACGGACATTGGTCTCATGCTCTTGCCTATCCCCAACATCAGATTGATCAAATTCCTCAGACCCTTTTTTGTGGGGATCAAGATTGTCTCCCGACATGGAACGGCGGGCTCACTAGCCAGAGATGGCCTGATTGACATGCGCTCTTTTGAACCGTTCATCAGTCAATTTTTGGATATCAAGGCCATCTTCAGTTCGGACTTTCCAGTTTTCGTTTGTGTTTATGAAACACCCAGCCTGACTAACCCACTGGGCGCAACCCGTTTTATTCGACTCCAGGACTTGGCCGAGGACGAAGCATGGCTGGTCCTTGCGGCATCTGCATCCCTGCCTTTCATCTTTTCAACTATCCACATAGACAAAGCACGCCATACCGATGGAGGAATCGGCTCGTGGCTACCACTAGAACCTTTGCTCGAATCCAATGTTAAAAACATCATTGCGGTATGCTCCAAGCACGGCTCCAAATCTCAGAGGCCTACTTCAAAAACACAGGACCTGACAATTCTGCAACCGAGCAGGCCGCTAGGAAGATTTCCGATAGCCACTTTTGGTTTCAGGCGTCACAACATCGAGAGATGGATGGAATTAGGTTATACGGACACAAGACAAAAACTCATCCTGTTTTAATTCTCGTCAAAAATATTGAGAACTGCGTAACTTTTTGACTAATCGATTGTCTGAGTTAAATATCGTATTAATTATATTGGTCAACAAGAATAACTTCATTTTAAAAGTATTTCTGGTGGCTATATAACTTTAATTTTTTATGGAATTATATTGTAAATACGGTTGTATTTTTGTATAGGCATGGACAGCGTAATGGACTGATGATGAATTTCGATCTCGTCATCGCCTTAAAGGAGGCCTCGTTTGAAGTCCCCATTCACTCGAATAAATGGCGACAAACCATTTAATCAAATGTTTAGTCGCCCAGAAAATAACAGGAAAAGTTGGTCCATTTTTGGCAGCCTCACCCGTTTTATTCTCCTCATACTCATTGGATTGGTAACGGGCGCAGCAGGGGTAATGGCTCAAGGTTACATATACTTTACTCAGAGTGTTCCAGGGATTGAAAAGCTGGCCAAATACTCACCCCCTGTCGTGACCTCGTTTTATGCTGACAAAGGTGAATTAATTGGAGAATTTGCTTATCAGAGACGTTTTTTGGCGCCTATGGATCAAATACCAAAGCATTTAAAAGACGCGTTTGTTGCGGCTGAAGACAAAAATTTCTGGCGTCATGGAGGGGTTGACAAAGAGGCCATCCTTCGAGCCATCAAGAAAAACCTCACCACAGGTGCGCTCAGGGAAGGGGCCAGCACGATAACCCAACAGGTGGCAAAAACTTTTCTTCTGACCCCGGAAAGAAAATTTACCAGAAAAATAAAAGAGGCTATTTTATCCACCCGCATAGAACAATCGTTAACGAAAGAGCAGATTCTTTACCTTTATTTGAATCAGATTTACCTTGGTAGTTCAGCTTATGGAGTGGAAGCAGCCGCTCAAACCTATTTCGACAAATCAATCAAGGACCTTTCCATTGCCGAATGCGCCATGCTCGCGGGACTCGCCAAAGCTCCTTCCCAGAATTCTCCGAAGAGGAATATCAAGAAATCCATTGAACGAAGGTCATACGTTTTGAAAAGGATGCTCGAAGATGGATTTATTACGGAAGCCGAGTACGAGCAGGCAAACAAGGAAGAGCCCAAAATATACAATACTGTGAACAATAACGCCAGGCTTGCGGCAGACTTCGTGGAACATGTCCGACGATATATAGAAAAAAAGTATGGCGCTGATGCGTTATACAAGGAGGGATTACAGGTCTACACCTCCGTTGATCTGGAAACGACCAAATTGTCCAGAGATGCAATGGAATCCGGTTTGAGAGAATTGGACAAACGTCAGGGCTTCAGGGGGCCGCTCAAGACTCTTAGTGTAAAGGGAGTGATGGAGTTTCTTGATGAAAAAACCAAATCCATGGAGGCCCCGCTAAAGTTCGGTCAGATTACTGAGGGAGTAATAACTCACATCGACCATGAAAATATCTACGTCCGTATGGGTTCCTTTGTCAAAGACGGAGATAAAAAGGACTACATCGGTCAAATAAAGATAGAAAATGATCCAAAGTGGTGGGTAAGGCAACCGTTCATAAGGCAAGAACTTAGAACCCGCAATTTTGCCCCGGGTGAATTACCTTTTCAGGTTGGAGACCTGATCCAGGTCAAAATTCTTGATCCGAACGCCAAGAGAAGAGAGCTGTACGTAAAAAAATATGGAAAAACCGATCCTGAACTAAAAAACTACAAACAATACACAGAGGAAATGTCACCGTACTTCCTTCTTGAAGCTGAGCAGGAACCTATTGTTCAATCGGCCCTGATGATGAGAGAAAACAGGTCTGGTTATGTTCGAGTCCTTTTAGGAGGTTATTCAGCGGCCGAGTCTAAGTACAACAGGGCCACCCAGTCCCGAAGACAGGCCGGTTCATCTTACAAACCAGTTATTTACGCAGCGGCTCTAGATAAGGGATTTACGGCTTCGGACCTGATTATGGACGCTCCTCTGGCTTTGACAGTTCCCGGCACCGGGGAAGTTTGGAGACCCAAAAATTACCGAGGCGGTTTTGCAGGACCGGTGACACTTAGAGACTGCCTGGTTAAATCCCGTAACATTCCTACTATCAAGATTCTCCAGCAAGTTGGTATCGAGCACACTAAAAATTATGCCAGAAAACTTGGATACACGTCTCCTCCTGTGGAAAACCTTACTCTAGCCCTCGGCTCCACAGGTGTTTCTCTTGAAGAGCAGGTGAATGCTTACTCTGTATTTCCCAACCTGGGATATTATGTTCCACCCATTTTTGTGACTAAAGTGGTTGATAGGCACGGAAGGGTCCTTGAAGAGAGGATGTCTCCCGCCCTATTGACGGACCCCCTTCAGTCCGATCAGGCCTCGGTCGGAACAGTGTCCATTGATTCGCGCAGTTCAGGCATGATCTTTGAGTCGGATTGGGCTGACAGATCCTCTGCTCAAGCCAAGAGAAGAATTGATGAAGGAACGGCTTACATCATGACTTCTATTTTGCAGGGAGTCATCACTGAAGGAACAGCCACTAATTTGAAGAAGATAGTAGGACGCCCCGACTTAGCGGGCAAGACCGGCACCACCAATGAAAATGTTGACGCCTGGTTTGTGGGATACACACCTGATTATACCTGTGGGGTCTGGGTTGGATTTGACGATGAGGTCTCCATAGGCGACGGGGAAACAGGAGGAAGGGCAGCTGCCCCTATCTGGGGATATTTCATACGCAGCCTTCTTAATGACAAACCTGTAAAAGAATTTCAGGCTCCATCGACGATTGAGTTCCGAAAGGTTGATCCAAAGACCGGGCTTTTGACCTCGGCCTCCGACGGAATCAAAGAAATATTCAAGACGGGCAGCAGCCCTACTCAAGCTGCTCAGAAGCCAATTCGAGGGGCCAGATGGGACTACGCCGGCTCTGATCTGGATCAATTCTAGGAAATTGAGTTTCCCCGAAAACGGGTTGATCAAGCAACTTGGGGAACCTGACCAGCGCTCTGACGATCACCATCAATTTCTTCAGGGCGCCTGATCCTCATTGACCGATTCCGGGAATTGCGCTTTTGCCTCATATGAAAAGAGGGACCTTAGTTTGTCCCAAAAGTCGCCCCCAAGCACGAAAAGTGATGCTATGAACAATAAGTCTGCCGACAGGTTCACATATAACCGCTCTGCTGAGTCATCCGGAAGCCATCTCGGAACGTAGGCCTGTATATAAGTGGGAATCAAGGGCAGAATGAACATTGCTAATCCGATGTTATAACGTAATTTTCCGACCTTTGCAGATGGCGCTAATCTTTTCAGGAAGCTCATGCAACGGGATTTTATCACCTCGTAGTTATCCCTCCCCAATGTGGCCGCCGCCGCTATAATTAATATCTCCGGAATGCCCAGACTTAACAATCCTATTATTGAGGCTTTCCATCCAATCGAAATATCGAGCTGAGCGATCAAAATCCCAAAAAAAGGGCATATGAATGAAAGCGCCAGAAAGGTGAGCCCGACATACAGCCTTGCCTGTCTTATTAGAAAATTTCTCGACTCTTTTGACATGTATGCTCCTAGACCTCAATTTTTGAAGGCGCTTTTCCCGGACACCCAATATTCCCAAAAATGGTTACAACACAGGGGGCCAGGTTAAATTGGACGTAAAATATGATTTAACCACCACTATTGAGCTTATTGAAGCTTGACACAATCCTTTATAGACATATATCTAATATATGATAATGGTTTTTACCACAATCATGGGGTTGCTAACCCCAAATTTACGCGTTTTGAGGCTTTTTACATAGTTTTCAAACCTTGTGGAACTCTAAAGAGGTTATCAATATGGCTGATGAAACGGAAAAAAGAGACGACTTTGATGTTGAAGATGAGCAGTCCAAGGCTCAACAAATAAACTTCGAAGATATTCCAAATGTGATGCCGCTTTTGCCGGTAAGGGATGTGGTCATATATTCCTACATGATATTACCGTTGATGGTAGGTCGGGAGAGATCGATCAAGGCCGTGGAAAGCGCACTGGAGGGTGACCGGCTGATTTTTCTGGCTACCCAGAAATTCTCGACGGAGGAAGACCCGGGGCCAGATGACATTTACTCGGTTGGCACAGTGGCCATGGTTGTCAAAATGCTAAAACTCCCCGATGGTCGTGTGAAGATACTGGTTCAGGGATTAGCGAAAGCAAGAATCACTGCTTACATTCCATCTACAAATTTTTTCAAAGTGGAAATTGAGAAAATTCCCGAACCTGTTGTTCCGAAAATAAACCTTGAAGTTGAAGCAACTATGCGCACTGTCAAGGAAAGTTCGGAAAAAATCCTTCAGTTAAGAGGCATAATTTCTCCGGACGCAGTAGCGATACTCGATTCGATTGACGACCCTGGTAGATTAGCAGACTTAGTCGCGTCGAATTTAAAGCTCAAGGTGGAAGAATCCCAAAGCATTCTGGAGATCATTGATCCTATTGATCGCCTGAGACGAGTCAATGAACTTCTGTCCAAAGAGCTTGAATTGTCGGCTATGCAGGCAAAAATTCAGACTCAGGCCAAAGAAGAAATGGGAAAGACTCACAGGGAATACTTCCTTCGTGAACAGTTGAAGGCCATTCAGACCGAGCTTGGTGAAATAGACGAAAAGACAAAAGAAATTGAGGAGTTTCGCTCAAAAATAGCAAAAGCCAAGATACCTGCGGATGTGGAGAAAGAGGCGGAGAAACAATTAAGCAGACTTTCGCAGATGCATCCTGACGCGGCGGAAGCGTCAATTATTCGCACATATCTGGACTGGATAGTTGAGCTTCCATGGTCCAAATCAACCAGGGACAAGCTTGAAATAAAAAACGCCAAGGAAATCCTTGACGAGGACCACTATGACCTTGAGAAAATCAAAGACAGGATTCTGGAATACCTTGGGGTCAGAAAACTGAACAAAAACATGAAAGGCCCTATCCTGTGTTTTGTGGGGCCTCCTGGAGTAGGGAAAACATCTTTGGGTAAATCGATAGCCCGAGCCCTTGGTCGCAAATTCACCAGAATTTCTCTCGGAGGTTTGCGAGACGAAGCTGAAATCCGTGGACACAGAAGGACTTACATTGGCGCCTTACCTGGAAGGATCATTCAGGGGCTTAAAACTGCAGGATCAAACAATCCGGTTTTCATGCTGGACGAAATTGACAAGGTGGGAGCCGATTTCCGGGGTGACCCATCCGCTGCTCTATTGGAAGTGTTGGATCCGGAACAGAACAACGCGTTTAGTGACCATTACCTGAATGTGCCTTTTGACCTGTCGAAAGTCATGTTTATTACTACGGCAAACCTCGCCGATCCCATCATACCGGCGCTCAAAGACAGGATGGAAATAATTGAACTTTCCGGATATATCGATGAGGAAAAACTCAAGATTGCCAGACAGTATTTGATCCCTCGACAGATCAAGGAAAATGGGATCAAAGAGGAAGATTTTATAATAACCGACGAGGCCATACTCAACGTAATCAATCAGTATACCAGAGAAGCGGGATTACGAAATCTTGAGAGGGAAATAGCCAATGTATGCCGCAAAATAGCCCGCAAGATTGCCGAAGGGGAAAAGAAGATCCCCAGAATTACCGCCAAGAATTTAAATAAATTTCTCGGTGTGCCCAGGTTTCTCGCAGACGATGAGAAACGGGAAGATGAAACCGGAGTGGCCACCGGTTTGGCGTGGACCCCTTATGGTGGAGACATTCTTCATATTGAAGCCACCCCAATGGAAGGCAAAGGCAATCTTTTGCTGACTGGACAACTTGGCGATGTCATGAAGGAATCGGGCCAGGCGGCAATGTCTTATTTCAGATCGAGGGCTTCCAAGTTCGGTGTCACCGAGAACTTCTATTTTTCGAAGGACATTCATGTCCACGTTCCGGCGGGAGCCATCCCGAAAGATGGGCCATCCGCAGGCGTTACAATGGCCACCGCGATTGTCAGCGCTTTCACCGGTATCCCCGTAAGGTCAGACGTGGCAATGACCGGTGAAGTGACTTTGCGAGGACGAGTGTTACCTATTGGTGGATTGAGGGAAAAGTCTCTGGCTGCTCTCCGGGCCAGGATTTACACAATAATAGCTCCTCAAGCCAATGAAAAAGATCTGGACGAGATCCCCAAGCACATCAGACGACGTCTGGAGTTCAAGTTTGTTTCGCACATGGACGAGGTCCTGAAGTTAGCCTTGAGAGAAGATCCTGATAGAAAACAATCTGTTGATGGTGATTCAGAAAAATCAGAGAAAGTCAGGAAAGAAACTTCGGCACGCAAGACGGCCACTTCATCGAGCGCAAAAAAAGAGCCTAAAGCGAAAGCCTGATCCTTTCAGACTGTCATTGGAATTGTTGGGAAACAGGAGCAATACTTTCAATCCTGTTTCCCGATTTTGCTTGTAGATCGGCCTTCCTTGATTTGCTGAACCATCATTTCAGTTTCAGCAGAAATTTTTAGCATTTCAGTCTCTATATCCTGTCGAATCTCTTCATATTCCTCATTCGACAAACCTTGAGGCGCAAATATGGGCTTCCCCCAGGTCATAACTATTGTGCTAAAAGGTAAAGGCATTATCATGGAGTCCCAGGATTTGAACTGTATCTGCCTGGTAGACCAACTCACGAAAGGAACGATTGGTTGACCGGTTTCCCGCCCCACCATCACTATTCCCATTTTTACCTTCCGTGACGGTCCACGGGGAGCGTCTACGGCCAATCCGGAACAGTAGTTCCTCTCCTTGATTTGCTCAATCATCTCGGACAAAGCTTCTTTACCACCCTTTGATGACGAACCCCTGACTGTGTCATACCCCAATCTTTTTATTGACCTGTCAATTATCTCTCCATCATGGGACTGACTAACCATGACGACTCCAGGGTATCTCCTGCAATAATAAACAGGGAACAGCATCGTCCCGTGAAAACAGGCGCAGGCAAACGGCATCTGTTTGCATATCTCGTCTTCATATTCCGTATTCAGGAAAATGGTTTTGGAAGTCAAGTCCACCAACTTGAAATATGAACTAACCAGACGCGGAATGAGAAACAGAACAATTCGGAACCAGAGTTTCTGATCTTTTTCACCCTTGTTCATTGCAATTTTGCCTCAAGAATGTCCAGCGCCTCCTGAACCGCTTCCTGAACGTCTTCATCCTGGTCATTCAAAGCTCTGCGCAAATGCGGAATAGCCTGCACATTTCCTATCTTTCCCAACAGTTCCGCAGTATCCCCCTTGAGCCCAGTGTCGTCTGAAAACAGAAAACTCGAAAGGTCGTCAATCACTTCGTCCAATATTTGAGGATTGATGTCCAATGCGTATTCCATTGCAACCAATGCCCCTATTCGCGTTGAAAATTCTTTTTGCTTGAATACTTGCGCCAAGGCTTCGGGACGACCTTTTCTGCAAACCAGTTTTGCTGCGTCTTCCGCTCTTCCGGACTTCACCATGGAATCCACTATGGATGTCAGTGAGGAGTCGGCGACAGATTCAACCAACTTTTTAGCCAATTCATCAGCGCCAATATTGCCGACAATCGTCAGTCCACCATTGACTATTGTGGTTGGTGTAGATTTGCATTTGTAGCGATCAGCCAGATCATCTGATTCCAAAGCGTCAACAACAGTAACTGACACCAATTCGCTGCGGACAGCCAGAGTGACGGCCGATCTCACCGTATGCGGACAATGGGGACATGACGAGGCTATTAGCACCATCAGGTCTACCGGATAGGTGAGTTCGTCAAGTCCCAAACTCATGGAGTCATTTTGGAGACGCTCATCCGTGCCCAGCCATTCAATTGCTTCGAGAAAAGGCGCGAGTTCTGCCCCCTCGGGCGAAGTCAGATAATGAATTCTTCCCTGTTCCCCATTCGTTATTGTCATGGATGGCTTACCGACCATTACAGGGTCGGATGTCTCTTCCATGGATATTCTGTTCATGGAGACACCGCTGACCTGACGGGCCACATCGAATATCCGCCTTTCAAAAAGGCTCTGATTTCCGGTTCCAAAAAGAACCAGCCTCACCGGCTTTACCAACCTGGATGAAACTTCCTGAACACGCATCAATTCATTGTCTGACAGCAAGCTCTTCTCCTTGAGATGTAATTTAATCTGACTATAGGAACTATCGAGTTCCAGGCACGAAGTGTTGATAAACAACTCCGGAATCAGGAGACAAATTGTATGGAGATTGAACTCCGCGCACAGGAGCCGGCATGTAACTCCACAGGTATCCACCTACACCACTCACTCCGTCCGCCACCATCGGCAGAACACCTGGGAACTGTTGCTGTTGAACCCCTGCCGACTGCTGACCCTCCGGGATTGTCAGAACCGGTTGGCCATAGACGTTCATGGGACCTTGATAATTTCTGTCATAAATTTCAGCGCCTTGGCTAAATGCAGACGCTGAGGCCATAAAAACCATCATCAAGACTAACAAACTGATTTTTTTCATAATTGATCCTCACGTCAAAAAAACTTTCTGGTAAATTATACCACATTAAATGATCTTTTTGAACAATCGCCGCTGGTTCAGGATTTTGGAGCTTTTTAATCGTCTATTTTAATGCTATTTCTATCGGTGATGGAACACTTGTCCGTTTCAGCAGTCTCAACATTTCGGGCAGATTGTATGTCTCCAACAGGCAGCTTTTGCATTCCGGAAAACTTACTTCATTATTTTAGTATGTTGCGGGGAAATAACATGAAATCTTGCCGATTATTTATATGTCTATTATTCGTCTCAACAATAGCCCTGGCGCCATTTGTAATAGGTGTTCAGGATCTGCAAGCGAAAAAAGGGAGCAGTTTTGGGAAAAGCTCTTCGTGGTCATCATCTACCAAAGGAACTTGGGACAGAAGTGGTGGCGGCATTTTTGGTTCAGGATCAAAAACTTCCGGCGGATATAGCAAACCAGTAACGAGTCCACCGCCTTCAACGTACAGCAAGCCTGGTTTGTCAACTCAGCCCTCTGGCAGCGGTTTTAAAGCCCCATCGTCGGAGACGCCGGCGGCCGGGTATTCCAAACCGGGATTGCAGACACAGCCATCCCAGAGTTCCGGCGGATATAGCAAACCGGTGGGAGCAGCCGGAGCAGTCGGGGCTGTAGGAGCGGTTGGGGCCGCCGGGGCGTTAGGCTCAACAGGCTCGCACGAGTCTTTCTCTGGGGGATCGAAGTTCGATAAGCAGACGGTAGGAGAATTGAGAAAAAAATCATCTCAGGATTCTTTGCAACGCTATCAAGAAGAAAAAACCAAGTTCAAAAACCCTGAATTCGCTGTAGATAAATCGAAATACGAGTCCAACCCTCTCTATCAAAAAGGCAAGGTTTACTCTGGGTTTGATTATGGAAACCATTATTCGAACAGGGATAATTTTTACAGATCACAAGGATATCAGGCCCCCGGTTTCGCCTTCGGCGGATCACCAAGTTTTGGCATGTTTGACACCCTGTTCCTGTTCTGGATGCTGGATCACTTAGGAAACAAGAACGTGGCTGCTACCGCCTATCATCATCAAAATGATCCGGGATACCAAAAATGGAGACAGGAAGCGGACCAACTGGCTAAGGACAACGCCGAGCTAAAGGGCAAACTGGCTGAACTGGACAAGCAGGTCAAAGGTATGGATGGGACGCCTAAAGATCCTGGTTATCTTCCACCCGGAGTGCCTCCCGAAGTAGCTTTGGCTGCAACTGCCCTGTCCTCCAAGACTCCTGAAAAACCCGCGCTGAGGATGGCGACAGGACAAAGCGGCGGATGGTATGATAAATATGCAAATTTGTTCAGAACCAAAAGCTCAGGTTTGGACGTGAAAACAATCCCGACATCAGGGGCATTCGAAAATCTGAAACTCCTGGCTGACGGTAAAGCAGACCTAGCTATCGTCCAGTCGGATGTGCTGGCAATGGCGGATAAGAAACTGCCGGACAAAAAACTTGTAACAGAGCAGTCCACCCTTTACCCAGAGTACATTCAGTTAATAACCAATAGCAAGAGCGGTATAAAATCAATTTCTGATCTCAATCCATCAAAAAACATAATTTACGTGGGACCCAAAGGTTCTGGAAGCGCCCTGACGTGGGAGGGTCTCGGAAATCAGAACGACAAGTACAAAAAGTTGTCCATTCAACACTCGGACTTTTTCAGCGCTTTGGAAGCCGTACAAAAAAACCCTGACGCCTTAATGCTGTTTGTTGGCGGGCTCAACAGTGATTTTCTCAAAAAGGCTGAAGAGATAGCCAAAAAGAATGGGAGTCTGGCGCTGGTTGCGTTGGATGACTCTCATCTGGATGACAGGCTCGACCAGAATGGCAATCCTATTTACTCATTTGTGAACATACCCAAGGATGTTTATCCTTATCTTCAGAAGGGTTGGCTGTTCAGTCATGAGACCAAGACACTGGCTGTTCAGGCGGTCTTGGCCCTACGAACGGACTGGGCCCAGGAATTTGGCCCAAATGCTATGGATGCACTTTCACTTGCTGTTTTGGAGACAAAACCGGAATTCCAGAAGATTGTTAACGTAAAAAAGTGATCTTGTTAAAAAACGGCAAATAAGATTTGAACTTGAATGAAGCATCTTTTGAATGATTTCGTGTTGGCCAGGGATGTATTGGTTAGAGACACAGTCGTTTGAAAACCACTCGTCCTTGTTATGTAGTTTTCCGTTTGGAGGAAAAATGTGCGCGATGTGGAACATATTACGAAAAGTTGGTCTAAAGAAATTTGACGATGTAAAAGATTCATTTTCCAGGATTACAGACGAGAGAATAGACCTTGATCTGCCGTTGGGTCTAAGATTCAACTGCCTGGTGGAAATACCTGAAGTAGATTTTATTCTTTCAGGGGATGAACTTGAGATCAAACATCCGGGAGCAGCGAATTCGGTGATTTCTTATGGTAATTTTCCTGTTGGAGATTCCTTGGTTCACCGATTCTATCTCAATCATCCCGATCATGTTTACATGCTGCAGGTAATCACCGATTCACGCAAGATAGTTGAAGAGGTGAAGCTTTTCATGTCCTACGATGAGGTTTTTCCGCAGGACGGGGAATCCTGGGATTTTTGGCTCTCCGACCAGGACGGATATATTGGGTTGAATGTTTTTGATAGCAAAGTGGGTAAGCGTTATTACCGGGTCTGGGAAAATCCCGATGCAATGAAAGTTCTGGAACAGGACGCTTCCGGTAATCAGATCAACAGGATTCCACCTTTGAGTTTTCTCGAAAACTTGCGCATGGACCCATACGGTAAGAATTCTGAAACGATCAAATACGACAGCATGTTATATGGACGCCACGTCAGTGATAACGTGGACGAATATCTCATGCTCTCAGCCACACAGGAAAGAGATGGAGCTTCCATCCAGATAATGGTTGGAATACCAATGGAGCCTGCCTCCATAAAAGTCATCTAGTCATCACACCACAAGGAGGAACATAATGGGAGGAATTTTCGGATTCCTTAGCAGCTTCGGCAAGGAAAAATTTGGACAGATCGGGCAAACCATTACTCAGAAAATAGTAGCTTGGGATCCAGAGACTGCGTCTCAGGCGGAAATCGAAGAAATGATCAAGGAACTCGATAAAATAACTATCGAGGCCGGTAAATCTAAAACTGAGTATGAAAGAGAAAAAGCGGAAGCTGACGCAGCTCAGAAAAATTATGACAAATTCATGGCGGCTGCCGAACTCTTGAATAAAAGACTGGAAGAAGCCAATGCCTCTGGAAACGCGTCTCAGGCCGCGCAACTCGAGGCCAGTTTGAACAAGTTACTAACTGAACTTGAGGAACTTAGACCAGAAGTGGAAAGAGAGTTGGCAGAAGCTCAGGAAGCGGTCGTATATTATGAGGAAGTTAAAAACCTAGCTGAGCTGACTGCAAACAAGGTCAAAAATGCTCGCGCCATGCTGGATAAAGCAAAGAGGGACATGAAGAGAGCCGAACTTGAAAAGCAAAGGTCAGCGGCGCGTGCGGAAAAAGCGGAGAAAGTGGCTGGACTAAGGTCCGAGTCATCCAGCCTCGGCGTGGCTTTGGCTGCCATGAACAAACAGGCTGAAGATGCCAGAGCCATGGCGGCAAGCTCAGACATGAAAGCCAAACTCTTGACTACTGAAAGAGACTCGGCGGATGAGCACATCAAAGCCGCGCTAGATGAGGTGGCGGGCGTTCAGCAGACGAAAAACCTTAGTTTTGCCGACAGACTGGCCTCTCTGAAAAAGAAGTAGATCCAGCTACGCATCCTCAGCAATGAGGATGCGTTTTCCTTGAACCTAGTCCCGCGCGTTGAGCCTCATGGCTGATATCCCCTCTTTAGCTTTGAGTTGTTTAACAAAATCATCAGCCTTTTTTTCAGACTCGAAATCTCCCAGATAAAGCCGGTAGATGATTCCTGAACTTGGGCGAGCTACCGGTTTCAGTGTCACCTTGTAACCTTTGGCCTTCCACTTTGAAGCCCACTCCTGGGCTATACGGGGATGACTAAACGCTCCTACCTGAACGATAAAACCTTTTGATGTGTCGTTACTCAGTTTTTCCACACTTGGCGAGGAATCCTGATCAATGTCTGCCGAACCCGGAGTCGGATGTCCCGCAGACGCTGGTAAAGAAAAGCTTTTATCTTCTTTGACACCACCGGAAGGCCCTGACTGAAAGGTCTTTTCGCCTGAACGGTTGGAAGAAACTTTATTCTCTGGAATCGATCCCGATGGTCCTGAGGGTGACTTGTCTTCTTTCGTTTTTAACTGGCTGTAAAAAGTTACCTCAGTGGGCGTCTGACATGATTTAAGTTCAGGCTTGGCAGCGCTCATCTCAGGCATGACAGGGTTCAGTTTTTTGTGATTTAGGGACTGGTTGACCGTTTCATTTGGAGTAGTGGGCGCGCTGAGCATTCTAATATTGATGAAAGTCAACACTATCATGATCACTATCGTAGAAAGCACACCAATGATCATGGGGCCGTTTTTAGGCCCTGTGTCTGTTCGGGACGAATTCCGAACCGACACACTAGCTTTGCTTTTCAATACTTTATGGTCTCTAAAGAATCTGCTCAGGGCCATAATTCTTTCACATTCGATCCGGAGCCGAGACTCCCAATATGGTCAGTCCGTTTGATATTACGAGTCGCACCGCCTCTACAAGGTAGAGTCTAGCTTTTTTGACTCGGTTGTCTTCGCCTAAAATCTTGTTGTCATGGTAGTACGAATGAAACAATTCCGACAGTTCCATCAAATAGAAAGTGACACGATGCGGTTCCAGCGCCTCAGAGGCTTCTCGCAAAACATTAGGGAAATCCGCAAGTTTTTTCATCAGGATCAGCTCTTCCGGCAAGTTCAAGGCAGAAAGATCAGGATTGCTGATATCAGCGTCTATCCCTTTCTCTTGGGCTATTCTAAATATGCTTGAAATCCGGGCATGTGCGTACTGTACATAGTAAACAGGATTGTCACTGGACTGTTTCTTGGCTAAATCCAGGTCAAAGTCCAGATGGCTGTCACATCGTTTGGTTAGGAAAAAGAATCTGGCGGCATCGGAACCGACTTCTTCCAGCACTTCCCGAAGAGTAATAAATTCTCCGGATCGTGTGGACATGGATATTTTTTGCCCCTGACGAACCAGGTTCACAAATTGAACGAGCAGCACACGCAGTTTATCTGAAGAATGACCAAACGCGTCAATGGCCGCTTTGACACGAGGAACATAGCCGTGATGGTCAGACCCCCAGATATCGACCAACAGATCGTAGCCTCGATTCATTTTGTCATTGTGATACGCCACATCTGCAGCAAAATATGTTGGTTCACCGGTAGCTCTGACGAGAACCCTATCCTTTTCGTCCTGACTGTCCTCCATGAAAAACCACAGTGCGCCATCTCTCTGCTCTGCTTTACCCAGCCGTTTCAACTCATCAAGAGCCTGGACGAGCCTGCCACTTTCGTGCAATTCACGTTCGCTGAAATAACGGTCGTAGGTTACCCCGAAAACACCCAGATCATCTTTGATGCCTTCCAGTATTTTTTTGCAAGCGTAGGCCGACGCTATCGGAACAGCCTCCGATTCTCCGAGACCTTTAATTCTATTGGCCTCAGCGCTGTCTGCAAACTCTATGGCCATTTCCTTCATATACTGGCCTTGATAATGATTTTCCGGAAACTGAACGTCATCCCCCTGTAGTTCCCTGTAACGGTAATACAATGAGCGTCCCAAAATGTTCATCTGATTGCCGACATCATTAACATAATATTCGGAATCGACCCTGAATCCTGTCGCCCGGAGAAGTCTTACAAGGCTATCTCCCACCGCCGCTCCACGTCCGTGTCCAACATGCAATGGCCCTGTTGGATTGGCGCTGACAAATTCCACAAGAACCCGTGGACCATTCAGTTCAGAAGAGCTTCCGTACTTTTCCTTTTGGTCATGAATTGAATCAAGATTTCTACGCCAGACGTCCGGAGAAAGAAAAAAATTGATGAACCCTGGGCCGGCGATCTCGTACTTATCAATGATCCCCGAATCTTTGGGCATGAGGTCAATGATCTTTTGCGCCAATTCTCGCGGCTTGACTTTCAGTTCCTTACTGAGAACTAACGCGATGTTGGTCGCAAAATCCCCAAATTTGGCATCTTTGGTTCTAGAAATGTCAAATTTTGGCAAGCCCGTTATATCCACTGAGACGTCTTCAGCCTCGCAAAGTTTGTTTAACGCCTTTTGTGTTATTTCTTTAACTTTTTGTTTCATTTATGAATTTCCGACCTAACTTTTTGTTCTCTCTTCAGTCGAGTCATCAGAATCATCAACCCGCAAAGTCACATCTTTTGTAAAATCGGGACATCGAGTCGTGGATGCGCCGTCCATCAAAAACTTTTTGTTGCATGTTTGTCTCCATGCGCAAATTACACAAATCGTTTTATCACCACTCATGCCTGAACTCCTTCATTCAAAATTGTATTATCATTTTCATAGATTACGGTCAAGAGCTTTGATCATGGTTTATATATTTTCATCTCCTCCAATCTACTGGAAATGTATGCCTTTTTTTGATACACATCATTAGTGAGGATTAATTATGCAGTTTACAGATCCAGAAGAGGTTCGGCTTTTTCCAGGTAAGGCTATCAAGGCCACATACTGGAACGAACGACTGAAATCTGAACAGGTTGGCCTGTTCGTAAGACCGCTATCCCTGCCCAAGGTTTCAGTAGGGGCTACCGAGGTCCTGCATCGCGGGGGTTTAATAAAATTTGATGAAATACTTCTCGTGGTGACCATGCTAAAGTACTTGGGGCCCGAAGAAGGTTTCTTTGATCTATGGTGGAATTATCATCATCCTGACGGGCCTGACACCTTCAAAAAAATGGCCCAACAGGAACGACTTTGCAATTTTTTCTATGATGAAAACGGCAAGCGATTCATGGTCGAGACTGAAAACTCATTCAGAAAGTTCTTCTCCAACCTCCACGAAATAGTGAGACAGACCAGGCCATGGACTGAGATAGAATTCGACAGGGCTGTGAATCGTTGTTGTTCCCAGTTCTATCCTCCGGAAAACCTCTGGGAAATGGTCAAAACCAAGTCAGATATTTTTGATTCAAGGTCTAAACTGGACCTGGATTTGAATTTGTACGAAGGCATGATCCCAGAGGATTTGAAGCCATTCTACTTGTTCTCTACGGAGTTTGGTCATTGCCTGAGCATAATCCCGTCCAATCTGGAAGAAGAGGCGGACGTCAGGGGCCCTTCTTTTTACCTAACACCTGCGCCGGTCAAAACGGTTTTAAGATGCGGAATCAGATGGCTTCGAGGCTATCCTGTGGCTGCAATCCCCTTCATTCCGGGTCATGGACTAGCCGCCCCGCCTGAAGACTATGAGTTTTGAATGTCCTCACGTTCGGAGCTTTTTCTCAGCCCTCAGTAATCCACTTAAACCCGTGATCACCGTTTAATCCGCATGCTCTGAATTCCTTGACACTTCGGGCCGTGATTGTTATTTCTTGGGTTATCTGTAACATGCCTCGCTTCTCACATTGTCGGCACTCTCAATTGACCGTCGCAGAGAGCGATGCGAAAGGGTGTATGTCCAATTGGAGGATTCGCAATCAGAAACTCAAGGTCTGGTCAGATGGTTCAAACGCAAAATGGGCCTAAATAGAATTCCTAAAGAATTACAACAAGTTATAGATGAGAGTGAGGAAAGGGGCTTAATTGATCATGACGAAGGTGACATGATCGAGGGTATTTTTGATCTCAAACAGACGGTAGCCCGCGAAATTATGATTCCTCGCACACAGATTGTCGCGATACCACGCGATTGTCCGCTTGATCAGATACTGAGCGCCATAATTCACTCGGGACATTCGAGGATTCCCGTTTTCAAGGAGAATGTCGATCAAATAGTCGGCATATTAAATGCCAAGGATCTGCTGCCTTTCTGGCTCGATCAAGGAAAGGTGTTTGATATAGACAAGATATGCCGTGAACCATTTTTCGTTCCTGAGACCAAACGCATCAATGATCTTCTGAATGAATTGCGTTCCAAGAAATCGCATTTGGCTGTGATTGTAGACGAGTATGGCGGCACATCCGGCATAGTCACCATCGAGGACATAATTGAGGAAATAATAGGGGACATACGCGATGAGCACGATAGGGAAGAGGACGAATTCCTTCCACAGGAGGATGGCTCCACCTTGGTCAATGCCTGGGCCAATCTTGACGACTTCGAGGAGATGTTCGATATAAAGGTTCCAAGGGAAGGATATGATACGGTTGGGGGCTTCATAATACACTTGTTAGGCAAAGTTCCTCGCAAAGGAGAGGAAATCTTCTTTGAGGGTCTAAAAATGAAAATTCAGTCTGCAGACGCTAAACGTGTTACCAGAGTTAGGGTGACTCGTTCCTCGATGGCAGAATCAAATGAGTCGAATGGCGCCTCGGAAGCAATTCCATGACAAAACCATTGTCGGCTTCATTGATTAGCGGAGTGTTTCTCGCTCTGGTTTTTCATCCATGGCAACTTGATTTGCTGGTCTGGATCGCTCTCATTCCTCTTTTATGGTCTATTCACATTAGTGAAAACCCTGCAAAAGCATCCCTATATGGATGGGTTGCCGGTTTTTTTTTCTTCAGCCTCAACGTAAGGTGGGTTTATGATACACTGACAGTTCACGGGCATTTTTCTGAATATCTGGCTGCCACCATTTTGTTGGTGATGATTGCGTGCCTTGCCCTGTTCATCTCTTTTTTTTCATATCTCTGTGCGGTTGCGAAAAATTCGGGATTTTCATACTGCCTTATTCTTCCCACTGCCTGGGTAAGCGTAGAGTACCTCAGGACGTATGCGTTAACGGGTTTTCCTTGGGACTTGTTGGGATATTCTCTTTCACAGAGTCCAAATCTCATTCAGATTGTCGACATCACCGGAGTGTATGGGCTGTCTTTTCTAATTGTTTTTGTGAACAGCGCTGTCTTGGAAGCCCTGATTAACAGGTCAAGATCCTTTTCCAGTGTAGTGATCCAGTTGGCGGTGGGCATGGCGCTCATATCAGTATGCGCACTCTATGGTTGGACAAAAATATCCGATTACTCAGACAGGTCAAGAACTCAGACTAGCCACACTGTCGGGATTTTGCAGGGGGGTATTCCTCAGGGACTTAAGTGGAGCGAATCATACCGATCGCTCACTTTTTCAAAATATGAAGAACTGGCAACGGAATCCGTGGCAAAAGGCGCTGAATTCCTGATATGGCCCGAAACAAGCGTGCCTGTAGTAATTGGCGGTGAAAATTTATCGTGGATGGCGGCCATGGAGATTTCGAAGAAAGTTAACACCCCGATGCTCATAGGAGCGCCTTCTCAAACTGATTCATCAGGAGAGATAAGCTATTTTAACAGCGCTTTTCTGGTGGATGGATCGGAAATATTGTCAGGGTATGACAAGATCCACCTGGTCCCTTTTGGCGAATACATGCCTTTGAACTGGCTGTTTCCTGTGGGTCCTGGAATGGCGGCGCGCGAAGCCGATTTTTCAGCCGGGACGGTGATGACCGTGATGAAAACCGGTAATTTGCCTGCTTTTAGCGTTCTAATCTGCTATGAGGCAATATTTCCTGAACTTAGCAGAATGGCAATCAACAATGGAGCACGGTTCCTGGTAAACATTACAAATGACGGATGGTTCGATACAACATCGGCCCCCCACCAGCATCTTTTCATGGCTAAATTCAGATCAATTGAAAACAGGGTTTGGTTGCTAAGAGCTGCCAACACTGGAATAAGCGGGGCCTTTGATCCTACTGGATTGCTCGTGGACTCTATAGATCTGGGTGAGTCCGGCTGGATCAACATTCAAATGTCAGCGCCGAACAGTGTGGGGAGCTTTTATACAAAATTTGGTGATCTGTTCGCTTGGTCATGTATAATTGTCTTCTCACTGATTTTATTTCGGGCTTTGACCCACCAGCAAACATCTGAAGGTATGAAATATGAACCCATTCGCCATTAGAACTCTGGTTCGCATTGGGGCAGGCATACTCTTTGCCTATATAGTGTACTGGTTGATAAGCGTCATGGAATCCGTGACTACTATTCTAATGGTGTCATTTTTAATGGCTTACATTCTCAACCCTCTGGTGCTGGCGCTCGAAAAAATACATGTGAACAGATCACTGGCCGCATTGATGTCTTTGCTAATCGTTTTCGCTTTTGTGCTAGGTCTCTTTTTTCTAATAATTCCGGCAATCGCGGGTGAAATAGCTTCCTTTTCACGCGTTATCCCCAGATATGTTGAAACCCTTCAGCGGATATTTTTTGAATTGGTGACCAAATTTGATGTGTCTCTTCCGCAGGATGTGAGTGAATTGTCAGGGCTTGCAATTGAAAAGGGCCGGCAATTGTTGCCCGGTTTAACCAGAGCGTCCGGACGTATACTCTCTTCCGTTTTTAGTTCAACTATTTCAGTGATCACCACCGTTTTCCAAATATTGCTAATCCCCATAATTGCTTATTATTTGCTGGTTTCTTTTGAAAGCATCAAGCAAGGAACCGTAGAATTGATCCCCGAATATGCCAGAGAGCCCATTATAAAAAAATTCGTGGAAATAGACGGAGTGCTGTCAAGCTTTGTTCGTGGTCAGCTTACGATTTCATTCATAATGGCTATTTTGTACAGTTTGGGCTTCATTTTTATCGGCATCGATCTGGCGCTTGTAATTGGAATTGTCTCAGGCCTGCTGTTCATAGTGCCTTATCTGGGAACCATGATAGCGTTGATATTCGCTCCGATCATGGCGTTCGCGAAATTCGGAGACCTGATCCATGTTTTTTATGTTTTTCTGTGGATAGGATTGGTTCAGGTGCTGGAAACATATGTTTTGACTCCCAATGTTGTTGGCCAGGCTGTGGGACTTCATCCTGTGGTATATATAATGGCTCTCGTTGTTGGCGGTAATTTGTTTGGAGTTGTCGGCATGCTGGTTGCCGTTCCAGTGGCTGCCGTGTTAAAAGTGTTGCTCATTTCAATCCTTCAGGAATATAAGAGTTCGTACTTGTATCATGATAAATCCGGAAAGGAACAAACTTCATGACTCGCCTCAGGGCGCTAAACAAACCTGATGACCGATTCCAGACTGACAAGGGCATTCTTTATGTCGTTGCAACTCCGATAGGCAACCTTGAAGATATCACCATCAGGGCGGTTGAAACCCTCAGGCACGTGAATTTAATAGCCTGCGAAGATACCCGGAAAAGCAGGGTCCTGATTAGTCATTGGGGCATTCCCACCAGATTGATGAGTCTGCATCGTTTTAGTGAAGCCAGAAAGATGGAAGCTGTTTTGGGTAAACTCGCCAAAGGCTACTCAGTGGCATTAATAACCGATGCCGGCACGCCTGCTGTTTCAGATCCCGGCAATCGCCTGGTGAGAGCGGCCTTACAGGCAGGGTACACGGTTTCTCCTATCCCCGGTCCATCCTCTATCACCACTGCGCTGTCCGTATCCGGAATGGACTGTTCCTCATTCCTCTATCTGGGATTTGCTCCGCGTAAGGACACCCAGAGAAAACTTTTTTTTGCAGATTTGGTCAGACAACAACGCACAGTGGTTTTTTTGGAAACAGCGGCCAGAATCATTGATACCCTGGAAGTGGGCTGCGAATACCTGGGTTCAAGAAAAATGGTTCTTTTTCGTGAGCTTACCAAGGTTTTTGAAGAAATAATAAGTGGGGACGTGTGTTCGGTGCTTGACTCACTCAAGTCAAGAGATTCCGTTAAAGGTGAAATTACTGTAGTGGTTGAGGGCTCATCAGAGATGAGCCCATCAATTGACATTGAAGACGCTGTGGCCGAATTGATGGCGGAAGGATTGTCCGGAAAACGTTTGGCCGTCGAAGCGTATATCAGATTTGGACTAAACAAAACCGCCGTTTATCAAAAATTCCTGGAATTGAAGGACAAAAGTGATTCTTGATTGATCGCCCCGGATTTGGTCCGATTACAGTGGATATCGACTCCAGTTCAGAATGATTTGCTATCAAGCATCAGCCGGTCTTGCTAACCTCAGAATGTGGTCTCGAGTTCCTGTAATCAAGACTGGCCCTGATAAAACTCGAGAACAAAGGATGTGGATCCATTGGACGCGATTTAAATTCAGGATGGAACTGGCAACCGACAAACCACGAATGAGGCCTATATTCGACCAATTCCACCAGTTGACCGTCCGGCGAGACTCCACCTGCAACAAGACCCTTTTCCTCCAAGGTCTTTCTAAACTCGTTGTTGAACTCGTACCTATGCCTGTGCCTCTCACTAATCGCCGTTTTTCCGTATATTTCATGACAAAGGCTGTCCGATGGAATGACACATTCGTAGGCTCCCAGTCTCATTGTTCCACCCTTGTCAGTGATGGAGCGTTGTGTTTCCATAAGATGAATGACGGGGAAACGGGTTTCAGGATCAAATTCTGTTGAATTGGCTTTCGTAAGTTTGCATACATTTCTTGCAAATTCCACCACCGCCATTTGCATGCCGAGACAGATGCCAAAATAGGGGATATTGTTTTCACGCGCATGCTGCACCGCCCTGATCTTACCTTCTATACCCCTTGAACCGAAACCACCTGGAACAAGTATTCCATCTACATCCTGGAATTGATCTTCCAATCCGAAGTTTTCTATACGTTCAGAGTCAATGAATTTTAATTTGACCTTGGTTCCGTTGGCTACTCCACCGGCAAATAGCGCTTCATTGAGACTCTTGTAGGATTCATGCAAATTTACATATTTTCCCACTATGCCGATAGTGACAACCTGCTGCAAAGATTTTACGGATTGAATGAAAGCTTTCCACTCATCCAATTGAGGCGCTCTGGTCCAGACATTAAGAAGTTCAACAATTTTTTGATCCAGACCTTCTTCATGGAATTTTAGGGGCAATTCGTAAATACATTCTACGTCTTCTGCTGCAATCACCTCTTCCGGCCGAACATTACAGAACAACGCTATCTTTTCTTTGATGTCCCTTGAAATGCTTTTTTCAGTTCTGCAGATGAGTATATCAGGCTGAATACCAACCTCTCTCAGCGTCTTGACACTATGCTGAGTCGGTTTGGTCTTCACTTCTCCTGAAGCTTTTACATACGGTAACAGAGTTAGATGAACATATAAGACGTTTTGAGGTCCCAAATCAGCGCGCAACTGTCTAATAGCCTCTAGAAAGGGGAGACTCTCTATGTCGCCAACCGTTCCACCGACTTCCACTATCGCTATGTCAACCCCATTCCCCAAGCCTCTGATTTTGTCTTTTATCTCATCGGTTACATGCGGAATCACCTGAACAGTGGCGCCGAGATATTCGCCGCGTCGTTCCTTCTGAATGACTGCGTCGTAAATCTGTCCCGTGGTAAAGTTATTCTTCTGACGAAGAATGGCATGTGTAAAACGTTCGTAATGTCCGAGATCCAGGTCGGTTTCCGCTCCGTCATCAGTCACGAAAACCTCGCCGTGCTGGAATGGATTCATTGTTCCTGGATCGACATTGATGTATGGGTCCATTTTCAATAGGGTGACTGTTAGCCCCCTACTTTCCATCAATGTTCCAATACTGGCTGCAGAAAGACCTTTTCCAAGAGATGAAAGCACTCCACCTGTGATGAATATGAATTTTGTGCTCTTATACATGAAACTCTCCAGAGGATTAAATCTCTTCACCTGTGAGTATCCTAAAAATGTTGATGTACTTTTCACTTACATTTTTGACAACATCATCTGGTAGTACCGGCGCGGGCGGTTCCTTGTCCCACTTGATGCGTTCCAGGTAATCTCTGACATACTGTTTATCCAGAGATGGGGGTGACATGCCGGGCTGATACTGATCCACAGGCCAAAATCGGGACGAGTCGGGCGTTAAGGCCTCATCTATGAGCGACCTTTCTCCATCAATCACTCCAAACTCAAATTTTGTGTCGGCAATTATTATGCCTCTTTGTTCAGCCCACCTTGCCCCAAAATCATACAGTTTCAACGAAGCGTCCCTCAACCAGTTTGCGTCTTCAGCGCCCAAGAGATCAACAGCCTTGGAAAAAGATATGTTCTCATCATGCGCTCCAAGCTCGGCTTTTGTCGATGGAGTGAAAATTGGTTCGGAGAGCTTTTCCGCCTGCTTGAGCCCGGCAGGCAGTTTGATTCCGCACACCGCCCCCGTTTTCTTGTAATCCTCCCACCCAGACCCGATGATATAACCCCTGACCACACACTCCACAGGAAAAGCTTTGGCCTTCTTTACAAGCATGCTGCGCCCATCAAGTTGATCACGGAATTCCTTAAGCTCAGAGGGAAAATGCATTATATCAGAAGTGATCAGATGATTCGGGATCATGTCTCGGGTTCTGTTCATCCAAAAAGCGCTCAATTGGTTCAACACGTTTCCTTTTTTTGGAATCGGATTGGGCAAAATTACATCAAACGCTGATAGACGATCGGTAGAAACTATGAGAAGTCGAGATTCGAGGTCATAAATATCCCTGACTTTCCCGCGACCCAAGAGTTTGAGTCCTACCAAGTTAGTTTCTTTAATTGGGTTGTTCTTCATGGCAAGCTCTCCGTGAAGGGATTTAAACTGTGTGGATATAGATTGACAAATTATTTAAGCCTTTTAATCTATCATGGAAGGAATTCTCATGCAATGTGAATCAGGAAATTGTGAAAATAGAAAGCACCCATGCTCAGATTGTAGAATGTGTCAGGGTTGTTCTGAGTCAAGATGCGCTGCGTGTCGTGGGAAAATGGCTGTTAAGAAAAAGAAGAAGATGTCTTTCAGTGAACAAATCGCTTTATGGAACTCCATAAACCAAATCGGTGAGTGATCGCGGCGATGTCTCTGATAAATTTATTAGAAATAAGTTCTTTACCGTGCGTGATAACTTTGGTCGGAGCCGGTGGAAAGACGTCGTTGATGTTCGAGTTAGCCAACGATTTTAACCTTTCGGGGCGAAAGACAATTACCACTACCACCACCAAGATATTCGTTCCGACCCCGAATCAAGCCGCATCGGTCAAACTCACCAGGAACGAAGGTTGGCTGGAAAGCGCCGCAATAGAACTGGCCGCGTGCGGAAATGTATGTATTGGAAAATCCATCGATACTGCTTCTAACAAGCTCTTGGGCATTAATGATGATGAGGTTTTTTTAGCGTCAAGAATAGCGGACATAACAATTGTCGAAGGTGATGGAGCTTGTGGTTTCTCAGTAAAGGGGACCGAGGCCTGGGAACCCCGGATACCATACTTCACCGATATTGTAATCTACGTGATGGGTTTGGATTGTATTGGAAAGCCTGCCAATGGACTCACGGTCCACAAGCTGTCAAAATTCCTTAAAGTCACTAGCCTGAACGAGAATGACAACATAAGCCCGGCGTCTTTGGCAATATTGGGCACTCATCCGGATGCCGGGCAAAAAAATGTTCCGGCCAGTAGCCTGTTCTATGTCTTGTTAAACAAGTCCGACACTCTGGAAAACATCAAACAAGCCCATGAACTTGGTTCAATGGTAATAGCGCAAGGGGGAGAAAGACTAAACGGTGTAATCATATCTGGACAATACAAATCCGGGAGAATAAGCTCAAAAGTTCCTCCTCAATCCGATTGTCAGGATTGATGAAGACCAGTCATATTCAGTAACATTTCGAAACTGGGATCACTGGATTTTGAGATTGGGAATCACACTGCGCTAGATTGGATGGAAGTCCTTGAATCGGCGTCTTCAATGACTATATCGACATTTTCATATTGCTCCGAGGCGCGTTGACGATTTTCACTTTCTGGATAA